>JAFAFP010000266.1 GCA_023423415.1 Pseudomonadota bacterium | reverse complement strand
ATGGCCGGGTTTGTCCCGGCCATCCACGTCTTTGCTCTCAGCCGCCCGACGCCAGACGCTCGACCTGATCGTCATTTTCTGCGACGAACATGCTGTCACAGCCGTCGATAATCTCCGCGCGTGACCGGACGACCAAGGGACCCTCGATGCACGAACCTGCCAGCAAGACAATGACCGTCTACGCCGCCATGGCGCGCGACCTGACCGCCCACGGCGTCGAAACGATGTTCGGCCTGATTGGCGACGCCAATCTCTACATGGCCGATAGTTTCGTGCGCGATTGCGGCGGCCACTTCGTTGCCGCGGCTCACGAGGCGAGCGCGGTGCTGATGGCGCTGGGCTATGCCCAGGTGACTGGCAAGATCGGCGTTGCGACCGTCACCCATGGGCCTGGCGTCACCAACACGCTGACTGCCCTGATCGAGGGCGTCAAAGGCACAACGCCGATGGTGCTCCTGGCTGGCGACACCGCGGTCATCGACAAGGACAATTTCCAGAATGTTCCGCAGCGGGAGCATATCCTCGCCACCGGCGCCGGCTTCGAGCAACTGCGTGCACCGGCCACGCTGGGCGAGGACATCGCGACCGCGTTCCGCCGTGCGGAGATCGAACGGCGTCCCATCGTCCTCAACATCCCGTCCGACTTCCAGTGGCAGGAGGTCGAGTACCGCCACGTGCCCTACTTCCTGTCCGAGCATCGCGCCGTGGTGCCGGAGAGCGACGACCTCGACAATGCCGTGGGCATCATTGCGGCGGCCCGTAGCCCGATCGTGCTCGCCGGCCGCGGCGCCTGCGATGCACGTGCGAGGGCTGCCCTGATCCGGCTGGCGGAGCGCATCGGCGCGCCACTCGCCACAACGCTGAAAGCGCGCGGCCTGTTCAGCGGCGAACCATTCGACCTCGGTGTATTCGGCACACTCTCGACGGACGTCGCCGCCGAAACGGTTGGCGCGGCTGACTGCATCGTCGCCTTCGGCGCGGGATTGAACAAATACACCGCCGGTCATGGTCCCTACCTCGACGGCAAGCGTGTGATCCAGGTCAATCTGGAGCGCGAGGAGGTCGGGCGCGTCCGCGTACCCGATGCTGGCATTGTCGGCGATCCTGCATTGACCGCAGACCGGATGGTGGAATTGCTCGACATGGCGGAAATCGAGCCTTCGGCCTTCCGCAGCGAAACGCTGAAGGAGAAGATCGCTGCGAACCGCATCCAGCCCTATCTATCCAAGGAGCACGCTGACGGTACTGTCGATATCCGTACCGCGCTGATCAGGCTCGAGAAGGAGCTGCCCGCTGACCGCGTTGTCGTTCAGGACGGAGGACGTTTCATGGTGGAAAGCTGGAAGGTGATCCACGCTCCCGATCCGCGCTCCTATGTACACACGGTCAATTCCGCCTCCATCGGTCTCGGAATGGGCCAGGCCATCGGTGCGGCTGTGGCGGCGAAGGGTCGGACGACTGTGCTCATCACCGGCGACGGCGGCTTCATGCTGGGCGGGCTCACCGAGTTCTCGACCGCAGTGCGCCAGAAGCTCGATCTTGTCGTCATTGTATGCAACGACAACGGCTATGGCGCGGAATACATACAGTTCCGTCGCAAGGGGATAGACCCCGCACTGTCGCTGTTGGACTGGCCAGACCTCGCGCCGGTCGCAGTGGCGCTCGGTGGCGAGGGCATCACCGTGCGCTCAGAAAGCGATCTGGAGACGGCCGCCGCAGCGATCGCCAATCGCAAGGCCCCGCTGCTGATCGACGTGAAGCTCGACCCGGAAAGCCTGTCGGCGATCACGTTCTGAAGGGACAGATCGCTCAGAGGACAGATCGCGTGACTAGGCGCGCGAGCGCTGCCCTGCCCCGAACAAAAGATCGTGCGACTTCGCATCGGCAAGGATGCCGCGCTGCTCGCCCTCGGACAGCGGCTTCAGGCCGGCGATCACCGCCGGCCGCGCAGCGATGGACTGAAACCACCGGTGCACATTCGGATAGTCTTCCAGCTTCTGTCCATGCCGCTCGTGCCGTCGAATCCATGGAAACGTGGCGATGTCGGCGATGCTATAGGCATCGCCAGCAAGATAAGCAGACTCTTCAAGCCGCCGGTCCATTACGCCATATAGCCGCGCCGATTCCTGGGTGTAGCGATCGATGGAATAAGGATGCTTGTCCTTGGCATAGTGGCGGAAGTGATGCGCCTGGCCGAGCATCGGGCCGACGCCACCCATCTGGAACATCAGCCATTCCATGACGCGATAGCGGCCGCGCGCATCCTTCGGCAGAAACTGCCCGGTCTTCTCCGCGAGATAGTGCAGGATCGCGCCAGACTCGAACACGCTGATCGGCGCGCCGTCCGGCCCGTCAGGGTCGATGATTGCAGGAATCTTGTTGTTCGGGCTGATCTTCAGGAAATCAGGCGCGAATTGCTCGCCTTTGCCGATATCGACCGGGCAGACCGCGTAAGGCAGCCCGGCTTCTTCCAGCATGATGGACACTTTGTAGCCGTTCGGCGTGCCCCACATATAAAGTTGTATCATTGTGCGCATCACGCCGGTTGGGTACGCGCCATCGAGGGCCGCTTCAAGAATTCCTCGTGCCAGGCATAGAGGCGGTCGCGTCCCTTGCGCGGATTATCGACGATCTCGCGGAATTCAAGCCATTGCAGCGCGCAGGACACGGCGATGTGGCCGATATTGAATCCCGGGCTCCAGTTATTGAAGCTGCTTTCAAGCAGATCGAGCGAACCGTTGATCTTGAACAACTGACCATCGATCCAGTCGCTCCAGCGCTTGTCCTCCGGCCGCACGCGCTCGAGCCGCACCAGGACGCCGGCATCGAGAATGCCGTCCGCAAGCGCATTGGTGCGCAACGCACGCCAGCGATCCATGCCCGATGCCGGAAACAGCTTGTGCCGGCCGTCCATCGCATCGAGATATTCACAGATCACAATCGAATCGTAGAGCTGCTCGCCGTCGTCCAGCACCAGTGTTGGTACTTTCGCCAACGGATTGTCGGCCGCGATCGCCGGATTGCGCACGGTCGGCATGGTCGGATTGGCGGCGGGCTCAAGCGCGAAATGCCCCTCGAGGCCGAGTTCAATCGCCGACGCCATCACCTTGCGCACGAATGGCGAGGCCGATGCATAATGCAGCTTCGCCGGCATCTTGAACGTCTCTGTAATTTCGGCGGTTTCCCGCATGGCGTGCGATGTCACGTCAGTCTCCTTCGCTGCGTCGCAATGACCGTCGCACGGCACGTCTTGCAGGTCTGTCCTTAATCCAAAGGACAGACGCGACCCGGTCCCGGATGGTCTGAAAACGAAGGATTTAACCGGACAGCAAGGAACAATCAGGTGGCGGGGCGCGACAGCACATCGCATTACCAACCGCAAGCGATGGATGGCTATGAATTGCCGATCTATCCGTTCCGCACGCCGCCAGAGATCGCATCGGGCAAGCAACCACGCTACCCGGTCGTCATCGCCGGCGCGGGGTTAACCGGCCTCACGCTCGCGCTGGACCTCGGGTTGCGCGGCATTCCTGTCGTAATCATCGATGAAGACGACAATGTTGGTGCGCTCGGTTTGTCATCGCGTGGCGTTGTTTACGTCGAACGCACGCTGGAGATTTTCGAACGGCTCGGCGTCGCACGGCGTGTGATCGAAAAGGGCGTTGGCTGGAGCAACGGCCGCGTGTTCAAGGGCGAGGATGAGGTCTATTCGTTCTCGTCGAAAGGCGCGGATGGTTCATACATTCCGCCCTACACCAACCTGCAGCAATTCTTCGTCGAACAATACCTCGTCGATCGCATCGCAGAAGTGGACGCCATCGACCTGCGTTGGAAGAGCCGTATCGTCGGCGTTTCATCGCAGGACGATCACACCACGCTTACGATCGAAACGCCGGAAGGTCCTTACGAGCTCGAGACCGAGTGGCTGGCCGCCTGCGACGGCGGTAACAGCTTCATCCGCAACAGCCTGAATGTGCCCTCGCACACCCATCTGTTCGAGGATGCCTGGTGCATCGCCGATATCCGCGCCAACACTCATTCCGCTTGCGAGCGACGGATGTGGCTCGACGCCGATTTCAACGATGGCGGCGTGGTGTTGAACCATCAGATGGCGGACGGCGTCTGCCGCTTCAATTGTCAGATTAGCCACTATCCCGATATCGAGCGGGCCGGCACGATAGACGAAATCCACCGGCGACTGCAGCGCGCGCTCGGCGAAGACACGCCTTATGACATCGTGTGGACCGGCGTGTGGCGCTACAAGCGCCGCCTGACGGATCGCTTTGTCGATGGCCGCGTGATCTATCTCGGCGATGCAGCGCATCAGGTGCCCCCATTCGGAGCACGTGGCGGCAACACGGGTATCGCCGATGCCGACAATCTCGGCTGGAAGCTCGGGTTGGTGATTGCGGGCCTGGCCGAACCAACGCTGATCGACAGCTATCACAGCGAGCGCCACGCCGCCGCGGTGGAGAATATCGACGTCACCAACCGCAGCGCACTGTTTCTGACACCTGATACGCCCGCGCGCCGCCTGTTCCGCGACGCCGTGCTCGATCTCGCACGCCACCTGCCGGACGTGCGGCCGATGGTCAATGGCGGCCGGCTCGCAGTCGCGCAGTCTTATCCAGCCTCGCCGCTCAATGTCGCTGACAATTGGAATGAAAGCGGCGGACTAGTGCCTGGATCTCCGTTCGCAAACGGACGGATCATCCATCCGGACGGAACCGAAGGCCATCTCCTTCAGTATCTGGAAGGCGCATTCGTTGCGCTTCACTTCCTGCCGGATGACGCCGATCTGCCGCCCGCCACAGCCGCCGCGTCGTTAGTGCCGGGCGTCACGCTCCGCAGCTACGTCATCTCGCGCAGCGCGCGCACTCTGCCGTTGCCGGTGCTCATCGATCCGGACGGCGCCCTGTTCAAAGCCTATGGGGCGCACGACGGCGCAACCTATCTGCTGCGGCCGGACGGACATGTCATCGCCCGCTCGCAACAATTGCAGGCGCCGCCAACGCCGGACCTTCTGCGCGGCAAGGGCAACATGGAGTGCGCAGCATGACAGTTTTGTCCCAAGCCGAGGGCGACGAGATCCTCGAAATTCTGGTTCGCGCCTGCGACGCCACCGGGCCGCAGGGCACCTCGGGTCTGCTGGCGCGTATCAGCATTCTGCTCGGCCGCGAGGTTGGCACGCAAACGCTGCAGAGCATCGTCGAAAAAGCGCTGAACACCGCACCGATCAACACCAGCAAAGGACAATAATGTGAGCACAGCATTTGCTTCCGCCACGGACACCGCAGATCAGAAGGCGAAGCTTGTCGAATTCGCGACTGACGTTTACGGCTATGTCAGCGACTTCGATCCCAATGTCGGCCTGATCGTCGGCGACGAATCCTGCCTCGTGATCGATACGCGGGCGACGCCACGCATGGCCCGCGAATTCATCGCCGACATCCGTACCATCACCGACAAGCCGGTAAAGCACGTGTTCCTCACACATTATCATGCCGTGCGCGTGCTTGGCGCCTCGGCCTACGATGACGCCGAAATTGTCGCTTCGCGCGATACGCTTGAGATGATCCGCACCACCGGCCAGTTCGATTTCGAGGTCGAGGTGCGGCGCTTTCCGCGGCTGTTCAAGGGCGTCGAGGAGATTCCCGGACTAACGATCCCGCATCTGACGTTCGACCGCGAAATGAGCTTCTGGTTCAGCGGCCGCGAGGTGCGATTGCGCGCCGCCGGACGCGGCCACACCGCCGGCGATTCGATCTGCTGGCTGCCGGAAGAGCGCGTTCTGTTCACCGGAGACCTGCTCGAGCAGCGCGCCACGCCCTATACCGGCGAAGGCTTCCTGTCGGACTGGATCACTCGCCTCGACGAACTCGCGGCGCTCGATGCGAAAGTCGCAATGCCTGGCCGCGGCGCCGCGCTTACTGGCAGCAAAGCCGTGCAGGCCTCGATCGCCGATATGAAGGGCTTCCTGGTTGCACTTCGCAACGTGGTCGGCAGTTCCGTCGAGCAGGGTCTCGACCTTGTGGCCACCTACAAGCGCGCGCTCGCGGAATTGAAACCGCGTTACGGCGACTGGGCGATCTTCGGTCACGCTCTGCCGTTCGACGTTTCACGCGCCTATGATGAAGCGCGCGGCATCGAAACGCCTGTGCCCTGGACCGCCGAGCGCGACCAGGAAATCTGGAAGAGCCTGCACGTCTGAGGCGCGCCCTCTCAATGCAGAACGAGCGCAAACAGCTCGTTCTGCGACGAGATGTTGAGCTTCTGATACGCGCGTTGGCGATAGGTCGTGACTGACGTTGGCCGGATGCCGAGATCCAGCGCAGTCGCTTCGACGCTCATACCAATCAGCGCGCGCGCGCACACCTCGATCTCACGTTGCGCAAGTCGGTGCGGCAAGCTCTGAAGGCGCTTGGCGAACCGGGCCAGTGTTTCGGCGCGATTAGCGGCCGGCGATGCAACAATCGCGCGATGGCGGCGGATGAAAGGAAGCAGCAGCGCGGTCGTTTCGATGGCGATATCGTATTCGGCCACCTCGAATGGCCCCTCCTGATGAGTCCGGTAGAAATTCAGACTATCGACGTAATCACCACTTTCGCAGATCACCGACAACCGCTCGATGATGCCGGGCTTGTCGTAGCATTCGCGCCGATATGGCGAATGGCTGAGATCGCAGGATCGCAGATGCGTCAGCGAGACATGTTGAGCAGCCTGCTCCGCCCAGCTTGTCCGGCGCGCCGGATCGTTGCGGAAATATTGCCGTGCATAAGCATGTGCGATCGTCGAGGACGTATCGTCACGCGACCGGCTCGCAGCCGCGATGACCTGCACACCGGATTTCGCGTCCTGGAGCAATGCCGCAAAATGCGCGACTGGCATGAACCGGCCGATCACTTCCATGACGGTATCGGCGAAATCCGGTCTGCCAATGGTTTCGATCAGCCGCGCGACCTGCGCACGGGTTGCCAGATGCGTATCGAAAACAGTCGTTGCATTGACGATGTTCATGACGCCCTCCCTCTCGAGCGGTTTTGTTCTTATTTAGATACGATACAGTATCGTAATTAGATAAGACAAGCCCTGTTCATATCTGCGCGGCGACCTGACGCGGCTGGAATTCTCTTTATTTTACAAAGCGTTGATTGTGTCCGGCTGGATAGGGGTCAGCGCTTGCGCGCCGGCTTGCGGGCGCTCGCATCCGGCCGTTTGGCTGCCGCCATTGCCGCGACCGCGCGCTGCCCCTGCTCTGTGAGCAGGCCGGACCCATTCAGCAGGTCGAGCGGCCAACGATCGGAGAACGCTCCTCCCACGATCGCCCGCGCGTAATAAGCGCCGATCAGCATTTCAACAATCATCGGGACCGAACCGTCATTGCGCATCAGCTCATCGCGTCGTGCAGCTTCAATCAGCTCCACAAAACGCGCGCGAAAGCGACGGACTGCGGAATCGCGAAACGCGGCCAGCAGGCCCGGTGTCTGGTTGCTTTCCTGCAGCAGGCTACCGAGCGTCGGAAGCTGGATCTTCGCTTCGAAATGCGTGCGGAAATAACCAAGCAAATCGACGATATCCTGCAACGGACGCCCGCTGGCGGGCGGTCCCTCCGGCCGGCAGGCTTCCACAATCGCCGCCACTGCGAGATCGGTCTTGCTCGACCAGCGTCGATAGATCGTCGGCTTGCTGACACGCGCCCGCGAGGCGACCTCGTCGAGCGACATCCGCGCAACGCCGACCTCACGGATCAGCGTCATCGCGGTATGCAGGATGCGGTCGTTCGCTTCGTCCGAGCGGGGACGCCCAGGACGCAATCGCACGACCGATGCATCGTCCTTCATTGCCATACGCGATGTGAACACGAATCGTGCCCGTGCGCTAGCACGCCAGCGCGCGGATACGCATCAAAGCCGCTTGACCCAATTTGCGATCACATCACCAGCTTCCGCCAGCAATTCCGGCCGGCCCTTGATGTAATGGTCGGCACCCTTCACCGCGTGGAAGGCGGCGCGCTTGTCGAGCGCGTTCAGCCACAGATCCCGCGTTGACGGAAAGCTGGCTTCATCAGCGGTGAAATCGACGTATAGCACGGGACATGAGGTTTTCGCCGCATTGTCCGGACCATCGGCCTGCGACACCGACGCCCACTGGCTGAGGAAGGCGGTCAGACTTGTATAGCGGCCGATTGCGTTCGAGGCGTAGTTCACGCCCTTGGCGTTGCCCCACATGCCGCCTGGCTTGCGGTCGCTCGGATCAATCGTCATGTCCTGAAAGCGCGGATCGGCGAAGGTCCGGTGCACGACGAACGCCTGGTCAGTAGCGCCGCCCGGCATTGCGCGCAGTGTGCGCAGCCGTTCCCACACCCAGGCCTCGATCTTGTCGCGGCGTTTCAGTTGCCCTGCGCGATAGCGCGACAGGAATTCCGAAGAATATGGCACGCCATTGGCCGGATCGTACATATCGAGCGACGGATCGCGGCTCGCTGCATCATTTTCGTCGGTCACCGATGGATCGATCCACTCCAGCAGCAGACGCGAACGCCCGGCATGCGCCGCGCAGAACACGAGGCCGTCGACCGGTGGCAAGTCGCCCGGCACCAACGGGACCGGATCGCCCGCAGGCGTCGCCTGCACGGTCAGCTTCTCCGCCTGCGCCTGATAAAAGGCTGAAAGCGCCGCGCCGCCCGAATAACCGAGCAGCACCACCTTGTCGCAACCTTGCGCGCGCATCCATTTGACGCCCGCGCCCAGGTCCTGGATCGCCCGCTCCATCAACAACACAGAGTCGTTGTTCACATAGCGGTTGTTCAGCCCCATGCACGCAATGCCGCGCTCCGACAAAGCGCGCACCATGTGATGGTTCATGAAGTTGCTGGCGGGATGCATCAGGATCACGCCAACCTTTGCGCCGGGCTCGCGCTCCAGCATTCCATAGATGCGCGGTCGCATCATCTGGATGCCGGATTGCGTTTCCTCCTTCGCACCCGGCTTGACGTCGATCTCAGCAAAAACACGTTCAAGCACGGGCGGCCTGCCCTTTCGTTGCAGTCGCACGTTCCGCCTTCTGACGGGACCAGGCTGCAAGCTTTTCGTGTGCGTGCTTGGCCGCCTCGTCCATATGTTCGTCGTCCTTGGTGCGCACGGTCAGCTCGAGCCGTACCCCGTTCGGATCGAAGAAATAGATTGAGTTGATGAAGTCGTGGTCGGTCACACCCTTCACGTCGAGGCCGGCGGCAACCAGACGGTCACGGGCCGCACGCACGTCCTCGACCGAATCCATTTCGAGCGCGATGTGATTGACCCAGGACGGCGTATTCGGTGACGGCTCAGATGCGATATTGTCGCCAAGATCGAAGAAGGCGAGATACGATCCGTCCCGCATCTGAAAAAAGATGTGAACGAATGGACAATGCTCGCCAACGCTCGGTACCGTTTCCGCCTGCACCAGATGCACCAGCGGCAGACCCAGCAGATCCTCGTAGAAGGCGCGGGTTTCCTCCGCGTCGCGGCATCGATACGCGAAATGGTGCAACTTGTGGATGCTGTCTGGCGGCAAACCGGTGGCCATAAGTCAACGCTCCCTTTCCAATGAAAGCGGGCGTATGGCAGCGAGCCCTGCGCCCTTCCCCATACAGCATTGGGCTGGGCTTTTCGTCTGTCATTTGACTGGAGGACAGCCAGATCAATCCTGAAATTTGACCTCGGTTCAGCGCCGCCAAACAACTGGTCGAGACGACAGCTTAACACGCGAGACTATCAGCCAGTTGGCGTGTCACGCTATTCGGATCATCGGGATTCGCGGCCGATCAATAGAAGAGCGAAGAGAACTTCGTCCTGTCGAGTACAGGGCCGCCAAGAGGATTCACTCCCTTTTCACCCAGGGGACCGACGCCGCAAACCGTTCCAATCGATCGCACCGCCCGATGATCGGACAAGCTCTTTGGCCTGAGCGACCTCGCGCTCGGTCTTGTCCGGCAGCGCTCCAGCTAATCGGATAACGCTTCGTCCAATAACGCGCCGCTGTCCGTAATAAGCTGAGATGTGATATCCTGAACTTGGTCGATACTGTCCAGGCGATCCAGAGTTTCCAGCAGAGTTTGCGCCTTCGCCTGCAATCCGGCCTGTCGGCAGCATTCCCAGAATTTATCCTCAACCAAGGTCTGCAACGAAGAGGACGACCTCTGAGCGATGTCTGATGAAAGCAGCACACGGCCATCCGACATTGTGACTTCGATAGTCGACGCAAAGGCGTGGGTCGGCGCACATGCATTCAGGTCCGGAGCGACAACGATTTTCTGCAAGAATGCCTGACGCTCCGGATCGACGACCCGTACGCGGGAGAAACTGTCAGCATTGATCACGCCATCCAGAAGGGCTGCGCCGATAATGTAGACGAGCGAATGGTCCGCCGTTTCGCGCGAGATCGGATTCCAAGCATGTGGACGCGACCGGACGAGATGCTCGTAAACCGCCTCGGTCGTTCGCACATGGACTTTGTCGATGTGGGCGGGATTCCGGATCTGGTTTCGGATCTCGAAAGCAGCCTGGATGGCGATCTGCGCACGCGATCCCACTGGCCAGCGCTTGAGCACCACCTTGTCAAGATTGCTCAGTGTCACCTCGCGCCCAAGTCGTGCGCGCATGTCAGCGCCGGCTGATTCGGGCACGCCAAGCTTCCGCAACAAGCCGTTCGCACCCTCGAACGGCCGAACTGCACCCTCAACGCCGGCCTGTGCAAGCTCGCAGGCATACACAGCCTGCCGCATCGCATCACCGGCGTTGAAGCGTTTCCACATTGTCAGATCGCCGCGCGCATTGAGATCGCCCGACTCGATCTCATCGCTCGCAAAATGGGAAATCGATGCGATACTGAGTGCTTCGCGAGCGGTCTCTTGGGAGAAGTTGCTGAGGCGAGCAATTGCGCAGACTGCGCCGAGCAATGTCAGATTGCTATAGTCCCAGCCGCTCGATGCTGCAGGCAACGTGTCGAACAACGCCAATGTGACATCGTATCCCACGGCAAGCGCATCCAGAAACTCTCTGCCCGACGCTTGTCGCTGCTCAGCAACGGCAAGCACGGCAGGGATAATGTCGCTTGGATGCCCCCAGCTCTTGCTGCCCAGATAAAGATCGTTGAAATCATGGCAGCGCAGCAGAACGCCGTTGGTCAGCGCCGCCACTTCCGGACGGGTGCGCTTCGATGTTCCCCAGATCGCACAACGCGCGGTTTCCGACACGGAGCTCGAGGCATAGCGGCGCGCGACAATCGCCGGCGAATGCCGCAAGGCTGCGAGCGCAACCGCAAACGAATCGATCAGGATAAGCTTGAGCCGCTCGCGGCTATTTTCGGTGATACGAAGCGGGCTAGCGACAGCGTAATGACTGAGGTAATCCGCCATACTGTCCACAGATTCGGAGTTTGACCTCTCGTTCATCGATAAGATTCGCCAACGTCTATTGATCAGTAGGTGCTGCTGGAGATGCCGCTCGTGGCGCCAACCTTCACCGACTTCACGATAGACTCCACCGCCTGTGTCAATATTCGGTTGTCGCTCAGAATCGTGACGAGGTCATAGCCTTTCGCCATCACGTGCTTGGCATAGTCCACGGACCCAACGTGAATGCCGCATTTGTGGCCTGTCGCCTTGCAGCGTTCCAACACTTTGTCCATCGCCGCGACAACCTTCGGTTCGGTCGGATCCATGCGTCCAGGAAGACCGAATGAAAGCGATAGATCGGCCGGGCCGATATAGATGCCGTCGAGCCCCTCGACCGCAAGGATGGCATCGATATTCTCAACACCGGCGACTGTCTCGATCATCGCAAGGGTAACGATCTCGTCGTTAGCCATTTCCGCATAATCAGGACCGCCATAAATCTGCGCGCGAATAGGACCGAGACTACGATAGCCGAGCGGCGGGTAGCGGCAGGCGCCGACGAACCGCTTGGCATCCTCTGCCGTGTTGATCATCGGACAAATAACGCCATAGGCGCCGCCGTCCAAACACTTCATGATGATGGCAGGATCGTTCCATGGCACACGCACCATCGGCGCGACTGATGTCGTCGAAATCGCCTGCATCATGGTGGTCGCGGTTTGATAATCGACCAGACCATGCTGAATGTCGATGCAAAGCGAGTCCCAGCCGCAATGCGCCATCACTTCGGCCGAAAAGGAGCTGGGAATGGCCAACCAGCCGTTGACCACGCAGCGGCCCGAATCCCAGACCGCCCGCACATTGTTACGTCGCACGAGGCACCTCAGATATTGTAGACGTCGATGGGGCTGATCACACGATCATCGTGCACGATTACCTTTTTCAGCACGATGCGCAGATCGTCATCTGTCTCGCGAAATTCGTATTCGTAGCGACCAGCGCGGACAAAGGCTCCCTTGGTGCGCCAAAAGAAATGAACGATCCAGTTGGCGCGAGCCTTGATGAGGCCATTGGGACCTTGCTGCACATTGGTACAGGTGACGACATGCGACGTCTGCGGCAGCGGCATCGAAGCGTATGAATCTTCGCTTTCGATCCGGTACACGCGCGCCTCAAGATCATGCATGTCGGCGTATATCAAGCTCGCTTGCCGTGCAGGATCGGACGTGAATTTGTGGTCGTCGATCCAAGCCGGCGCCCAGAACTTAGCATCAGGTGCGAACAGCGCCAGCCAATCGTGCCAGTTGCGATCGTCGATCAGGCCCGCCTCATAGCTTATGAACTGAGCAACTCGCTGAAACAAGGAGACGTCGGGCTTGACGATATCGAGTTGAGACATCATTATTTGCTCCCTTCCGCCGCCATGAAGTCACGCCAGCGACGATAAAATCCGAAGAAGCATGTCTCGCTGTCGCCCTGATCGTTGCTTGTTGCCGGCACGATACCCATATCCTCTGCCGCGTCATCCGCGCCATCTTTTACGAATTCTCGGCCGCGTGCGAATTCGACCCAGCCCATACCGGTCGCAAGGCTCCCTTCATGAGCACCTTCCATCGCCGCGACATCGTCCGGCACCGCCAGGCTGCTCGGGAAGAAGAAGTCTTCAAACTTCCGCAGGCGCGCTTCCCGCGCTTTTGGTGATTCACCGACCGGCGCGAAGCACCACGTCTCCAACTCGGTCTCGTGCACCGATACAGGCCGCCAAATACGGATCGCGCTGGACGCGACGTCGTTGATGAGAAGATTCGGGAATGTGGTCAGCACCCGTCCACGCCGCACCATCCATTTCACGAAGCCCTCCGGAAACTGCTTGAGTAGCTCCGCCTCGCGTTCATAAAGCGGGATGGCTGCGACATTGGCGCGATCAGACCAGTTGAGCATGTGGCCCTGCCCGAGATCGTAGCTTCCGGTCCTCGTCTTTGTGCGATTGAGAATACGGCCTGCTTCGGTCGCCTTCATCGGATCGAGCGAGTTGCCGATCAACTGTTCGCGGAACGACACGGTCGCTGCATAATTCCGGTGCACGGCGGCAACGTGATAACCGTCTGCGCCATTCTCGGTCTGAAACTTCCAGTTGGCGCGCATCGTGTAACGGATGCTGCCCTCCAACACCTCGATCCCCTGCGGAGACTGATCGACCATGGTGTCGATCACACGCGCGGCGGCGCCGAGGAACGTCTCGATGTCTTCTCCTTCCGGCGCAAGAGAAGCGAATACGAAACCACGATAATTCGCAACCCGCGGCACTGGCGTCAGATCAACGCGATAACCCTTCGGCATGCCGTTCGGCCAACCGAGTTTTTCATACTGAATCTTCGTGCACTTGCCGTTCGTATCATAGCACCAGCCGTGATAGCGGCAGGTAATCGTCGAGGCTTTTCCCGTACGGCGAGTCGTAAGCTTGGCGCCGCGATGCGCGCAGGCATCGAAGAACACCTTGACGTCGCCGTCCTTGCTGCGTGTGGCGAAGACTGGCTGGCGCGCGATCTCAGTCGCAACATAATCGCCAACCTGGGGCACCTGGCTCTCGTGACACACGAAATTCCAAACCTTCGCGAAAATGCGCTCCATCTCCATTTCGAAGATGTCCGGATCGACATAGATCTGTTTGTTGACCCGGAACACGTTTTCAGACGGCCGATCGTCAATCATCTCCATTGGGGACGGCGGAGGCGCCATGCGGGCCATGGGCTGATGGATATTCATGTGGTCAGTTCCTTCGATTCCAGAAGCACACGCGGTTTTCGATCGCACGTACGCAGAAACTGAGCACAACCCCCAGAATGCCCAGCAACGTCAGCAGCGCGAACACGCCCGCCAGATCGAGCGCAAAATTCGCCTGCAGAATAAGGTAACCAATACCGGCGCGAGCGCCGACGAATTCGCCAACGATGGCGGCAATCACCGCAAGAACGATCGCCGTGTTGAGCCCAGCGAAGATATACGGCAATGCCGCCGGCAACTGCACATAGCGCAAGATCTGCAGCCGACTGCCACAGAGCGCTCGCACCAACGAGACCTGATCGTGTTCGGTGGCGTTCAGGCCGGCGATCGTGTTGACCATGACCGGAAACATGCAGGTCAGCGCAACAATCAGAATTTTCGATTCGATCCCGAAACCGAACCAGACCAGCATCAATGGAGCGATCGCGACCTTCGGTATCGTCTGAATGCCGATGATCCAAGGATATACCAGTCGGTGCAGAACCTTCGACGAAACCATGGCAGCCGCTATTAGAAGACCGACAGTGGTGCCAATCGCGCAGCCGACAAGGATTTCGGTCAGCGTAACGCCAAGCGCGGAGATATAGGTGCCGCTCGACAAGCCGAGCCATAGCGAGCGCAGCACCGCCGAGGGCGCCGGAAATACAAAAGGCTGCACGTCAAAGAAGCGAATGCACGCTTCCCATACGAGCAGAACGACGACGACCGAGGCCAGGACTTCGAGGATTGATCGAAGGCGTCGCGCGACACGTCCAAGACCGGAGGACCCGGAGAGTGCGGACTTCCCTTCGGACAACGACTGCACCGATTTGGAATTGAAGGTGATGCTCACGCGTGCATCTCCCGCCCTTGCATTTCAAATGCGCGATTCAAGCTGTCTCGAATCCGGCCCGAGAGATCGCTGGCTGCCTGCTCGCTTAGAAATTTGATATCGCGGGGGCGTGCAGCCGGGTTTTCAAGCTCGGCGATGATGCGGCCCGGCCTTGCAGACATGACAATCACGCGGTCGGCAAGCAAAACGGCTTCGGAAATATTATGCGTGACGAACACGATCGTCTTACGGCGCGCCATCCAGATGCGCTGCAGTTCAATCGACATCGTTTCGCGCGTCAGCGCATCCAGTGCGGCGAATGGCTCGTCCATCAGCAGCACGCGCGGATCATGAACCAACGCACGCACGATTCCTGCACGTTGCTGCATACCGCCCGACAGCTCGTGAGGGTACGAATTCTCAAAGCCTTTGAGGCCGGCAAGCGCCAGCAGATCCGTCGCATTGCGCATCGCTTCGGCGCGCGGCAGCTTCAGTACATCTGCAGGCAGAAGCACATTCTGAAGGATGGTGCGCCAAGGAAGCAGAACCGGAGTCTGGAACACCACCCCGACGTCGCGCCGCGGCTTGTCGACATCCGCACCATCGATGCGGATCGTGCCACCCGACTTCATTTGTAGCCCTAGAGCGAGCTTGAGAAGACTGCTCTTGCCACAGCCCGAGGGGCCAACGACGGCGACAAACTCGCCGTCGTTGATGCCGAGCGAAACCCCGCGAACAGCATCGACAGGAGCCCGACCGTCAACCCGATAAGTGAGATTGACATCTATGAATTCGAGGCTGGCGACCATGAGCGCTGCTCTATTTCTTTGCCGCGCGCGCCATCTCGATCGCGCGTTTGACGTCAGCCTTGTTCACGTCCGGGATGAGAGTGCTGGTGTAGACATTGCTGATTTGCGACCGGTCGAACTCAAACGCCGGCCCGATAAAGTCCAGCATGTCGGTCCAGACCTTGTCGGTCATCGCACCGTATGGACCGGGACTGCCGAGCGGTTTCCACAACTCTGCAGATTTTTCGATCAGCCTTATGTTGGCCTGAAGAGCTTTCTCCTCATCCGACGTCGGCTTTCCAAACAGGCTATAAAAAGCCTGTACGCCAGCGGCCGGATTGGTCTGCAGATAAGCCGTATTCATGACCACACCTTGCAAGGCGCGCACCAGTCCGTCGCGATTGTTCGCGATCTGGTTGGTATTTGCGGCCAAGACACTGCTCGGCACTTTCGGAGTAAAATAGCGGAGTTTCACGCCAAGATTTTCAATCGCAACATGGCTGCCGCGGAACAGCGCCAGAGCCTGCACGCGATCGCTCCGCAAGGCTGCAAGCGCCTGCGCGCCCGCGCCGACTGGCAGAAGCTCGACCGCATCGGCCGCCACATTGGCCTGATGCAGCATCGCCTTGATCGTCGGGATCGCGCCGCTAGCGAGGCTGATGACACCGACCTTCTTGCCCTTCAGCTCGGCCACCGTCTTTATGGGGCTGTCCTCGGGCACTACGATTTCATAGGCGCTGATGATGTCGTGCAAATACACCGCCTGGATCGGCAGATTCGGATTGGTGCGCTTGGCGGCAAGCAATTCAAGCATGCCGACATGGGCAAGCTGGGCCTGGTTCGCGACCACAAGCTGGATGCTCGCTGCCGATCCCGCGACGGTGACGAAATCTCCATCGACCGCAAGCTGATTGAATATTCCGGTCGGGATACCGGCAAACATGAATCCCTGATCGGCACGCGGGACAGCGGCAGAACCGGCGAACGTGATCTTGGAGCGCGCTTGGGCGAATACGTCGGATGAAAAGCTGCCGGCGAGCGCTGCCGCCGAGGCAATCTGAAGAAGCGTACGTCGATCTACTCGTGTCACGCGATGTCCCTCTCGCTAAAATTGGCTTGGCCTAAAGATCTGTTACGCGGCCTTTGCGTCGAGTGTCGGAAGGAAAGCTTCGGCAAATACCGCTCGCTCGGCTATGCCTTGCGAGCGCAGATGGTTCTGCGCATGTTCGGTCATGATAGGCGGACCGCAGAGATAGATATGCGACCCAGGAGCCAAGGCGATCGCCTTAAGGCCATCGACAGCGGTTCCGACCACACCGTCCCACGTGCCTTCCGGTTTGACCACTGCGACGACAAGCTCGCTATTCGGAAAGTCCGCGATCAGCTCGGCAAGCCGCTCGCGATAGAACAGGCTCGCAAGCGTATTCACGCCGAAGACCAGCTTGAGACTCGGCGGCATGACGCCCCTAGCTTTCATGTGCTCAATCATGCTGATGGTCGGGCCGATGCCAGTGCCACCGGCGACAAACACCAGCGGCTGCTCAGCATCGCGTAGGAAGAAGCGACCAAACGGCCCCGCGACAAGGAGTGATGCCCCTGGCTCTTGCTGACCGCGCATCCATTCGCTGAGCGCACCTCCCTCAATCAGACGCAAGAGGAAAGTCGCACGCGCCTCGCCCGGCTGATTCACGAATGAATAGCTGCGCACGATATTGGTACCGGGGACATGCAGGTTGGAATATTGCCCCGGAATAAAGTGGAACGGCTTGCCGTCCTCCGCCTCGATCGTGACTTCAAGCACGACATCGGCGCGCCTGGTAATCTTGATGATCTTCGCCGCACGGGGCGCAGCGGCGGTGCCGCGGCGGACCATTTCCAGCGGATAGTCGAATTCCACGACACAAGGCGATTGCGGCTGCATGCGGCAAGCCAGCACGCGGCCGCTCGCGAGTTCCGCATCCGTCAAGGCCTCGCGACTATAGTCGTCGAGCGAGAAATGCCCGGAATGGCAAACGGCTTTGCAGGTACCGCAGCCTCCCTCTCGACAATCGACCAGCAAATTCAAACCATGGCGACCTGCCGCCTGCACCACGGATTCATAATCCGAGCAGGAAAGCGAGCGTGTCTCATTGTCCGAAAATAACAAGGTCAGCTCATGGCGACCCACCAAATCCCCTCCCGAACGTTATCTTTATTTTCGATAATTCTTGATTTTTTCGGATACTATTTCCAATAATTCAGATGTCAAGCGCCTTGACTGAGCGATCGCTCCTTTCGCCGGCACCTCGTTTCCGATCGCAGAGGTTTCTGACTCTCGGCACAATCGACTTTTTGGTGAGTTCGCGTCACCACCACCAAGATGTCATTGCAGAGCCAATTGA
>JAFAFP010000265.1 GCA_023423415.1 Pseudomonadota bacterium | reverse complement strand
GTATCGCACGACGCCACTTTGCCGCTCTCGAAGCCGATCTTGAACCAGCGCTGCCGTTGCTCCGATGATCCGTGGGTAAAGGAGTCCGGCACCACTCGTCCGGTGGCCTGTCGCTGCAGACGGTCATCACCGATCGCAGATGCGATCGCCAGCGCGCCTTCAATGTCGCCCGGCTCGAGGAAATTCACTTTGCGCTGGGCATGGTTGGCCCACACGCCGCCCAGGCAATCAGCCTGCAATTCGACGCGCACCTGAATGTTGTTGGCCTGCGCCTTGCTGCCTGCAGCTTGCTGCATCTGCTGTGCGCGTGGCAGGATGCCGAGCAAATTTTGCACGTGATGCCCGACTTCATGGGCGATCACATAGGCCTGTGCGAACTCGCATTGCTTTCCGGTACAGGCGCGGAATTTCCGCTCCATGTCGCGGAAGAACGAAGTGTCGAGGAACACACGCCGATCCGGTGGACAGTAGAACGGTCCCATCGCCGATTGCGCCATACCGCATTGGCCGGCGCTGGTTGCCCCCGCGAACAGACGCAGCCGCGGTACGCGATAGGTCTGTCCATTGGCAGCGAAGATGTCGGTCCACACGTCTTCGGTCGAGCCGAGGACAGCGGCGACAAACTGGCCTTGTTGATCGGTCGGTGCGCCTTGTTTCGCGGGCGCTTGCCGTTCCATCTGCTGACCGGGGCCGCCGGTGAAGATCTCCGCTCCGCCGATCAGGATGCGCGGATCGATGCCGAGGGCCCAGCCGATCAATCCAAGAACGATGATGGTTCCGATACCAAGCCCGCCGACTCCTCCGCCGCCGCCGCCACCTCCGGGAATCGGAAAGCCGCCGCCCATGCCGCCGCCGCTATCGCGGACGTCTTCGACATTGTCGCTGCGGCGAAAGTCTTCCCAACGCATCGTCATTCTCCTCGGCTTAGGCCGCAGTGTCGCTGATCGAATCGTGCCCGTCCACGGGAGAATGCCCGCAACGGCTCCGACAAGTCGTTACCAAATGGTTGTTATTGGCGGTAAACGCCAGTCTAGCAAAGTACTTACAAATTAAAGGGTTTTTTACCTTGGCAACGCATGATGCGGACATGTCGGTTGTAGGTCCCGCGTCACCGACCGCGTCACCAGAGTCAGAGTACTGAGTCATGGTAGAGTCGCGTCGCGGGGCGTCCTTTCGGACGCCCCGTCTGACTCCCAAGTCAAATGAGAGTGCCCGCATCCTTGTGGGCGATTGCGTCGCGCAAATGGCGACGCTCCCGGCCGAATGCGTTGATCTCGTGTTTGCCGATCCTCCGTATAACCTGCAGCTTCAGAGCGATCTGAAGCGCCCGGACGATTCCAAGGTCGATGCTGTCACCGACGACTGGGACAAGTTCGGCTCGTTCAGGGAATATGACGAGTTCACGCATGCGTGGCTGAAAGCCTGCAAGCGCGTGATGAAGCCGTCGGCCACCCTGTGGGTGATCGGCTCGTATCATAACATCTTCCGCGTCGGCGCCATCCTGCAGGATCTGGACTTCTGGATCCTCAATGACGTGGTGTGGCGCAAGTCCAATCCGATGCCGAATTTCCGCGGCCGCCGGTTCACCAACGCGCACGAGACCATGATCTGGGCGGCGCGCGATCCTGGCAGCAAGGGCTACACCTTCAATTATGAAGCCCTGAAAGCTGGCAACGACGACGTGCAGGTGCGGTCCGACTGGACCTTCCCGCTTTGCACCGGCGACGAGCGATTGAAGAACAGCGATGGCAAGAAGCTGCATCCGACCCAGAAGCCGGAAGCCTTGCTGGCGCGCGTGATTCTCTCGGCCTCGCGCCCCGATGATCTGGTGATTGATCCGTTCAGCGGCACCGGTACGACCGGCGCCGTCGCCAAGAAGCTCGGTCGCCGGTTCATCGGCTTCGAGCGCGATGCGGGCTATGCGAAAGCGGCGATGAAGCGAATCGATGCCGTCGAGCCGCTGGAGTCGCCGTCGATTGCGCCGTTCAAGACCGCGCGCGAGGCCCAGCGTGTGCCGTTCGCCACGCTGATCGAGCGCGGCATGATTTCGCCGGGCGCCAACCTCGTCGATTCGAAAAAGCGCCACAAGGCGCTAGTGCGGGCCGATGGTGCGGTGATGCTCGGCGAAAAGGTCGGCTCGATCCATCGCATCGGCGCATTGGCGCAGGGGCTGGAAGCCTGCAATGGCTGGACCTTCTGGCACGTCGAAACCCGCAAGGGCCTCATGCCGATCGACGAACTGCGCGAGAAGGTGCGCGCCGAGATGAACTGAATGGGCGTTGCGGTCGCTGCGCCGCCGTCATGAATTGAAGCGAGCCGGGCAATGTCCGGCTCGCTTTGTTTTACGATCAACCGCGCTTTGGTCCGTTGCCCGCGCCGCCCTGATAGCGCGACAGGATGCTCGCGATCATCAGCGCGCCGATGACGGTGATGTGTTCGGTCGCGGTGTGGAACGCGATTGTTGCGCGCGGCTCCGGCAATGACCAGAAGTGGTGAACCAGCGGAATGGTCAGCGCCGTGAACACCGCGAGCGCGCCTGCGCCGAGCCAGGTCCAGCGATTGAGAATGATCAGCAGCGAACCGCCAAGCTGCGTGATGATGGTGAGGGTGTTCATCAGCGCTGGATTCGGCAGATTGAACATCGCCATTTCCGCGACGCCGGCCTGGAAATTGATGAGCTTGTGAAGCCCGCTGCCCCAGAAGGCGAAGGTCAGAACGATGCGGGCGAGAACACCAAACCAGCGCTGATCGAGCAGGCAGGCAATAATCCCGGGCATTAAAGTATCTCCATTTGAACAATGAGCGCGCGAATCAGTGCGAGCTGTCCGGATTGATAGGCGAAAGCCTGCGGACAACGCGAGTGTGCGGGACTGACATGTTTGTGACGCGGCTAGCGGTCCATGTCGGGCACGGGTCGCTCTGAAAGCGATGGTAAAAAAAAGCCGGCGAGCATGTCCTGCCCGCCGGTCGGTCGGTTAGTTCAGCATGCGGTGCTGCGGCGGTTTACTTCGCCGCCGTCACCATGATTTCGACGGTGTATTGCGGGGCGGCAAGACGCGCTTCCACGGTGGCGCGCGCGGGGGTGTTGCCCGACGACACCCACTGGTCCCACACCGCATTCATCTCGGCGAAGGTGTCCATGCTGGCCAGCCAGATATTGGCGGTGAGGAGCTTTGACTTGTCTGTCCCCGCTTTTGCCAGGTGACCGTCGATGATGGCGAGGATGTCCTTGGTCTGCTCGGTCACGCTTTTGCCGGCGGCGGTCTGCGCGACGACACCTGCGAGATACACCGTGTCGCCGTGGATGACGATCTGGCTCATCCGTGGTCCGACCTCGTGACGTTCGACTTTCATATTCATAGCTCCCGTTCAGGCGTCGCGTTCCTGCTGCCTTCCGCAGGTCAGGTAGCAAGATGCTCGAGGCCTGTCACGCGTCTGGCCGGTTCGGCTTGTCCCGCGTGGAGAGGCGGCAGCGACTCGCCAGTCGTTGGCGTTCAAGTCTTGTCGGGCGTTGATCCTTGGATCGCATCGAACATTTTGATGAAAAGTTCTTGAGGCCTGTACATCGTCAGGTGTCCCCGGTGTGCGATAGCTGGTAGGATTGTTGAGCTTACGCTGCCATGGAGGCAAATGATGGCGACCGGTTTGGCTATTGGTTTACCAAGCGATCCTGAAACGCTTCGCAAGTTCAGGCTCTGGTTCAAGATCTACGGTGTGGCGCTCATTCTGCTCGGCGCAGCCGCGATCCTTCTGCCCGGCATTGCGACGCTTGCGACCACCATCATGGTCGGCTGGCTGTTGATCGCCAGCGGTGTCTTCGGATTGATCTCGGTCTTCTCGTCGGGGACAAGCTCGCCCGGCTTCTGGTGGAATCTCTTGACCGCGATCCTGTTTCTGATCGCCGGCGGCGTGCTGTTGTGGAATCCGGTAGCCGGCGTTGTGACGCTGACGGTGGTCGTTGCCGCTTACATGCTGGCGACAGGCTTCACCAAGATCATCATGGCGTTTCACTACAAGTCCGCGATCCCGCGGGCCTGGGGCTGGGTGCTGCTATCGGCGCTCGTCGATATCGCCCTCGGCGCCATCATCGTGGCCGGGCTGCCGGGCAGCGCGGTGTGGGTGATCGGCCTTCTGGTCGGGATCAATCTTCTGTTCACGGGCATCGCCCTTCTTGTCTCGGCCTTCTATTGCCGCAGCCTGGAAAGCGGCGACACCCCGCCATCGGCTGCGGTGAAGGTTTAACGACAGCTCGCGACCCGCTATAACCCCGGCACTGCGCGCGATCGGCAAGAT
>JAFAFP010000173.1 GCA_023423415.1 Pseudomonadota bacterium | reverse complement strand
GGCCGCTGGTGGCTCGGTCTCGCCGGCGTCCTGTCGATCATCTATGGCGGGCTGATGATATTGGTGCCGCCAGCCGGCGCTCTCGCGCTCACGATGGTGCTCGGCGCCTATGCGCTGGTCTTTGGTGCGATCATCATCGTACTCGCCATCAAGCTACGCTCGCGTCACCTCGATCACGGATCGGATAGGCCGGCAGCGGCCGCAACGTGAGATCCGCAACACGCAAATCGTAACGCAGAGGTCAAACCTTCTACGCTACTCATTTCAATTTGTAACATATGGCACTGAACCGCCATGACTAGTACGGTGCTTCTTTTCATCACGATTGACCATGACCTCGTCCGGTCGTGGGCAGAGGCTAGAGATGCGCGTCCCTCGAGATTCGAGGGCATGTCCAAGCCATCGCCGCTTCGCTTTGACCTCGGTCCCCCCGATGCAGGTTTGACAGAAACGAGCTGGGAGGATTTTTTCGAAGAATTCGAGCGTGACAATCTTGCTTTCTACTATCGGGATATGGCGCCCACCGGTGAGCCCGACGATCTGCATGGATTTGTCAGCCGTGCGGCCGTTCCGGATTTAGCGATGGTCTCAACTTCGACGATCGCCGAACGTGCGGTCTAGTCATTGTGCCCGTGAATATCTGGCTATACGCGATCCCGCCGAATATCGCGAGGTCCGTGGCCCAAGACCTGATGCACTACCGGGGCTTGGTCGAATGGGCCAGGTAGCGATTGGCCTTGCCGCTTGTTGCTTCTTCGCTTGGCCTATCGCAAAGCCTGTCTAGAGCACTACGCGGATTGACGCTCATCAAGGCGCCGAGAGTCTTCGATCTTTATCCTAGAAAAGCATGCGGAGGGTCCATGGCCACATGTTTGTGCCTGGTTCAAAAAGGAGATGATCATGCTACGGCACTTTTCCTTCGTCTGGCTGGTGATCGTCTTAATGGGTAGCGGCGGTATGGCCGCGGCGCAAAATACACGCGAGCCCCCGCCCGGCGCGACGACGAGCCAGCAGGGCAAGCTTACCGAAGAGCAGGGCCGCGCGGTCGCAAGGTCACTTCAAAAACAGCCGGCACAAACTTTGCCTCCCGGCACGGAGGTGGAGATTGGCAAGAAGGTGCCGGACACACTGAGTCTGATGCCAATGCCGCCGGAAATTTTCGCGGTATGGCCCGAAGCGCGGGATGTCCTTTATGTCCGCTTGCCGGATCGGGTGGTGCTCTTTGATCCTGAAACACAAACCGGGTGGCAGATCATCCTTGATCACGAGACAACCGGCGCTGCGCCAAGCGATAATTCCGAGCAGTAACGCGTTTTGTTACTGGAACGCGTCTCGTCGCTGGAGAGATTCGTCGTGCAGGAGTTCGTCGTTATGAGATTGCGTCACTTGCAGAACGCAATTGCGTCTCAGCGTTCGCGTTGTAAAAAAAACATGCGGCACCGGGGTCGCGCGCGCGTTCAGAACGCTGTGGCCATCTAGGACGACGCGGTGTCCGAAGCGGAGTTGGACGAAAGCCTAATGGAAACTTTCCCGGCAGCGACCGGCAAGTTTGCCGCCGTGGACTAGGACCGGGCCGCCCAAAAGACAATCAGACCGTTGACAACTGACTCAGTTTTTTCTCCGCCGTCCTTCCGCAAGCGCGTCACGGTCGACGATCGTGACGGTGCGCGTGCCAGGCAATGCAATAACGCCGCGATGCTTCAGGACGGTTAGCGAACGACTCACTGTTTCGACCGAAACTGCGAGACAATCAGCAATGTCGTACCGGGAAACCGGCAGCAAAATCTGGTCGGAACGAGCAGTTCGGGAGCGTGCCGCCATTGCGAGGAGAAAGGAAGCGACCTTTTCCGTGGCAGTGATGCTTCCGAGAATCAGGAGTTGGGCTTGCAATTGCGACATCGTCTCAAATGCAACCTCACGGATCTCACGGGCAAGTTTTGGCTCCGCATCTGCAAGCGCCTCCACGACGTGCCGCGAGTAGCTCGCAATGGTTGTGCCTTCGACAATTGCCTCAACGGCGTAGTCGTATGTCCCGCGAGATGCAAAGCCAAAGAAATCGCCCGGAAGCAGCAACGCCAAGATCTGACGTCGACCATCAGATTTTGTCATGCAGCGTCTCGCGACTCCGGAAACGACGCAATACCAGTATTCGGCTGGCTGTCCCTCGCTGCAGATTTCCTGATTGCGATGACATGAGAATACCACGGCCAAGGGATCGAGGCGCCTTAAAGCGTGCGGTTGGTTGGAAAGGTCGTGACGGCGATGGTTCCGGAGCGGGGGGGGCGCTGTTGCAGGCATAAAACCTCCGATACGCATACGCTCCAAAGCGGTAAAGGCCTGCTCATCTTTATAGCCCCGGACGATGTGCGCTGACTACAAACGTCTCTCAATGGAAATAAGTTTCGGCGGCATCAAAATAAGTTAATCGGCGAAAAACGTCTCAAAAAACTTCTTAGTTGAAGCTCCAATTCGATCAGGAGTGTGAAGTTTTCCGCTCTCCTTGACGCCCGTCAAGGCGGCAATACCAGCCGCACGGCAACCTCCCCGCAGCAAAAATCACTGCCGATTGTCCTGGTTCGAAACACCGCAACAGAGGGACGAAACAATGTTTGGTATCTTGACAAAAGGAACGCGAGCGCCGGATTTCACGTTCCGTGTCACGCCCGACCAAAATCTGTCTCTCGGCGATCTCGCGGGCCGTCCGGTGATCATCGCATTCTATCCTGCCGACTGGAGTCCGGTGTGCGGAGATCAAATGGCGCTGTACAACGAAGTGCTGCCGGAATTTCGTAAGCATGGTGCCGAATTACTCGGCATTTCAGTCGACGGCGCCTGGTGTCATGCGGCATTTGTTAAGCATCGAAATTTGCATTTTCCGTTGCTTGCCGATTTCCATCCAAAGGGCGAGGTTGCAAAAAAATATCAGGCCTACCGGAACAGTGAAGGCGTTTCCGAGCGGGCGCTTTTCGTCATCGACCGGAAAGGGGTGATTTTCTGGAGCTATTGCTCGCCGATCGCCGTCAATCCAGGAGCGGATGGAATTCTCGAAGCCTTGGAACTCATGTCTCACAATGAGGACTCTCGCCATGCTCAAGGTGCCGATCAGTTCGACCGACCACATTCAAGGTCTGCCTAACGCACCAGTCACGCTGGTCGAATACGGCGACTATGAGTGCCCGCATTGTGGGATGGCGCACCCGATCGTTAAGCTCGTGCAGAAGCACTTCGGAAAGAAGCTGCGCTTCGTCTTTCGTCATTTCCCGCTGAGCCAGGTCCATCCGAACGCGCAGGGCGCGGCGGAGACCGCAGAGTTCGCCGGCGCGCATAATCGTTTCTGGGACATGCACGATGGTCTTTTTGAAAACCAGGATCGCCTGAGCCCGCCGCTGTTTGTTGCCTTGGCGGCTGCGCTCGGTCTGTCCGATGTCGAGCTACGCGAAGCGCTGCTGACCCGAAAATTTGCGCCGAAAGTCCGGGAGGATTTCCTCGGCGGGGTACGTAGCGGCGTCAACGGCACCCCGACGTTCTTCATCAACAACCATCGTCACGATGGCTCGTATGCGTTGGAAGAGCTAGCTGCGGCGATCCAATCGAGTCTGTACGCTGAGGCCCCGCTTCGATAGCCGTTTGAAGGGTGCAGTGATGACTGCCGGCGATCTCAAAACCGGAATGTGGATCGAAGCCTGCGAGATGATCGCGCGGGCTGAGCGGCTGCAGCGGCAATTCTTTCACCCCGTTCTATCGACGATGCAGATGGCAAGCTGGGAGCCGCCGGTCGATATTTTCGACAGCGGGCATGAACTTCTGATTATCGCTGCACTTCCTGGCGTTGAGCCGGAAGATCTGGAGATCGTGATCGAGGAGAACGCTTTGCGCGTGGCCGGATTGCGTCGGCTGCCTTCGATCACTCGCGCGGCGGACATGCAGCGCCTGGAAATTCCATATGGGCGGTTCGAGCGGCGCTTACGACTGCCAACATCACATCTGCGCCTCAATCGCTCGGAGCTTGTGAACGGATGTCTGGTTCTCAGCATGACGAAGCGGCCCTGATAGGCGAGCAACATCATCATGGCGAACTCAACTGAAACCAAGGAGCAGAAAGTGGCCACGAACGAGGAGGGCCACAGGCCAGTTCCACCAGACGCGATGATCATTCTACCGGTACGTCAGACTGTGTTGTTTCCCGGAACCGTGCTGCCTCTGGCCGTCGGCCGAAAATCGTCAATCGCCGCAGCACAGGAAGCTGTGCGAACCGAAAGGATGCTTGGGGTTGTCCTACAGGCCAATTCGGACATTGAGGAGCCGAAGCTAGAGCATCTGCATAAGATTGGAACAGTGGCGAAAATCCTCCGCTACGTTACTTCGGCCGACGACTTGCACCACGTGATTTGCCAAGGCGTTCGGCGCTTTCGCATCATCGATTTGGTCGAAGGCTTTCCCTTCCTTGTCGCACGGGTCGAGGAGCTTGGAGTCTCCGAACTGGTGACGCCAGATATCGACGCCCGCGTCAGCCTGCTCAAACAGCGGGCCCGCGAGGCGACCGAGTTGTTGCCAAGCGTTCCTGCCGAGCTGGTGGCTGCAATCGAGAATATCAGCTCACCGTCCGCGCTTGCTGACTTCATCGCGGGTGTAATCGATGCGAAGCCTGAAGAAAAGCAACAGGTCCTAGAGACGTTCGAAGTGCAGGAACGTCTCGACAAGGTGCTTGCTTTGCTGGCTCAACGCATTGAGGTCCTGAGACTCTCGAAGCAGATCGGCGATCAGACGCAGCATTCCCTTTCGTCCCAGCAGCGTCAACACATTCTGCGCGAGCAGCTTCGACAGATCCAAAAAGAGCTGGGCGAGGGCGACGACGACAAGGCGAGCGACGTTGCCGAACTGCGCGAGAAGATCGAGCAGGCTGGAATGCCCGAGGAGGCGGCGGAGCAAGCGAAGAAAGAGCTCAAAAGACTGGAGCGCATGCCTGAGGCCGCGGCCGAATACGCGATGATCCGTGCTTATCTCGATTGGCTCGTCGATCTACCGTGGTCTAAACTCAGCGAGGATCGCATCGACATTGCCGAAGCGCGTCGCATCCTCGATGAGGATCACCATGGCCTCGACAAGGTGAAGCGCCGTATTCTCGAATATCTGGCCGTGCGCAAGCTCAATCCTGCGGGAAAGAGCCCCATTCTTTGCTTCGTCGGCCCACCTGGTGTCGGCAAGACCTCGCTCGGACAGAGTATCGCCCGCGCGACAGGCCGGAAATTCGCGCGCTTGAGCCTTGGCGGCGTGCACGACGAAGCAGAAATCCGTGGCCATCGGCGGACCTATATTGGCGCACTTCCCGGCAACATCATCCAGTCGATACGCAAGGCCGGCACCCGCAACCCCGTTCTGATGCTCGATGAAGTGGACAAGCTCAGCGTCGGATTCCACGGCGATCCGTCCTCGGCTCTGCTCGAAGTCCTCGATCCGGAGCAGAATGCGACATTCCGCGACAATTATCTTGCGGTGGCATTCGATCTTTCCAAAGTCATGTTCATCGCCACCGCCAACATGCTCGACACTATCCCCGGCCCGGTGCGCGATCGCATGGAGGTTATCGAGATTTCCGGCTATACCGAAGACGAGAAACTTGAAATCGCCAAGCGTTATCTTCTCAAGCGTCAGCTCGAGAATAGCGGACTGACGGCCGAGCAATGCGAGATCTCGGAAGACGCAATCCGCACGATTATCCGCGAATACACACGCGAGGCCGGTGTCCGCAATCTGGAACGGCAGATTGGCGCGATCTGCCGTCATGTCGCCATGCGCATCGCTGAAGGCAGCAGTGAGCGTGTGCAGATTGACCGTGCCGCAGTCTCAGCCATTCTCGGTCCACGCCGCTTCGAGAACGAAGTCGCCATGCGCACAAGCGTGCCCGGAGTTGCAACCGGGCTCGCCTGGACACCGACCGGGGGCGACATCCTTTTCGTCGAAGCGAGCCGCGTGCCCGGGCGAGGCAAGCTTATTCTGACCGGGCAGCTTGGCAAGGTCATGAAAGAGAGCGCCCAAGCAGCCCTGACCCTCGTTAAGGCGCGATCATCCGAGTTCGGCATCGATCCTGATCTTTTCGAGAAATCCGACGTGCACATTCACGTGCCGGCCGGCGCGATCCCAAAGGACGGCCCCAGCGCTGGCGTCGCCATGTTCACCGCCCTTGTTTCATTACTGACCGGCCGCACTGTCCGCAGCGATACGGCCATGACCGGAGAGATATCGCTGCGCGGGCTCGTCCATCCGATCGGGGGCGTGAAGGAAAAAGTGCTGGCCGCGGCACAAGCCGGAATCAAGACGGTTTTGCTGCCGGAGCTCAACAAAAGGGACCTTGAAGATGTGCCGGATGCAGCACGCAGGCTGGTGAGTATCGTCTGGCTCGAAACTGTAGACGACGCGGTGGCGGCCGCGCTGAAGGGCTCTGACGAACAGGATAACGTCACAGTCGCGCCGAGAACGCCTTTGGAGAGACAGGCGGCGTTGCCACTATGACGGCATGACAGCGATCATCGGCCGCAATCCTGCGTGAGGGGCCCTTTGCGGTGACGCTTTCTGCGCCGCGAATGTCGCGCAGGTAAACGAGGGCTTGCGTGCGAGCAAGCTGATCGGCCGTGGCGTACGCAACGATGAGAACTCATTGGCACAGTGTGAGAACTCATTGGCAGTGACGGAATTGGTTATTGGCCGCAACTACACTCTTCTGCTTTGCGATCCTCGACGTCGGCGACATTCTTGCGCTCGACGACCACAAGGTGGCCGTTCCCATTCGAACGTTGGTGCTCGAACAAGAACAATCTGAAGCTTCCAGGTGCAACCCATAAGGCGCTGCGGAACTTTCCGGAAATTTGATTTCCCGGTCTGACACACGGAAGTTTCGCCCGGAAAATTGATCGCCGTCAGGGCGGTTCGTGCCGCCATACACTATTCTAGCAACATGTAATTCTAGCAACATGCGCGTAGACGCTGCGTCAGCGTCAGTCGGCTCGCGTTCGGTCTGTTAGGAGGCTGTCATGAAGCGGAGTGGATCCCAATCCTCACTTAACAAAAAATTTCTGAGGGTCCTTACCATCGGCGCATTCGCCACGTCGGTTCTGGTCGCGGCGAATTCAGGATCCGCATTTTCGCAAGAGGTCAACCTCGTTAAGGTTGACGTTTCGGTCGTCGACAAGGGTATTCGCACCAGCAAGCTCATAGGTCGGGCCGTTGTCAACGACAGCGGTGAAAAGATCGGTACCATTGACGATGTGATTGTTAGTCGCAGCAATGATCTCTTCGCCGTCCTGCAAGTTGGCGGCTTTCTTGGCATCGGAAGTCGCTTGGTGGCCATTCCCTACAACAGCCTGAAATTCGATGACGGAGGCAAGAAAATCGAGTTGCCCGGCGGATCGAAGCAGCAGCTCAAGGAACTCACGGAATTTAGATACCTCTCCTGACGAGGCGGCAATGAATACGCGGTCACTCGACCGATCCTCGGCCTTGGAATCGAACAAAGGTCAGCGAAGTCACGGGCGCCTTCAACTCATGGAGCGCGATTTATTCATGGAGCGCGATTGAGGCTGCAAGCAGGATCTGCCGCATGCGGGCTTTGACGGCGCGGACAGTTGGTGATTGGCAAGTCGAAAACCTCAATGACGTCGCGGCTGTTGGCACCAGCCGGTGTGAAGGAATGCATTCATGTCTTCTGCGAGATAGATGAAGATATTATGTCGAAAAGACGTGAGGGCCGAGTTGGAATGGGATCCCTACGTTGATGCAACCCAGATCGTACGACGGACGTCTCGCGTCCAAGCTTGACGATCGCCAAGGTTGAGGATCGCATTGTGGGCGTCCTAAGAAAAGGAGGACGGGCGGCCTAACTGACGAGGTCGATGCTGCTGGCTAGACGCGTAGTTAATGAGGGAGCGTGCGATGGCAAGGAAGCTGGACCAAAAAGAGTGGCGCGAGTTCTTTGATCGCCTTTCAAAAGGTCTCGATGGAAAGCGGGCAGAAATCGACGTGATGTCGCTTGATCTTGGCGATCAAATACAGACGCAATGGGCGCCGCTGCTAGGGATTGTCTACGATCCGAAGAGTGACATGCTTGAGATCGCGCTCGACGAGTTGGACCATATGATCGTGCACCCTCGCGAGATTTTCCTTGAGAGCGGGCCTACGGGGCTGACAAGTCTCGAAGTTGAGGATGCAGAGGGCACGAAACAACTGATCACGTTGAAGGATCCGTTGATGCTGCCGGCTCCGCAGAGCTAGCTCTGGTCCATTATGCCAGCGCCCGGCCGTGTGAGCTGGAATCGCCCACGAGCGGGGTGATGATGTATTTTATCGTGGACAATCATATCAACTTTATCCTTGGAACAATCTGAAGACGCGCACCTTCGGAGCACGCACTACCTTGGGGTGACGATGGCGGTGCACCGCACATGGCTATCGCGACACGATCAATCCTGCCGCGTTCCCACGATCGCCGTTCCCGACGCCCCGCATTTCCGTGCTGCAAGTTTTATCGCTAGGTGTGGCAATCAGCGAGCGTCGCTGTGATCACGAGCTTTGGCGCCAAGAATTTCAAAGAGATCGGGAAAAGGCCGGAGACCTCCCGATAGTTACTTCGCGTCATCGTCAGCCAAGGTCAGCCAAGGTCAGCCAAGGTCAGCCAAGTCGCCCGGCATAACCATCTGGCGATACGGAATAATCAGAAAATTGACGACCATCATGGCGCTGATGCCGGCTGCGCCTACGTTCAAGTTTGCGCTTGCTTCTCGGCGGAGTAACACGGCGATCAAGCATAAAAGCAACGATGTCCAATGGCGTATTGAAAGTTACAGTTCCGAAACCAGCTCCATCGGAAGCAAAAAAGATTGAGGTCAAGGAAGCTGCGTGATCGCGCGGTGCGCCTAGGGGCGTGCTTCGGGCTCGTTTCCTAACTCGTCAGGCAAAGACCATGCAAAAACCAGGCAAAGACTTAAATCGTCAAGGAGACCGGCCATGGCTAAGGCGATTGGAATCGATCTTGGAACAACCAATTCCTGTGTTGCTGTGATGGAGGGCAACAAGGCGAAAGTGATCGAGAACGCGGAAGGCACGCGCACCACGCCGTCGATGGTTGCCTTCACCGACAGCGGTGAAGTCCTGGTCGGCCAGCCCGCCAAGCGGCAAAGCATCACAAATCCGGAAAACACCATTTTTGCCATCAAACGCCTGATCGGCCGGCGCTACGACGATCCGATCACGGAGAAAGATAAGGGCATGGTCCCTTACAAGATCGTGCCCGGTGACAACGGCGATGCCTGGGTTGAGGTAAAAGGCAAGAAGTACAGTCCGAGCCAGATCAGCGCGTTCATCCTGACTAAGATGAAAGAGACTGCCGAGGCTTATCTCGGCGGACCGGTCACGGAAGCGGTGATCACTGTGCCGGCCTACTTCAACGATGCGCAACGCCAGGCGACCAAGGACGCCGGCAAGATCGCTGGCCTCGAGGTGCTGCGCATTGTCAATGAGCCGACCGCAGCGGCGCTTGCCTACGGCCTGGAGAAGAAAGGCTCCGGCAAGATCGCGGTCTACGATCTCGGCGGAGGCACATTCGATATTTCGATCCTGGAAATCGGTGAGGGCGTATTTGAGGTGAAGTCGACAAACGGCGACACCTTCCTCGGTGGTGAGGATTTCGACAATCGCATCGTGGATTATCTGGCCGACGAGTTCAAGAAAGAGACTGGCATCGACCTGCGCAAGGATCGCCTGGCGTTGCAGCGCCTCAAGGATGGGGCCGAAAAAGCCAAGATCGAGTTGTCGAGTGCGACCCAGACAGAGGTCAATCTCCCGTTTATCACCGCCGACCAGAACGGACCCAAGCATCTCGCCATCAAGCTCAGCCGTGCCAAGCTGGAGGCTCTGGTCGACGATCTCATTCAAAGGACGATTGAGCCCTGCAAGGCAGCCTTGCGTGATGCCGGCCTGCAGCCTTCCGATATCAATGAGGTCGTGCTGGTCGGCGGCCAGACTCGGATGCCGAAAGTCCAGGAGGTCGTGCAGAATCTGTTCGGACGCGAGCCACACAAGGGCGTGAACCCAGATGAAGTTGTCGCCATCGGCGCCGCAATTCAGGCGGGCGTCCTGCAGGGCGACGTGAAGGATGTCCTGTTGCTCGACGTCACGCCGCTTTCGCTCGGTATCGAGACGCTAGGCGGCGTCATGACCAAGTTGATCGAGCGCAACACCACGATCCCAACCAAGAGGAGTCAGACCTTCTCCACCGCAGAGGACAACCAAACTGCAGTAACCATTCGTGTCTTCCAGGGCGAGCGCGAAATGGCAGCCGACAACAAGCTGCTGGCGCAGTTCGACCTTGTCGGCATTCCGCCGGCGCCTCGTGGTGTTCCGCAGATCGAGGTGACGTTCGACATCGACGCCAACGGCATCGTGCATGTTTCGGCCAAGGACAAGTCGAGCGGCAAGGAGCAGAAGATTCGCATTCAGGCGTCCGGCGGGCTGTCGGAGGCGGACATCCAGCGCATGGTGGAGGAAGCGGAGGCGCATGCCGAGGAAGACAAGCGCCGCAAGGAACTGGTTGAGGCCCGCAATCAGGCTGATGCTGCGGTCTATGCCGCGGAGAAGAGCCTCGCGGAAGCGAAGAACGCTCCCGCCGATCTGCGCAGCGAGATGGAACGGGCGATTGCAGGGCTCAAAGACGTCATGAAAGGCGAGGATGCCGACCGCATCCGTCAAGCCATGGAGAGCCTGACACAAGTAGCTACGCGCTTCGCCCAGGCTGCTGCGCAAAGCGCCGACGCAACGGCGGGAGCCGGCGGCCCGCAATCCCAAGGCGGCCCGGATGATGTTGTCGATGCCGAGTTCGAGGAGGTGGACAAGCCCGATCGCAGGGCAAGTTAAAGCGGAGGATTTGAGCCATGCAGATCGAGAAGTATACCGACCGACTCAAGGAACTGATTCAGGCTGCGCAAGCGCTTGCGCAGCGCAGCGGTCATCAACAGCTATCGCCGCTGCACATGCTCAAGGCGCTGCTCGACGATCAGGAGCGGTTCGCGGCGCATCTGATCGAAGCCAGCGGTGCCAACGTTGCTGCGGTTGAAGATGCGCTCGAGCGTGAGCTGAACAAGCTCCCGAGAATCGAAGGGCAGGGCGCCGGTCAGCTCTACCTCGCGCCCGAAATGGCGCGGGTATTCGACCAGGCCGAAAAACTCTCCCAGAAGGCCGGCGATTCCTTCGTCACCCTCGAATACATGCTGGTCGCGCTCGCGGTCGAGCAAAGCGCCGCGGCCGACATTCTCAAGAAAGCCGGCGTCACGGCGGTCAAGCTCAACGAGGCGATCGCCAATATCCGCAAGGGGCGCAAGGCCGAGAGCGCCTCCGCCGAACAAGGCTATGACGCACTGAAGAAATACACCCGCGATTTCACCGAAGAGGCGAGGCTGAACAAGCTAGACCCGGTGATCGGCCGCGATGAAGAGGTCCGCCGCACCATCCAGGTGCTCTCGCGGCGGACCAAGAACAATCCGGTGTTGATCGGCGAGCCCGGCGTCGGCAAGACCGCCATCGTCGAGGGCCTTGCGCAACGTATCATCAAGGGCGACGTACCGGAGACGCTTAAGAACAGGCGCCTTCTATCGCTTGACCTCGGCGCGCTGCTCGCGGGCGCAAAGTACCGCGGTGAGTTCGAGGAGCGGCTCAAGGCCGAGCTCGAGGAACTCAAGGCATCGGGCGACGTCATCCTGTTCATCGACGAGCTTCACACCCTTGTTGGTGCCGGAAAGGCCGAAGGCGCGATGGATGCATCCAACATGCTCAAGCCGGCGCTCGCGCGCGGCGAATTGCATTGTATAGGAGCCACCACCCTCGACGAGTACCGGAAGAACATCGAGAAGGACGCAGCGCTGGCCCGGCGTTTCCAGCCGGTGTTTGTCGATGAACCCACGGTCGAAGAGACGATCTCGATTCTGCGTGGGCTCAAGGAGAAGTACGAGCTTCATCACGGCGTACGGATCGCCGATGGCGCCATCGTCGCAGCCGCGACCCTGTCGCATCGCTACATCACCGACCGTTTCCTTCCCGACAAGGCCATCGACCTGATCGACGAGGCGGCGAGCCGCCTCCGGATGCAGATCGATTCCAAACCCGAGGAGATCGACGAACTCGACCGCCGCATCATCCAGCTCAAGATCGAGCGCGAGGCGCTCAAGAAGGAGAGGGATGATGCTTCCAAAGAGCGGCTCCAGAATGTGGAGAAAGAGATCTCCGGGCTTGAACAGAGGTCCGCCGAGCTGACGGCCCGCTGGCAGGCAGAGAAGGAGAAGCTGTCGTCGGTCAAGCGCTTGCAGGAACAGCTGGATCAAGCTCGCAGCGAGCTCGAAACGGCGCAGCGGCGTGGCGACCTCCAGCGCGCAGGCGAGCTGATGTATTCGGTCATTCCGGAACTCGAAAAGAAGCTTGCGGAAGCCTCCGCCGCCGATCAGACCCGGATGCTCAAGCTGGAGGTGACCGCCGAGGAAGTCGCCGCGGTGGTGTCGCGCTGGACCGGCATCCCGGTCGAACGAATGCTTGAAGGCGAGCGCGAGAAGCTCCTCCACATGGAAGAGAAGCTTCGCCAACGCGTGGTCGGGCAGGACCAGGCCATTGCCGCGGTGTCGGACGCCGTTCGCCGCGCCCGCGCCGGCTTGCAGGATCCGCGACGCCCGATTGGATCATTCCTGTTCCTCGGGCCGACCGGAGTCGGCAAGACCGAGTTGTGCAAGGCGCTCGCCGAGTTCCTGTTCGATGACGAGCACGCCATCCAGCGCATCGACATGTCCGAATACATGGAGAAGCACACGGTCGCCCGCCTGATCGGCGCGCCGCCCGGCTATGTCGGTTACGAGGAGGGTGGCACGCTCTCCGAAGCCGTGCGCCGCCGGCCTTACCAGGTCATCCTGTTTGACGAAGTGGAGAAGGCGCACAGCGACGTCTTCAACATTCTGCTGCAAGTACTGGACGACGGCCGCCTCACCGACGGCCAAGGCCACACCATCGACTTCCGTAACACCATCATCGTGCTAACCTCCAACCTCGGCTCTGAATACCTCGCCGCGCTTCTGGAGGGGCAACCCGCAGAGGACGCGCGCGAAAAGGTGATGGAGGTGGTGCGACGTGCTTTCCGGCCCGAATTCCTGAACCGGCTCGACGAGATCACCCTGTTCAACCGGCTCGGCCGCAACGAGATGCGCCGGATCGTCGATATTCAGATCGTGAACCTGGAGAAACTGCTCTATGAGCGCAAGATCGCGCTGGCGATCGATGACGCGGCAAAGACATGGCTCGGCAATACCGGCTATGACCCGGTCTATGGCGCGCGCCCGCTTAAACGCGTGATCCAGAAGGAATTGCAAAATCCACTGGCAAGCATGTTGCTGTCGGGCGCCATCAAGGACGGAGATACAATCTCGGTTTCGGTGCGTGACGGCCGTCTTACCATCAACGGCAACACCCTAGCGCAAGCCGCCTAATCGCATCCGGAGATTGGCCATGCCCAAAAACAATGTGGACATGTCCGCCGCCGACTCAACCGGTGATGCAACGGAGCCGTCGTTGCAGGCCGAGAACGCGTCGTTGCGCGACCGCATGTTGCGCGCACTGGCTGATGCCGAGAATACAAGGCGACGATCCGAACAGAACGTCAAGGATGCGCGGCAGTATGCCGTGTCGGACTTTGCGCGTGAGTTGCTGACCGTCGCCGACAATCTGCATCGTGCAATCGCCGCCATCGAGCATCACCAGCCTGAATCGGTCGAGGCCGCCGCGCTGATCGAAGGCGTTCGGGCGACCCAGCGGGGGCTTGAGCAGATCTTCGATCGTTTTGGTGTCCGCAGGATCCAAGCGCTCGACCAGCCGTTCGACCCGATGCTGCACGAAGCCGTCATGGAAATCGGCGATCCTTCGCGCGAGCCCGGAACCGTGGCCCGCGTTATCGAGGATGGCTACACACTTCACGATCGCCTGCTGCGCCCCGCCCGCGTCGCCGTGACGAAGCGCCAACCCGAACCGGCGGATGCGCACGCGCCCGTCCGTAATGGAGGCGCAGATTGACCGGCGATCCGTATCAGGTCCTTGGCGTGCAAAAGGACGCATCCGACCAGGATATTCAGAAGGCCTATCGCCGGCTGGCAAAGAAACTGCACCCCGATCTCAATCCCGGTAACAAAAAGACCGAGGAGCAGTTCAAGGAAGTCTCGGCCGCTTATGATTTGCTGGGCGATCCAAAGAAGCGCGCGCGATTTGATCGCGGAGAGATCGATGCATCGGGAGCCGAGCGGCCTCAGCGGCGTTACTATCGCGACTTCGCTGAGGGCGGGCCTTACGCTAGTGACGACGCCTTTGCCGATTTTGCCGGCGTCGACGATATCCTTTCCCAAGTTTTCGGCAGTGGCGGCCGCGCCAATGTCCGGATGCGGGGTGGGGACGTCCACTACCGTATGGCGATCGACTTCCTGGATGCCGTCAATGGAGGAAAAAAGCAGATCACCCTGCCGGACGGATCCGTGCTTGATGTGAACATTCCACCCGGTACGCGGGATGGTCAGGTCCTTCGTCTTCGCGGCAAAGGCCGACCCGGCCTCGGGGATGGGCCATCCGGCGACGCACTGGTGGAGATCGAGGTTCGCCCGCATCGCGTATTTACGCGGAAAGGCGATGATATTCACGCGGAGCTTCCGCTACCGCTCGCAGACGCGGTGCTCGGCGGCAAAGTGACAGTGCCGACGCCGGATGGCTCGGTGACCATGAAGGTGCCGAAATGGAGCAATACTGGCAGCGTGCTTCGGCTCAAAGGCAAAGGTGTGCCGCGGGCCGATGGAAGCCGCGGTGACGAATACGTTACGCTCAAGGTGATGTTGCCGGAAAAACCCGATCCCGCACTCGAACAATTCGTGAACCAGTGGCGCTCGACGAAAGCGAACAATCCGCGCGCGTCCATGGAGGCCTGATCATGGAGACTCGCCAATTTCTCCTGCGAGCCGAGCTTGACGCGGATGCGCTTGGCGACTGGATTGAGGCTGGATGGCTCGCTCCGGGCCCGGACCGGGAGATGCACGACTTTTCCGAAACAGATCTCGCGCGAGCAATGTTGATCCGCGATCTCAAGGAGAAGCTGGACGTAAGCGTTGAGGGAATCTCCGTCGTCCTCGACTTGGTCGATCAGTTGCACGGCTTGCGGCGTCTGCTGCGTGATGTTCTCTCCACGGTTGGCTCGCAGCCTGAAACCACACGCCACCAAATTGTCGCGCAACTGCGGGAGGCGTGCGGCTTCGAGCGCATGGCACGCGGGCCATGATCACGATCAGAAATGTCGTCCCGTCTCGATATCCTGCCGTCGTCACCGGGGCGCTGATCGCGGCAAGCTGCTTCGTCTAACTCGAGCTCAATCTTTTCGCCGCACCACGCTATGTCAGGCGTAACGTGCTCTCGCTTGCCGCTGATGAGATCATCATGTGCAAGCATTTTGTGCTGGCCCGATCGGTCCGAAGATTGGACAATCGCCTGCCGCATTGGACCAATTGAAGCAAGCGGCCAGGCGAGTTCCTGAAGCGAAAACTGCCTGCGGAAAAGGTGGATGATCTAGCCCGAGCCGCTTTCGACCGGGACTTTGACGCACGACTATTCAATCTGGCAGGCGACCGCAAAAGCTTGGATTGCCTGTTATACCGATATGCCAAACGACATTTCTTGAGCTTAATGACGCTCTACCCACAACCAGTTCGAATGCAAAGTAGGGGCGGCGCGGCGTATCTGTCCGTTCCCCGAGAGAAAGAGTCAGGCGTAGCAAGTTCGAGCACGTCGACGCCTGAACGTGCGAGGAGGAGACTATGAAACTTCGGGACGAGTTCCGAACGGCGCGCGCTGAATGGGGGCTCCTGACACTCTACGAAAAATTCGAACACGCGGTAATCCTCTTGCTCAGTGGGCTGATTGCAATTGTTGTTATGCTTGCGGTTTGGCACCTGACGGTTAAAGTTCTCATCAGTGTTGTTGCCTCGGGCGGCTTTGATCCGGCCGACTATTCTGTCTTTCAAGCGATTTTCGGTATGATCTTCACGGTCATCATTGCGCTTGAGTTCAAACGGTCATTGTTGGTGGTAGCAGAACGGCACCGTAGCATCGTGCAGGTACGAACCGTCATTTTGATCGCCCTGCTAGCGATTGTGCGCAAGTTGATGATCATCGATCTGGCAGCAACCGATGCCCAGCAAATTTTCGCGTTGGCTATCGCAGTTCTAGCGCTCGGCGGAGTCTTCTGGCTTGTGCGAGATCAAGATCGACGCGACCGCGGTTGCGACGAAGAGAAGAGACCATGAACAAAAGGAGAGATCATGAACGGCGCGTTGGCCGCCCAGTCGTCGCCGTCCCATGTATTCAGACAAATGACTGGATCTGCGCCTGATTATCAGGTGCCGAGTGGGATCCTCCCGGTTCCGATTAGGGTTGCCAGCGGCGTCATGATCCCAGATCTCAGTCATGGTTCGTGGCGGTTATCTGATCGAAGAGCGACCGCTCTCGCTTGGCAGGTGTCGATATTCTGGTCTGCTCGTCGGAGTGAAACCGAACTCTGACGCGATCCGCATCATGATTTCAGCCTGACGATTGGCGATTGAGACAGACGGCGACTGGTTGGGACAATCGGAGGGTGACCTCACCATCGTACCAGATGAGTTAATCTAATCCCACCTTGCGCTCTAACTCAACGGGGCTGAGATAGCCGATCGTACGCGGCGCTGATCGAGTTGCTACGTACTGCCGCTTACCCTTTGTCCGGCTCGGAGCGGGACTACCCCTTGATGGAGCGGATTGACGAGGCGCGCTTTGTGATGCGCTGGTCGCCTGCCTCGGCACAACCCGATCGCTTCCTGCTGACCTGGTGCGACGGCGACAACGTGATGTCGGGCCTGCACGGTTCTCGGCTGGAGCGTGCGATTGGTGTCATCTACCGTCCTGCGACAGAGCGGCAAAGCCACTACTTCGCGGCCCACAAGGCGGAGCAATTCGACGCGGCTCCATTTCGACGAGACGCGGGCGGTCAAGCCGCTCGAAAGCACGGCTGAGTGGGAAGCTCGGGAGGGCCGGAGACATTTCCCTTCGCGGTTTAGGCGAGGTGCGACAATGAATGAAATGACAGAGCGGATTGAAGAGCGGCCAGTCCAAGTCACGGCAGGCCGGTGACGCTGGAGGGCGACCTGAATCTGCCGGAGGGTGCGCAAGCGATTGTGCTGTTTGCTCACGGCAGCGGCCGGCACAGTTCGCGCAACCGCTATGTGGCGCGCGTGCTCAACGAGGCGAAGCTGGCGACCTTGTTGCTTGACTTGCTCACGGCCGAGGAGGAGGCGATCGACCTGCCTACGGCGCACCTGCGCTTCAACATCGGGTTACTTGGCGCCCGGCTCATTGGGGCGACGGACTGGCTCACGCAATACGTCGCGACGCGGCGCCTTCCGATCGGCTATCCGCGTCAGCACTGGCGCTGCCGCGGCGCTGGTGGCGGCAGCCGAGCGTCCGTTGAACGCGGTTGGCTCGAGAGGAGGGCGCCCCGATCTTGCCTGCCCGGCCCTGCCGCTCGTGCGGGCGACCGATGCTGAACGCGCGGGCTCGTCGCGCAGCCAGCATATCCCAGACGCTATCACCGACGATCCAGGCCCTCTCAGCATCGATTCGCAATCGGGCGGCGGCGGCGAGAAAAAGATCCGGATCGGGCCTCCCCCATCTCACTTGATCGCGCGTAACAACGGGAATTTGGCCGAGATCGACATCCAGCTTTTCAAGCACCGGCCGCGCCGTTTCCCCCCAAGTCCGCTGGTCGCAATCGCCCAGGGGACTTGTGCCTGAGTCAGAAAGGAAAGAAGGTCGCGCGCGCCCGGTAAGGGCCGGATGTCGGTTGCGTATCGATTGAAAGCGGAAGCGTGCAGCTTCCGCAGCTGTTCGATTCGTGCCGGATCAATGTTGTAGCCGGTCTCGCGCAGCAGCATGTTGGTGAACAGCCCGCCACTCATGCCGATCTTGCGATGGATGCGCCAGACGGCGAGGTTGATCCCCTCGGCCTCCAGGGCTTCGCGCCATGCCAGAATGTGTTGGTAAATGCTGTCGACCAATGTGCCGTCAAGGTCGAATATAAACGAGACGTTACGAAGAGTCTCGTCGACAACTTCGCTTGACCCCCGGCATTGATAGTCCGTCGATGTCATCCGCGGGTGTCTTTCTGAAATGATACGTTTGTCCTCTTGCATTGCTAGTTGAAAAAGTCCGGCCGGCGCAGCCGCAATGATTGGACGAGCACGAGCGTCTTTGTGTCGGTGAGGCGGCCCTCATCCGCCGACTTCGCCAGTTCGGACAGGGCGATCTCCCGCACGGTGATGTCTTCGAATTCGTCGGTCCCGCCGCCAGTGCCGATGCGGTCGTCCGATGAATAACTAGCGAAGTAAAGGTGGAATCGTTCGGTCGAGACGCCCGGCGACGACCAGCAGGTGGCCAGGTGTTCAAGGTCGCGGATGCGAAGGCCGGCCTCTTCCATCGCTTCCCGGCGCACGGTCTGCTGGGGCTGTTCGTCCTCCACGCGGCCGGCAATCGCTTCTATCAATGGTTCGCGACAACCGAGATACAGCAGCGGAATACGTATCTGGCAGACCATCAGAGCCAGGTGCCTTTCAGGATCGTAAGGGAGCACACAGACTGAGGCTCCGTGATCGAGCACGGCACGCTGCGTCGAGCGGCCGTCGGATTGCAACGTTACCGCCAGAAATTTCGTCCAGCCCTCGAATAGCACCTTGGTTTCAACGATCCGCATCGACGCATTATCGCGATCGCAGCCCGGTCGGGCTGCCTTGATTCCTTTCCCGGATATTCCTCGCGTCTCGCTGCAGTTCGAGGCAGGTCAGGAGCGCGGTATAGGTTACTTCCACACTGCCGGCAGTCATCAGCCGGACGCAGTGGGCGCGATCAGAGGGATGAAATTGTGCCCAGGTATGCATGAGCTGCGCGCGCGTCTCCTGCTCCTTGCGCAGGCACCTCTCCATGTCGGCGAATGGCGCAGCGCGTTCCGCGATTGCACGGCAAAACCCCTCAACACTCAGCCTCGGCACGCTGTCGGCGACCGACCACATGGTGATGGCAAGCGCGGCTACGTCAACGGGAACGAACATGTCCCTGGTCCTTTGGACTCCGGGTCTTCAGTCCCATCAGCGCGTCAAGCAGTTCACACAGGTGGGCGGCAGCCCGTTCGATGTCGGCATATTCGTACTGGTCGGCGTGCGCCTGTGCGGCAAGCACCGCACAACGGTGGACCCGCTCGAAGTCGCCATACGGAAACTGGTAGCGGTGCTTGGAATTTGGCGCCTGTTCGTCGTCCTCGCCCAGGTGCCACAAGGCAAACTCGGCAAGCCCGTGCTCCTCGATGAAGCGCTTTTGCGCCGCCCGCGCCGGCTTGTGATAGGTCCATTGATCGCCCTCGTCGAGTATGCAGCGCCGATTGCTGATGAGCTTCTGCGCGTGCAAATAAGAGAGTCGGTTCAGCGTGACCGTCATGGCAGGGACCTTGATACGGCTAGCGTGATGGCGAGTCCGACGAGCCGCTTCCTGTTGTGCCGGGCGGGACAGCCACGATCTCCGCCACCAGCTTGGTGTCGGGATCAATCAGGAGAATCCGGTCCGGCAACTTGACGAACAGGTAGCTCTCCATCTGCGGCACCTGCGTGGTCACCTGAGTGGGCTCCTGGCGGGCGTTCATGGAATCCGGAACCTTGGAGCCGACCTGTCCCTGGTAACCCGGCGCGGCGGGTTGCGATTGTTCGCCTTGAAGTCCTTGCAAGGTCGCCCGTTCCTGCGAAGGACTGAGATTGAACTTCTCTTGTGCGCCGCTGCCGCCAGGCGCGGTCTGGCCCAAGGCAGTGCCGGCGCTTGCGAACAGCGCGAGCAAAAATGCGCCCGCGCAAACGTGCGTGTAGATTCGCATATCATTCTCTCCTGCGTTTGATGTGCCCCGCCTGCGTGGCGGCTAGCACGTCGGGCTAACGAGCGGCGGCGCCGACCTGTTCAACCAGACAATAAAAAAAATTGGGCCGAACATTGCGCTTCATCAATTTTGACTGCGACGTGACGTGGGATCGGAACGTGCTGGCAAGCATGACTGTCAGGGCGCCTGCCAGGTCAACGGCAACTCGGGTGGCACCAGCAGGTCTTCCAACTCGAGCAACTCACGTAACGCGCCGACGGTCTCGATTGCTTCATCGTCGCTGCGCACCGTGCGAAGTCGATGATAGATGTCGCGCCAGGCCGGCGGCCGGCCTAGCCGCATAGCCTCTTCCACAAAGGCGCGCGCCTCGGCAAGCGTCTCGAGCCGCCGCGGCTTTGTTGTATCTTTGACCAGGAGCGGCGGGTCGATGCGAAAGTCGTCCATGCAATCACACGGGAAAGATTGGTGCTTCGTGCAGGAGCTCAGCATAGCCACCGCAGCGGACACGTCGTTGACGGCGGTCAATTTCCGAGCGTGCGGAGCATCAATGAGCTGGAACTTGCGCCATCGTGCCGGCTTTTTCTCAGACGAGTATGGAATACGAGCGAGGCGGCGATGCGCGCGACGAATGTTACGATTCACTTGGTCCCGGACGACACCTTCGATGACTGGATCGTGCGCGAAGACGGCGGGCCGGAATTGGGTCACTTTCCAACACGCGAGGCGGCAGAATTGGCGGCTCGGAATCTCGTGCGCAAACGCGGCGGCGCGCTCGTGATTCATCTTCCTGACGGGAGACGCGAATCTGAGTTCCTGACGGGAGACGCGAATCCAAGCGCGGTTAAAAAAGGCTGGCTGGCTCGTTGGTTCGGGATATGAGAAAGAAATTGACCGTGATCAAGGCGCCGGTCGTCGTATTGGTTGTGAATGGTGGCTGACCAGATAATGGTGGCCGGAAGCGGTCGTTGATCAAGAATTGGACACGAGCCGACCTCCCAACGATATTCCGGCTTTCAACCGCGTGATGATCAGCCTGTTCAGCCGAGCGCATGTAGGACTGACGGCTGCAGCCGGCTAAGCGGAAAAGGGCAGATGCAGATCGAGCTTGCGAAGACGGTTTCCGCGCCGCCGGCAGATGTATTTGCCGTCGTTGCGAACATTCTCGACTGGCCGCTCATCATTCGCTCCATCAAAAAGGTCGAACTGTTGACCCCGGGTCCGATTCGGATCGGCTCTCGCTTGTGGGCAGAGCGGATCATGTTCGGTCGAATTAGGACGCAGAAGCTCGAGATCGCAGAAATCGAACATCCCCATCGACTGCGCATGCTGTTGGATCATCCGGATCTGCACTATGAGCTCGATCATGTGATCGATGCCGTTTACGGCGCCGGCTGCCGGATCATGCTGATCTTCAGAAGCAGGCCGGCCACCTCGGGTGGCCGGGCTCTGCAGCCGCTGATGACGCCATTCATGGAAGTTGCACTGCGCGACGAGCTGGAGCAGGACTTGTCCGACCTGGCCGCTGCTGTCCCGCATCGCGTCTTCTGATATCGCGTCTCCTGATCGAGTGCACACGGACCTGCTGCCTGCACTGACCGCCACCGCGTTTTCGTTGACGACCGTCAAGGACGTTACGACCCGGGCGGTGCACATGTTCGGTGCACATGTTCAATGTCAAATAGGGAGAGAGCTCATGGTCGGCTTCAGACCGCTACACGATCGCGTCCTGGTGAGACGCATCGAAGTCGAGGAAAAGACCCCGGGCGGAATCATCATCCCGGATACCGCGAAGGAGAAGCCGGTCGAAGGTGAAGTGCTGGCTGCCGGTCCCGGCGCGCGCGACGAGATGGGCAATATCGTCCCGCTCGATGTCAAAGATGGCGACCGAGTGCTTTTCGGAAAATGGGCAGGCACCGACGTGATCATCGACGGCGAAGATCGCCTCATTCTGAAGGAATCCGACATTTTCGGCGTGATCGAAGGCAAGACACAGGCGAAAGCGAAAGCAGCATAAACAAACAGCGTAGCGAAGGAGCGGAATCATGGCTGCGAAAGAGTTACGGTTCAGCACCGAAGCGCGCGAGAAAATGCTTCGTGGCGTCGACATTCTGGCCGATGCTGTGAAGGTGACATTGGGCCCGAAGGGCCGGAATGTCGTCCTCGACAAGTCTTTCGGTCCGCCTCGCATCAGCAAGGATGGTGTCACGGTCGCCAAGGAGATTGAACTACCGGACAGCTTCGAGAACATCGGAGCGAAGCTGGTGAAGCAAGCCGCACTGAAAACTGGCGAGCTCGCCGGCGACGGCACGACCACCGCGACGCTGCTGGCCCAGAGCATCGTCAAAGAGGGCGCCAAGGCGGTAGCGGCCGCCATGAATCCGATGGACATCAAGCGTGGCATCGACATTGCCGTAAGCGCGGTTGTGGCGGACATCCGCAAGCGCTCGAGGAAGGTCTCCACCAACGAGGAGATCGTTCAAGTCGGTACGATCTCCGCCAATGGCGATCGCGAGATCGGCCAGATGCTTGCTCGGGCGATGCAGAAGGTGGGTAATGAGGGTGTGATTACCGTGGAGGAGGCGCAGTCTCTGGAAACCGAGCTCGAAGTCGTCGAGGGCATGCAATTCGACCGCGGCTATGTCAGTCCATATTTCGTCACCAATCCGGAGAAGATGGTCGCCGAACTCGAGGATCCGTACATTCTCATCTTCGAGAAACAGCTCTCCAACCTGCCGTCGCTGCTGCCTGTTCTCGAGAAGGTCGTACAGTCGGGACGGCCGCTTCTCATCATCGCCGAGGATGTGCAGGGCGAGGTGCTGGCCACGCTGGTTGTGAATCGGCTGCGCGGCGGCCTCAAGGTCGCGGCCGTGAAGGCTCCCGGGTTTGGAGACCGTCGTAAGGCGATGCTGGAGGATATCGCTATCCTGACAGGTGGCCAGGTGATTTCCGAGGATATCGGAATCAAGCTGGAGAGTGTCACGATAGACATGCTTGGCCGCGCGCGTCGGGTACGAATCGACCGCGAGAACACGACGATCGTCGGCGGTGCCGGTAGCAAGAATGACATCGAAGCGCGTGTGAAGCAGATCAAACAGCAGATCGAGGAAACGACGTCGGATTATGATCGCGAAAAGCTCCAGGAGCGGCTTGCGAAACTGGTCGGCGGCGTCGCGATTATCCGCGTCGGTGGCGCGACAGAAGTCGAGGTGAAGGAGCGAAAGGACCGCGTCGACGACGCCGTCCACGCCACCAAAGCTGCGGTCGAGGAGGGCATCGTAGCCGGCGGTGGTTCGGCGCTGCTGTTCTCCTCTAAAGCCCTGGACAGGCTCAATACAGCCAACGGTGACCAGAAGGTCGGCATAGAGATCGTGCGCAAAGCGATTGAATCCCCTACGCGACAGATTGCGGAGAACGCCGGAGCGGAAGGGTCGATCGTCGTGGGGAAGCTGCGTGAGAAGCATGACCAGAACTGGGGCTATGACGCTGCGGCCGGCGAGTACAAGGACATGTTCAAGGCCGGTATTATCGACCCGACCAAGGTTGTGCTGACGGCACTACAAGATGCGGCATCGGTCGCAGGCCTGGTAATCACCACGGAGGCGATGGTCGCCAACAAAGCGGAACCGGCAGCGGCGGCGCCGGCCATGCCGCCCGGCGGAATGGGCATGGATTACTGAGCGCCTGCCTGTGGCAATCCAGCTCGCAGAAGAAGGCGGTCCGGGCGCGGGCGTTCGTGATCCGACACGATGAGCGCGGGACTGGCGCGCAACTGGGCGTGCTGGCACGTGTCTTCAAGATCATCGATCCCGATCTGAAGAATCCCCGGACCGAACACTGGCAGCGGGCCTTCGCCATCTTTGACATTCTGCAGTAGCCCAACACGCAGTGCGCGGTTCAATTAGCGCAGAACCAAAAAGCTAAAAAATTGATGGCCGTCATGGCTGCTCTAAACGCCATGCGTAGGGTCGCCTGGCGTGCGGCTGTTCCAGTGATCGGCACGGCCGATCGAATCAACCGTTGGAGATGGTCATGAGGCCCGACAGTGAAATCGAACGTGACGTCAGGGAGGAGCTGCAATGGGATCCCGATCTCGATGCCACCGATATTGCGGTCTCCGTCAAGGACGGCGTCGTCACGCTGGCGGGATTTGTCAAGAGTTACACCGACAAATATGAAGCGGAGGCTGCAGCAAAAAGGGTCGCCGGCGTCGTTGGCGTAGCGAACGATATCGAAGTGAGATTGCCAAGCTTCGACGAACGGCCGGATCCCGAGATTGCGCGCGATGCAATCGCGGCAATCAAGAGCCAACTGCCAATTTCCTCAGAAGGCATCAAGGTTGTCGTCAAGAACGGCTGGGTCTCGCTCGAAGGCCAGGTCGAGTGGCAATACCAGAAGAATACCGCCGAGAATGCGGTGCGCCGCATCAAGGGCGTCAAGGGTATCAGCAACCTGATCAGCCTGAAGCCGCGCGTGGAGCCGTCCGAGATCAAGATGAAGATCATGGATGCCTTCAAGCGGAACGCGGAACTCGACGCCAACCGGATTGTCGTTGAAACGAACGGCAGCGAGGTGGTGCTCAAAGGCACGGTCAGGTCATGGATCGAGCGTGAGGAAGCTGAACGGGTGGCGTGGTCGGCACCGGGCGTTACCAAGGTGGAGGATCGGATCGTCGTGGCGCCATAGCGCGCGGCAATCGGGCAAAGACTGACACACAATCAACGGAGAGAGAGAGACCAATCAACGGAGAGAGACCATGTTACTCAGAGCGCTGATTCCTTCTCCAAACGGAGGTTCCCGGCAGGCTTTAACTCCTCCAATTTTCGGGACCTTGCATCGCGAGATCGACCGCCTGTTGGAGGATTTTACTCGCGGAAATCTCCTGGGCAGCGTCGCGCAGAACAACCTCATCCCCAGTATCGACGTGGTCGAAACCGACGACGCAATCGAGGTCACCGCGGAATTGCCGGGCCTCGAACGCAAGGACGTCGAGATTTCGGTGGAGGACGATGTCCTCACGATCCGCGGCGAAAAACGAATTGAAATGGACGATGATAGCGACCAGAAGCAGAGCGCGAGCCAGGAGCAGGAAAAGACACAGGGCCAGCAAAAGTCGCCCAGAAACTATGTCGTGGCCGAACGAAGTTATGGCGTGTTCCTGCGTGGACTGCAGTTACCGCCTGGGGTCGATCAGTCGAAGATCGAGGCCTCCATGTCCAACGGCATTCTGAAGATCTCGATACCGAAGCCGAAGAAAGCCGAGCCCAAGAAGATCGAAGTGCAGGAAGGCAAGGGAGTTAAGCAAGCCGCTTGACTATGCGGCCGAAGGGACGTGCACGCGACGAGCTTCCTCCCCCGTCCGCGCACGTCCCCGCTTTTCACCCCGGGACAGCGGAGTGCTATGATCCATCGATCCCATCTCGCGATCGCAAGTGCGGCTCAAGCGTTTGCAGGAACAGCTGGATCAAGCTCGCAGCGAGCTTGAACAGGTTTGCGCAGGCAGCCTAGAGCGCGATGGAGATGGACTTGCCGCACAGCATCGAAGACGAAGCCGTCGCAACCGAAGCCGTCGATGTCGCGACGCTGATGGCTGAGAACGCGTCGTTGCGCGACCGCATGATGCGCGCGCTGGCGGAGGCCGAAAATACGCGGCGACAGGCCGACCGGGCGATCGCGGAGGCGCGTCAGTTCGCGATTGCGGATTTGGTGCGCGAGTTGCTGATTGTCGTCGACAATCTCGAGCGCACGATTGCGGCGGCGGAAAAGAAGCCGCCCAGAACTCCCGAGGACGCGTCGCTGCTCGAGGGTGTCAAGGCGACGTTGCGGATCTTCCTGCAAACGCTGGAACACTTCGACATCAGGCGCATCGAGGCGCAAGGTCAACGGTTCGATCCAAATCTGCACGAAGCGGTGATGGAGGATGACGATCCTGCGGCCCCGCCAGGGACTGTCACGCGTGTCGTGGAGCCGGGTTACACGATCAGGGATCGGCTCCTGCGTCCGGCCCGCGTGGCGGTCGCCCGAAGACGAGCCGACGGTGAGCCGGATGTCGATGACAGCGATCTGGGTTCAATGTGGGGCGCCCATTCGGATGAATGACAATGATGTTGCCGGCTTTGGATCAGAGATGAATCCGCGCGCGTCAGGAGGTCAGCTTGGCTGCCGATCCATACACCGTTTTGGGCGTGAAGAAGGGTGCTTCCCAGGACGACATCCAGAAGGGGCCTACCGGCGGCTGGCGAAGAAGTTGCATCCCGATCTCAACCCCGGCAACGAGAAGGCTGAGGAGCAGTTCAAGGACGTTTCCGCGACCGACGACCTCTTGGGAGACAACGAGAAGCAGGCGCGTTTCGATCGCGGCGAGATCGATGAGTCAGGCGCGGAGCGGCCACGCCATCGCTACTATCCCGATGATTCACGAATCATCATGCATGGTTCATCGGTAGGAGACCATGCGGCTGCTCGGCTTTCCGCGCTATATCGACATCAGCGACTCGGAAAAGGTACTCAGGGCCATCCAGCTGACAGACGATGACGTGCCGCTCGACCTCATCACAAGGGCGTTGAGAAACACGCTTGCGACATCCGAAGGCATGTGAGCGATGAAACTGAAATGAACGAACGCGGAAAAAAACAGAACCGTCAGCAGAATTGCGCAGAGGACGCCGCACATACTGCGGCGCCGCAGCGGTGGATTCGTGATCGTCGTAAGGTGCGTATAAGGCCAAGCGCTGCTCTCACGCGTCATATTTTCCTCTCGGCCAATCGACTGCTCGCCGGTTGACATGCGTCAATTGGGGTCGCTCGTTTGCGAGCAGCCAAGTTTTTCAATCGTGACAGGCGTCAGCCTATTGTGTTGATCGTGGAGATGACCTCGGAAGGCAGGCTCGCAGTTACTGTTGTTCCAGTCCTGTCGTTGCTGTGCTCGCGATGCTTGCGGAGGTTCATGGTTTCTCATTGCAATTCGAGGCAACTGAAGAGTGCTGTGTCGGTTGCCGACGAGCCTGCAGTCAGCGACAGGCGGAAACAGCCGGACTTGTCTGAACGTTCGCCGTCCGGTGTCAACACGAGCGATCAGGCGTGAACGGAGTCCATATGCCGGCGGGCCCACTCGATCAGTTCGGATGATGACGTGAGGCCCGTTCTGCGAGCGACTTCCCGGCCGCCTTGGACCAGCAGCAGCGTCGGTATGCTTCTAATGGCGAAACTTGACGAAAGCTCCGGCGCAGCATCGCTGTCGACCTTCACGAGTCGGACCTCAGGCTCAAGCTTGGTTGCAGCCTGCTCAAAATGCGGGGCCATCGCCTTGCAGGGGCCGCACCAGGCCGCCCAGAAGTCAACAAGGAGCGGGATGTCGCTGTGACGTAAGTGCTTGTCGAAGCGGGCAGGATCATTCAGCGCGATCGGTCGTCCTTCGAACAAGAGCTGATGGCAGAAACCGCATTTGCCACGATCATGCAATCGTTCGCGCGGAATCCGGTTGGTCGTATCGCAATGCGGGCAGACGATGTGCAGCGGCTTCATCATGCTATCTCACGAGTTACTCTACGAACAATCATAAGTGTTCTGCGAGACGAACGCTCTGACGAGCATCAATTTCGGCGCGCAAAATTGACGGTGATCATGGCGGGCGCCACGATAGCGGCCCATGAGGTATGCAAGAAATTCACGTTCGAACGTCATGGCCGTGCAAATCAATCTTGCAAAAACGTTGCTGCGCAATCGAATGGCGGTGGCCAAGGCGCCGGCGGGCTCAGCATCTGCATGCGTCACCCAAGGCAGCACATTCACGTAGAGGCCGATCAGCCGGCCGTCGAACTGCCTTGCAAGGGCGGCGGCCGTGCCGACACGAAGATCGTCAGCCGCGCGAGACGGACCATGACATCCTTGATCAGCGACATCTCCTCGAAATCGGCGGGCAGACCAATCTAGTGTCAGTATGCGCCGACGGAGAAGAAGTTTCGTTGATGGCCATCAATGCTTTCGGCGAGATATGTTAAATCGAAACTAGACAGAGTCTTGCGCAGCGGCGTCGCGAAAGCGCGAAGTAAGGCTGCCTCAATGTGATGGCTATCAACGCAATCAACGTGCGGCGGGCTAATGATTTAGAAAATCAATGCCTGCGACGGAGGACGTCATGAGCACTGCCACATAGGGTAACTACACCACCTTGGGCAACTCAAACCTTAAGGATGCTGCCTTGCAAACAATTGGTGGGTCCTGGCGCAGCGGAGCCTCGCTGGTATCGTCGTCGGAATAATCGCCCTGATCATGCCGGGCATCACGCTATTCGCGCTCGTGATACTGTTCTCAGCGTACATGCTGGTCGACGGCGTATTCGGGATCGTCAGTGCGGTGCGCGCTGCTCGCCGACACGAACGTTGGGGTTTGCTTGCGCTCGATGGCCTGGCGCGGATCGGAACCGGTGCCAGCGCTTTCTTTTGGCCTGGATTCACTGTCGTTGCCTTTGTGCTTCTGATCGGCGCGTGGACAATTGTCTCGGGGTGCCTGATGCTGGGCGCCGCCTACAATTTCGCAAAGGATCAAGGCCGCTGGTGGCTCGGTCTCGCCGGCGTCCTGTCGATCATCTATGGCGGGCTGATGATATTGGTGCCGCCAGCCGGCGCTCTCGCGCTCACGATGGTGCTCGGCGCCTATTCGCTGGTCTTTGGCGCGATCATCATCGTACTCGCCATCAAGCTGCGCTCGCGTCACCTCGATCACGGATCGGGCACGCCGGCCGCGGCCGCAACGTGAGATTCGCAACACGCAAATGTCCAAGCCATCGCCGCTTCGATTTGACCTCGGTCCACCCGATGCAGGTTTGAGGTGAGCCCGATGATCTGCATGGATTTGTCAGCTGTGCGGTTGTTCCGGATTTAGCGATGGTCTCAAGTTCGACGATCGCCGAACGCGCGGTCTAGTTGTCCATCTGTCCTGCCGCTCGGTTCAGGGTCGCAAAAAAGTTGACTCTCATCAAGGCGTTGTCGCCAGAATCGGCGCACCTTCTATCGCGATATTTAGGTGTTGAGTTGAAATAAGGGGCGTCAACGCCGGCGGGCAGTGGCGAGTCTGTCACCGGGCGCAATCAGCCGCGTCATAGCGGGAAGCCTGCTTATTTTTGGTTGGGTCGCAAACTGGAGACCGATGGAGGTTTTCTTGTACGAGTGGTGGCCGATCGTTCGACATTGAAACATGTGCCTGCGCCTTGCAAAGGCGCAGGGAGAGTTGAGAGCATACTGAAATGGAGCGACGACGGCTGTGATGTGCCAGCTAAAAGTTGCCAGCGCGATCGCGGGCAATGGAGGAAGAAAGCTGCCGTCTTCGGTTGAATCGAGGCTGCGCGTTATCAAGGCAGCATGTCCGCAGCAATAGCCATGATACTCGTGTGGGAACACCATCGCGAAGACGAGCCTGCGCGGTTATCAGCAGCATGAGATGTTATCAGCAGCATGAGATGAAGGAGATGTGGACTGTTTAGATGTGACACAACCGTCAGGAGCGCACATGCGATCCGGACTTCTTGCATTCGCTCTTGCATCGGCCTTCGTCGGTGCAGCTCTCTATATAAATATTGTCGAGCAACCCGCCCGACTTGCGCTCAATGTTGCCGCGATGGTCCGGGAATGGTCGTTGAGTAACCGGCGGGGCTTTGTCTTACTGTCGGTATTCGCAACCATGTCAGCCGCGTTGGCCTATATAGAGTTTGGCCGAACTGGTGATGTGCGCTGGATCATCGGGGGGACGGTCATCCTCGCAAGTTGGCCTTATACGTACTTCGTGATCGTGCCTGTGAATATCTGGTTGTGCGCAATCCCGCCGGATGGTGCAGGCTCCGCTGCTCGGGACCTGATGCGCGACTGGGGCCTGGTTGAATGGGGTCAAACCGCGATTGGGTTCGCTGCCTGCTGTCTATTCGCTGGGGCCATCGCATGGCCTGTTTGAGCAGCAAGCCGCCTGAATAGACGACCGTCAAAGCGCTCACGGCCTCCTCGCACGGCGCTCTCAAGATCCGGCGGTTAGGTCGTTAGGTCACGCCGGCGATCAATGTGGACTGGAGCGATCATGCCATGCCAAGGTTACGGCGCTCGCGGAAAATCATGACTCGCGCGGGCTCGCGACGCGTACCGGGCGCCGCGTCCGCATCCCGGTCGCGTGAACGAGCTGAAAATAACGCTTTGCAAGACGATACAATGTCCGAAGACGATCTTGACGAAGGTTTGATCGAAACCCTTTCCGGCGAGTGATCCGCCAAGCTTGCCGCCATTGGCCCGGATCGGGTCGCCCAAAAGGCGATCCAACCATTGACAGCTCTCAGTGATAGCTGCGCCGTGGTTCCGCTAGCTCTTTGCGGTCGACGATCTTGATGATGCGCGTGTCAGGCAACGCGATTAAGCCGCGATGCTTCAAATTGGTCATGGAACGTTACGGTTTCGACCGATACAGCCAGGCAACCGGCGATGTCGTAACGCGACATCGGCAACAGCACCCGCCGGGAGATTGCCGGAAATTGACGGACGTCAGGGCGGTTCGGTGATCCCCGGCCTAACTTTATCTTCCGTTCGCATGGGCCGAGGCGGGGGGAGCGCACGGCGGACGGCTCTCTCACTGAGGAGAACGCCATGATGCATCGGCAAAAGCCGAACCGCGGAACGGCCACCAGATCGGCCAGCCTGTGGGATGCCTGTTATGCGTCTTATGCTTCGTCTCCTCGCTTGCCGCGCGCGCGAAGGGATCGCGATCATGCAACGCGTTCTGATGCGCCATCGGCAGCGTCACGGATCGCCAGTACTTGGCAGTAGAGGAACGCTCCCTTGGATCAATCAAACGCTCCCTTGGATCAATCATCAGACGTTCTCGAGCGGATCAAGGTGCGCGAGGTGGCGGGTGTGTTCCATTCCCGCCAAGCCGTCGAAGACGCAGTCGAAGACCTTTTGCTGAACGGGTTCGACCGCGCCGACATCGACCAGCTCGCGAGCATGGACGAAGTCCGCAAGCGCTTTAACACCTTCGTTGCGCCGGAAGAGGTGGCGGACCTCACGCCCGCGCCGCGACAGCCGGTCTTCACGTGGGACGATATCACCGTGATGCTTGTGGTCACCGTCAGTTTGATTGGCGCTGCGGCCGGAACGGTGGTTGCATTCAGCGTTCTCAACTCCGGTGGCAGCGAGAGCTCGGCCGCGATTACCGGCACGCTGGTTGGCCTTGGCGCCGGTGGCGCCGCCGCGCTGGTAATGAAGCGCGTGTTCCACCGCGACGACTTGCGAGGCCTGGAACCGCTTCAACTTCAACGCGGCATCGTCCTGTGGGTGCGGGTGCGCTCGGCCGAACGCGAGGCCATGGCGCAGGACATCCTGCAGCGAAACGGCGGCCGGGCTGTCCGCGTCCACGAGATCGAAATCGAGAAGCGCGCGGAAGACCTGCCCCTCAGCTCGCTTCGTCCGGACCCATGGCTCGGCAGCGAGCCGCTGGGACACCCGTAGGCAAGACTGCAAGACAGGAACGCCCCATGATCGCAGCGCGACCCGCCGACACCAATCCGCCACCCCGGGTGATGGCCATTCCGCGGTTCGAGCGGCTGTTCCGCCGCGCGGCCGGCATAGACGTCGATAAATCTGACCTGCGCCGCTACAGCGATTTCGTCAACCGCAAGCTTCACGATCTGCTGGTCGTCGGCGAAGAGGTGGCGCGAATGAACGGGCGGGAGGCGATCGAGCCGCTGCATCTGCCGATCACCAAGGGCTTGCAGGGTTGCATCCGGGAATTCCGTCTGCTTGACGAAGAGGTCGAACTCGACCCGATCCTCAATCAGCTTGCGGCGCGGCCTCCGCTCGGTCTGCCGTACGGCGAGGAGCTGGAGGCGCAGTTTCCGGTGATTGTCGGCGGCCTGAGCGTGGCACTGGCGCGCTCTTTCAAAATCATCGATCCGGCCCTGAAGCGGCCGTCGACCGAACACTGGCAGCGGTCGTTCGAGGTGTTCGATCTGTTGCTGTAGCGCGCGGCGTGGCGCCGTACCAACGGGGCAATCATGGTAACGATCGACTCGCGGCGCGAGCAGATGTTTCCCAAGCTTACGCCGGCGGAGATCGACCGGATTCGCCGGTTCGGCACGATCGAGCGCTATCCCGAGGGCGCGCTGCTGTTCAAGACGGGGGAAGTCAGCCCCGGCATGTTCGTCTTGATCTCCGGTAAAGTCGCCGTCTCCTGGCGCGATGGCATAGGCCATGTGCTGCCGATCGTCGAGCAGGGGCCGGGAGAATTCCTGGCGGAGGTCAGTCAACTCTCTGGCCGGCCGTCGCTGGTCGATGCATCCGCCAAGACGGACGTCGAGGCCCTGCTCATCCCGACCGCGCGCCTTCGTGCACTCCTGATCGCCGAGGCCGAACTTGGCGAAAGGATCATCCGCGCACTGATCCTGCGCCGTGTCATCCTGATCGAAGCTGGCGCCGGCGGTCCCGTGCTGATCGGCCCTGCCTCAAATCCCGACGTGATCCGCTTGCAGGGATTTCTGGCCCGGAACGGCTACCCGCACCAACTCATCGATCCGGAAGAGGATGAAGACGCGAAAGCGCTCGTCGAACGCTACGCATCGAATCCATCCGACCTGCCGCTCGCGGTCTGCACCGACGGAACGGTTCTGAAACGTCCGAGCGAGACGGATTTGGCTCGCCAACTCGGTATGCTTCGCATCGATGATCCGGACCGGACCTACGATGTCGCGGTGGTCGGTGCGGGGCCCGCGGGCCTTGCGACCGCAGTGTACGCCGCCTCGGAGGGGCTGTCGGTGATCATGTTTGACGCACGCGCCTATGGCGGCCAGGCCGCGGCCAGCGCGCGAATCGAAAACTATCTTGGATTTCCGACCGGCATCTCCGGCCAGGCCCTGGCAGGGCGCGCTTATGTGCAGGCACAGAAGTTCGGAACCGAAATGGCCATTCCGATCGAGGTGACGCGTCTCGATTGTTCCGGTGCTCCGCTCGGGCTTGAGCTCAACGACGGACGCAGGTTGAAGTCGAAGAGCGTCGTGGTGGCCGCGGGCGCGCGATACCGGCGGCCGGCGATCCCTCAGCTCGAAAAGTTCGAGGGCCGCGGCGTATGGTATTGGGCCTCACCGATCGAAGCACGCATGTGCCGGCAGGAGGAGATCGTACTCGTCGGCGGCGGCAATTCGGCGGGCCAGGCCGCCGTGTTCCTCTCGGGTTATGCGAGGAAGATCTATATGCTGGTGCGCGGAGCAAGCCTGCAAGAAAGCATGTCAAGCTATCTCGTCGACCGAATCGAGGCCACGCCCAATATCGAGGTCCTGACACAAACCGAGATCGTGGCGCTGTCAGGATCCCCGGAGGCGCGACTTGAGCGGGTTCGATGGCGGCGTAATCCGACAGGACAAGAGACCGAAAAGCCGATTCGCAACGTCTTCCTGTTCATCGGAGCCGATCCCGCGACGGAATGGCTGCGGGACTGCGGCGTGGTCCTCGATGACAAGGGCTTCGTGTTGACCGGACCGGACGCCATCGATGGCGGACGCTCGGCCGATGATGTGTTCCGTCATCCCATGTCCTTGGAAACGACCCAACTCGGTGTCTTCGCCATCGGCGATATTCGCTCCGGCTCGGTGAAGCGCGTTGGCGCCGCGATCGGGGAGGGCGCCGCGGTGGTGCCACAGCTGCATACGTTTCTCACAAACTTGGCGGAGTTGCTTCCAAGACCCGCGCCTTCGCATGCGAAGCAGACCGTGGTTTCTGCGTGAGCTTCGGCGCATCGGGCGAAAAGCTTCATTGACGGACTGTCATTGTGCGGGCTGACGCGAGTCCGGCGGCACCGTCTTGTGAAGTATGACGTTTTCGTCTGACTGCCGTTGCTGCTCTGCAAGCCATTTCTTGGCAGCAAACAACCTGCTTCTATGTACTCGGTCTTTATTGAGATCAACATCGTGATGGCATCGAGGACGGGATCCGTAGTCTAGAGCAGGATGAGCGCCGCGCCGTACGCCAGCCAAAGATCCGTCGTGTGGCCGGTACCGTTGCACCCTGGCTTCGCGAACACCTCGCTCTGACCGGTCAGAAAACAAAGCTCGCCGAGGCGACCTGATCGAGATTCTAGTCCAGGCGCGATGACAGCTTATTGCATCGCGATCTCGATTTTGATTCGCTTCATGTCGTTGTATCCGCAGGTGCAGGAGGTCGATATGCCAGCGATGAGTACGGACGCTTGTGATTATAGTGGCGTCGCCATTGCTCGATAACGCTCCGAGCCTCCTTCAGGCTGTAAAGGGTTTCACCGTTGAGAAATTTGTCACGAAGCTTGCCGTTGAAACTTTCGCAATAGTCGTTCTCCCAAGGGCTACCAGGCGCAATGAACAGCGTTTGTGACCCGATCTGAGCCAGCCGGTCTCTCGCCTGCAAGAGTGACAATGGCTCTGGTAAGCAATCCTCATCAGCACGAAACGTGGCGAGATAACGTTGTGTGCCCCGCGGTTGGCTGACGATCCGGCAGGCAAGGCGCTCCGACAGCTGATACTTTTGTCGGATCGCCTCAACCGCCTGCCGGCGCTACAAGTTTCCCTCAGCAACATCCTTCAGAAATCTGTTTCTCCAGAGACAAATCGGCAACCAAACGCTCGAGCCATGCATTCTCTCGCTCGAGCTCCTTGGGCCGCTTTGCTTGCTCGATCTCTAGCCCGCCCTATTCATTGCGCCAGCGATAGTAACTCTGCTCTGCGATCTCGGCTTCCTTACACGCTTGGCCGATCGTTCGGCCTTGCGAAACCAGCACATCAATTTGGCGGAGCTTGGAAACAATCTGCTCCGCGCTATCTCGCTTCTTCGGCATCTTCAGGTGTCCTTTCCACGCTGATTATCTCAATCAGCTTGGTTCAAGAAAACCCGGTCAGGTTAATCAGCGAACCCGCAGATTGGAATTTAGAATCTCGGATCAGCATAAGAACTCATATGACATTGAGACCGTCCGCGCGATAGTCTCTGCAATCTCGTCAACGGAGAAGCCTGCCCCACGCGAGAGAATTGGTGAAACGCTCCAATCCATTAATTGCCTCATCAGTCCAGCCTGAAAATCGCGGATTTTCTGTTATCCATGCGAGGGCAAAGACTGTCCAATCGACTTGGCCGTCAAATTTTGAATTTGGAAATGAGATTAGCAAGTAGCTCTCGATGCCAGCCGGCCTTTTCGGCGAGCCTGTTGTCCGCGATCACGTAGGCGCGATCTGGGTGTGGGTGAGAGGTGGTCGACGCGAACGGTTGGGACATCCTTCTTGCCGACGGAGATAGCAGCCTCAACGCGGGCGTGGCCGGCAACGATGCATCAAAGCCACCGACCAGAACCGGATTGATGAGGCCGAATTCCTGGATGCTGGCGGCTATCTGCTTGATTTGGCGGGAGGTGTGGGTGCGAGGATTCTTTGGACGAGCTTTCAGATTTCGAGGGTCTTTGTACTTGATTGTCAGCGTGCCCACGGTGACCTCCAAGGCCTTGGTCCCGAAGCACACGGACCGATAAAAATCGCGAATCGGAACGCTATGCCTGCCGGATCGTCAGCCAACCGCGGGGATCGCAACGTTATATTCCCACGGTTCGTGCCGACGAGGATGCGCTCACCCAAGCCATTGTCACTCTAGCCTCCGAATATGGCCGTTACGGCTATCGTCGGATCACGGCGCTGCTGCAGATCAGCGGCTGGCAAGTGAGGAAAGATCGGGTGCAGCGGATCTGGCGCCGGGAGGGCCTCAAAGTCCCCAGGAAGCAGCGTCATCGAGACCTTCGCGGATGTGATGCTGAAAAGGGCGTGACCGCCAAGGTTGTCAGGGCATGGCTCGCTCAGCTTGGTGCAAACACTCTGTTCATTGCGCCTGGCAGCACTTGGGAAAACGGCTATTGCGAAAGCTTCAATGGCAAGCTGCGTGACGAATTGCTCAGCAGCGAAATCTTTTACAGCCTTAAGGAGGCTCGGATCGTTATCGAGCAATGGCGACAACACTACAATCACAAACGCCCACACTCATCGCTTGGATATCGACCTCCTGCACCTGCGGCCTACAGCGACATGAAGTCACTCGAAATGGAGATCGCGATGCAATAAAGCTCACCGCGCCTGAACTAAAATCTCGGCAGGTCAGAACGGTTCGGACCAGACGCGCAACGTTCTCGTAGCGCGCTGCTCCATGAACGCGAGCCTCCAGTTATCGAGACGCAGCCTACCAATTGCTGATCAATGCGCTGCTCCGGTTAGTTGGGAATGAAGCCGGAATCGCGAATGATAGGCGCCCACGTTTGGAGAGTGCCTTCGACTCGAGACTTGAGATCTTGCGCGTCCCCGAAGACCGCCTGCACGCCAAGCTCAAGCAAAGCTTTACGATAATCATCGGTGCCGGTGATGGACCGCAAGGCATCGCGGTAGCGGTCGAGGATCGCCGAGGGTGTCGCCGCTGGCGCAAACAGACCTATGAAAATAGGTTGTTCAAGGCCTTTGATGCCAGCTTCCGAAAAGGTTGGGACCGAAGGCAGTAATGGGGAGCGCTCGGATCCCGAGATTGCTAGAATATGAATGTTTCCCGATTTATGGTTAGGCAGAAGCTCGCTTACTCCCGTCACACCTGCCAGGACGTGACCGCCAATCAAGTCGGTGACCAAAGGCGCACCCCCGCGATAAGGAACGGATATCAGCGGCAGATTCAGTGCCTTGCCGATAATCCCGACTGCAAAGTCCGGAAGGCTGGCTGCAGCGGGGACTCCGACGTTGATCGAATCTCGCTTTGCGCGCGCCCAAGTTCTCAAATCACCCAGCGTGCTTACCTTGATGCTTGGATGCACTGCCAGTGCTATAGGCAGCGTGGCGACTGTCGCAAGCGGCAATATGTCTTTGGGAACGTCGTAGCCGGGATTCTTCTTGGTCAAAGGCACGATCGAGATGGCGTGCTCGTTTGACAACAGCAATGTGGTGCCGTCTGCAACAGCGCGCACGAGGGTTTGCGTGGCGATTTGGCCGCCGGCGCCAACCTTGTTTTCCACAATCACCGGCCGGTTGAGCGCCACCTGCATGCTATCGGCCAAACGGCGCGCGATGGCGTCGACATTCCCGCCTGGCGGGAATCCGACCAGAACGGTTATTGGTGCTGTCGAAGGTTGCGAATAAGAGCTGGTAGTCAGAACTGTCGCAACGACTATCAGGGATACGCGCAGTGCATTGAACAACAATGAGCGGTGCTTCATGCTCTCTCCAAGAATAGATGCGACGGATTGCTGCCGCTCGGGTGCGACGTGTAATTATTGGCAAACACAGACGCTCGGACGATCCGCGTTCCGATAAATTTGCGACGTCTCGCCATCATATGAGACGACAATTCGACTCCTGGCAGACTGGGCTGCTGTACGAATCGCTAGGCAATGGCCTTGCGGAAAAACCCGAGAGAGAATAGAGCCAGCCGCATATTGCACGACCTCTCCGACAGGCATGGCGACGCTGATGGATTCGGTATGCAGGTGCACGGGAAGCTGCTCGCATGATTGCCTCTCGTCCAAGAACGATGCGAACACCCTCGGATGGCATGGCCTTGAACCAGCCGTCGCATCCAACACCAAGCCCCCGCAAAACGCGGCCACGCCGACGGTAGAGCTCATCGGAAGCCACCTTGCATTCAAGCGTCTTCCACCTAATGTCTGACGTCAGACATTAGTCATTTCGACTGATGGGAAGTCAAGGGGAATCGGCAATGGATCGGGGACCACAATCCACTGTACTGCCTGCACGGCGCCGCGCACCGCCGCCCCTCTGATCGTTCAGCCAGCGAAAGCCGACACCGGATGCCGCAACCTCTGTTTGAAAATTTGAAAAGAATGCGCCCGGCGCGAAAATCGGAATCGGTCATCCGGCAGATGCGGCTTGGCATCAGCACCGGCGAACTGGCGCTGGGCGCACGGCTACCATCTGAGCCGATGCTCGCGGAATCGTTCGGCGTATCGCGATCGGTCATCCGCGAAGCCGTGCGCGTACTCGAAGCCGGCGGCTATCTTGACATCCGCCGCGGCTCCGCCGGCGGGACGTTCGTGGCCGAACGCGTGCCGGACGAGTTCAAGCCGTCGCGCACCGACAGCGACATGCCGGCATTCGACGACCGGCAGCTTTACGAGGCGCGTCGCGCCATCGAGCTGCCGCTGGTCCGCGCCGCGCGTTTCCGCGCGCCGCGTGACCAGTTCGATCTGTTGAGCGCGCTGGCGCACCTCGACAACCACAACGCGCAACCGGCGCGCCTGACACTCGCGCTCACGGACATCCACGCGAGCCTCGGCCTGATCGGCAACAACCCGTTGCTCGCACATCTGCTGGAGCGGTTGATGACGCCGATCCGCATCGCGATCGCCCCCCGCGTGCGCGATTCGCAATGGATTGCTGTCTCCCGTCAGCGGCTGCGCGGCATCGTCCGCGCCATTGAGCAGGCTGAGCCAGCTCAAGCGGAAGCGCTGATGGCCGAACAGTTGGCAGCCGAACACGGAATCGCGGACTGATGACGTACTGGCGCGATCCGCTGCCGGCGCTGCGCGCGCAATTGCACCGCTTGAAAACGGATTCACCGTTCTACGTGCGCAAGTTCGCCATGCTCGATCCTGACCGGCTCGGCCGGACCATGACGATCCGCGATTGGCCGATGACCAATCTTGCCGAACTGCGCGCCAGCCAGACCGAGAGCCCGCCGCTCGGCGCGCACGCGGTGACGCCGATGGCCGGTGTGCGGCTGATCCTGTCGTCATCGGGCACTGCGGCCGCGCCGCACTATGTCGGCCTTACCGCGCGCGACTGGGATGCGTGGGTTTGTACTGCGAGTCGGTGCTTTGCCATCAATGGCGTGAGTGAAGGCGCGGTGGTGATCGATGCGCTCGGTTTCGGCATGTTCACCGGCGGCATGCCGGTGGTGGCCGCGCTGCAACGGCTCGGCGCCACTGTAGTGCCCGCCGGTCCGGGCGAACCGCAGAAGCTCGTCCGCCTCGCCAAAGACTGCCAGGCGCACTTCATTCTGTGCACGCCATCCTACATCATTCACCTGCTCGACGAATTGCCGCAGGCCGAGATCGGCATCGCCAGCCTGCGCGGCATTCTGCTTGGCGCTGAGCCCGGCGGCAGCATTCCGGAATTGCGGCGCATCATCGAGCAGCGCATGGGCGCGCCGGCACGCGAGGCGCTCGGCAACGCCGACTTGATGCCGGTCTATGCCGCCATGTGCGGCCGGTCGCCCGGCAATCATCTGGTGGCGGAGAATTCGCTGCTACTCGAACTCGCCGATCCTGACACCGGCAACGCCATCGACTGGCGCGACGGCGCAGAAGGCGAACTCATTGCCACGCATCTCGTCCGCGACTGTACGCCGGTGGTGCGGCTGCGCACCCGCGACATCGTCCGCCTGCATCTCGGACCGTGTCCATGCGGGCGCACGGCGCCGCGTCTCGTCTGCCTCGGCCGCGTCGAGGATGCGGTTATGATCGGCGGAAGACGCGTGCTTCCGGCCGACATACAGGCCGTTATCGCCGGGCTTTATCCCGATCTCACCCTGGCCTTCGAACTTCTGCATCGCGCTGGCGACGAGCGGCTAACCTTGCGTGCCGAATACGGGCTCGAAGCCACAGATATCGACGGCTTGCAACAGCGGCTGCACGCGTCGATTGCCGAGCGGTTCGGCATCCTGAGCGACATCACGCTGTTGCCGCCGCTGACGCTGCCCCGCTACGGCATGAAATCGCGACGACTGCGCCGCCTTTAATTCATCCTCATCATCAAGCCAAGATAACCGACAACCCAATCAGGGCAACAACTATGACCCCAACTATGCGTGCTATCGAGATCACGTCCGGCAGCCTCACGCTGTGCCAACGGCCGATGCCAGAACTTGGACTCGATGATGTGCTCATTCGCGTCACTGCGGCTGGCGTCAACCGGCCGGACGTGGCGCAGCGCCGTGGCGTCTACCCGCCGCCGCCCGGCGCCAGCGACATTCCCGGCCTCGAGATCGCCGGCACGGTCGAGCGCATCGGCGCCGCGGTGAAGACGCTCGCGGTCGGCGACAAGGTCTGCGCGCTGATCACCGGCGGCGGCTATGCCGACTATTGCGTCGCACCGGCGGCGCAATGCCTGCCGATTCCGAAGGGACTCAGCGACGTGCAAGCTGCGTCGCTGCCGGAAACCTTCTTCACCGTGTGGAGCAATGTGTTCGACCGTGGCCGCCTCGCCGCCGGTGAAAGCCTGCTGGTGCAGGGCGGCTCGTCCGGTATCGGCGTGACCGCGATCCAGATCGCCAAGGCGCTCGGCAACACGGTCTATGCCACCGCAGGCAGCGACGAGAAATGCCGCGCCTGCGAATCCCTCGGCGCCGACAAGGCGATAAACTACCGCACCGAGGATTTTGTCGAGGTGATCAAGCGCCTGACGGACGGCAAGGGCGTCGACGTGACGCTCGACATGGTCGGCGGCAGCTATGTGGCGCGCGAAGTGGCTTGCGCCGCCAATGACGGGCGCATCGCGCTAATCGCGTTTCTCGACGGGCCGGAAGCGCGCTTCGACATTATGACGCTGATGCGCAAGCGCGTCAGCATCACCGGTTCGACCTTGCGCGCCCGGCCGGTGCCGTTCAAGGCAGAAATCGCGCAGCAATTGTGCGACAAGGTCTGGCCGCTGATCGAAGCCGGCAAGATCAAGCCGGTGATCTACCGCACCTTCCCGCTGGAACAGGCGATGGAGGCGCACATGCTGATGGAATCATCGACGCATATCGGCAAAATCGTGCTGACGGTCGCGTGGCCGTCAGCCGACGGCGAATGCCGCGATCTCGCGGTTGAACCGCGCGGGCGCCTCGATATTTGGCAGGTGCCCGAGCCCCTCGAACGAGACGTGGCGCGCGTGCGGGATCTTGTCCGCCATGCGCGTCATGACGACGGGCGGCGCGGCCTTGTCGTGCTCCGCCGACAGCAGCAGCACCGGCACCGCGATATCGGCAAGCGCGGCGCGGCGATCGAACGAGACGAGACAATCGAGCGCGGCGCGATAGGTCGGCTCGGGCACCACCGCCATCGTGGCCGTCGCGGCGACGATCGCCTCGGACGGCGCCGACGGACCGAACAGTGCCGGCACCGATTCCTCGGCTACGTCCTTCATGGTGCCGCCGGCGACCAGCGCGCGCAGCCGCTGCGCAACAAACTGCTTCTGGAAATCGCCGTCGGCTTTGCCGAACGCCGGGCTGGTGCAGGACAGAACGAGCCTGCCAACCTTGGCCGGATAGCGCGCGACAAACTCCTGCGCCAGCATGCCGCCGAGCGAGTGGCCGACAACCACCGGGTCGCGCACCGCCAAGGCATCGAACGTCGCGGCCAGCGCGTCGGCCCAGGCTGCGAAGGTCATCGGATCGGTCGGCGGCGAACCGCCATAGCCCGGCAGATCGACGGCGAAACAGCGGAAATCGCCGCCAAGCGCCTCGAGTTGCGGATTCCAGCTCTCACTACTGCCACCCAATCCATGCAGGAAGACGAGATCACGGCTTTGCCCGCGCAGCTTCACCGCCAGCGTCATGACAGGACGTCCGTCAGAGCGCCGTCACGCACCAGCACCGTATCGTCGACGGCGATGGTGCAGCCGCGCACCGGAATATCGAAATGGCCGAGCGTAAAGCGGTCGGCAAATTCGTTGGCGCCGGTCGAGAACAGGAAATTACCGGCGTAGGCACGAATCTCGGTGCCGTTGGTGTCGCGCTGGTCGTACATAGTCAGCGATTCGTAGCGCGCGTCTGGATGCAGTCCGATGCCGACATGCGACACCGCATAGGCATTCTTGTCGTTCCAGACCGTTAGATAGCGCCGCATCAGTTCGGCGTCGGTCCCATGGCCCTTGATGTCGGTGACGAAGTCGTTGTCCAGGGTCAGCGTCACCGGCGATTCAAGATAGCGCTTGAAGGTGAGATTGATGTCGCCGGCGTCGAGCACCAGCGTGCCGTTGACGGTGCCGGCGCGCGGGAAGTTGACGATCAGCCCGCCCGGCCAGTGCGCCAGGGTTCCGGGCTTGTCGGTGAAGCCCCAGATCGGCACATGCACCGCGCCTGCAAGATCGACGTCGACCTTCGTCCCGGCAGCGGACGTCACCGTCATGCGCCTGGCGCTCTTGCACAACTCGCGCGCGCGCAGGCAGCGCTGCTTGATCATCTCGTCCGGCACCAGACGCTCCAGCGCATCCGGATGCTCGTTGCTGATGTTGAGGATACGCGTGCCGGCCTTGAGGATTTCGCGAGTCTCCGGCGCATGCATCAAACCTTCGACGGTAAGATCGATCACCACCGGGCAGGCCTTCATCGCCTCGATCACCGGCCGCTGCCCGGCGATCGCCGCGCTCGCGCCTGTGGAGCGCACCGGCACGCGGATGGTCTGCATCGGGGTCGGCACCTGCAACAGGAACGGCCGCGCGCCGATCCGCTGCAGAGCCAGTTCGGCGAGCTGGATATTCAGCGCCCGCGACTGCGATTCCGCGAGCATGGCTACCTGATCGCCCGGGGCGATCTTGCAGAGCTCGAACACACGGACGAATGCCGCGATCCATCGCTCCTCGATCCGGTCATTGAGCATCGGAACGCCCTTTCTGCCGCAACGCCTGACGCAGCAGCTTGTTGGTCGGACCGGTCGGCAACCGGTCGTGAAAATAGACAGCCTTCGGAATCTTGCGCGACGACAGCGTGCCGCCGGCGCAATGCTCGAGCACCGCGGCGGCGGTCAATGACCCATTGCGCGCAACCACATGGGCGACGACGCGCTCGCCCCATTGTTCATCGGGCTCGCCGACCACCGCCGCCATGGCGATCTGCGGATGCGAGAGCAGCACCGCTTCCACTTCCTCGGCGTGGATCTTGATGCCACCGCTGTTGATGCGGTTGTCGAGCCGGCCTTTGACGAAGACATAACCGTCTTCGTCGATCTGGCCGAGATCGCCGCTGTGCCACCAGCCGTCACCAAAACGCGCAGCCGTCAGCGCCTCATTGTTCCAGTAGCCGCGCGCCAGCGAGGGCCCGCGCACCGCAATCTCGCCGATCTCGCCCGGCGCCACATCGCGCAGCGCCACGCTTTCCGGATCGACCAGCCGCACATCGCCACCCGGCACCGGGCGGCCGACGCAGGCGGCCTTGCCCGGCTGCCGCAGCACGTCGAGACCCGCCGCAATGCCGCAGGCGCAGCCGATCTCCGACGCGAGATAAGCGGTGCGCACGTCCGGCGCGATGCGCGCCAGCGCCTCGACCAGCGACTGCGAACCGGGCTCGCCGGAGAAGAACGCCACCTGCAACGCGGAGAGATCGTGTTTCTCCCGGCCGGCGGCGAGCACCATGCGCCACACAGTCGGCACCAGCGCCGCCATGGTGATGCGTTCGCGCGCCAGCAGCGCGAGATAGTCGTCCGCATTCGTCCATTCGGAAAAGACGATCAGCGCCCGCGCCGCCAAGAACGGCAGCATCGTGAAGATCCATGCCGCAAACGACGGCTGCATCCCGACGGCGATGCGGTCGTTCTCAGTGCAACGGCCGTAAATCGGCGTCCCGGCACCGGCGACCGCCACCAGCGTACGATGGGTATGCAGCACCACTTTTGGTTTGCCGGTGGTACCGGACGACAATAGCAGCATCGCCGGGTCGTCAGCGCCGATCGGCCACAGCGCGCCCGAGCCGACCTCGCACGACCGCAGCACCGTCAGCCCCGTCGCCTGCGCATCGACTATTGCCAGCGCGATATCTGCGGCGGCGGCGATGCGCTCGCCCTTGCCGCGATAGATATCCTGCGGGCCGGCGATCAGCAGCCGGGCGCCGATCGTGCGCAGCACCTCCGCATTATTCTCTTCGCGCTCATAGGTGTGCAGGAAGCAGCAGTTGGCACCACGCGCCGAGGCGGCAAACAGGACGAGCGCGGTTGCGACCGCGCTACCGGCAAGGATCGCCACCGTCGTGCCGCTGCCGACGCCAAGCTTTTCCAGCGCCGCATCGAGCCTCACCAGCCGCTCCGCGCATTCGCCGCCAGTCAGCCGCAGATGCGTGTCGCACAGCAGCGTCTGGCTATGCCGCCATCGGCAGGCCGCCGCCACCAGCGCTGGCAGCGTTGCATTGGGAGGCGAGAACGGCGAGACGTCGGACATCGGCGGACAACACAGCGGATCGGTTATAGATTCCGCGCGATGATATACTTCATCACCTCGTTCGTCCCGGCATAGATCCGGTGCACGCGCGCATCGGCCCAGGCCCGCGCGATTGGGAATTCCCACATATAGCCGTAGCCGCCATGGAGCTGCAGGCAGCGATCAAGCACGCGGTCGGCAAGATCGGTGGTCCAGAGCTTGGCCTTGGCGGCGACGTCCATGTTGCAGGCGTCTTCGGCATGCAGCTCGATGCAGCGGTCGACGAACGGCCGCGCCGCTTCTACTTCCGCCGCCATCTCGGCCAGCTCGAACTGGGTGTTCTGGAAGTCGAACACGGCCTTGCCGAACGCCTTGCGCGTTTTCGTGTATTCCACGGTCTGATCAACCGCCGCTTCGGCGATCACCACCGAGCGCACCGCGACAACGAGACGCTCGCGCACCAGACCGTGCATCAGCACCTTCCAGCCCTCGTTCTCGCCGCCGACGATGTTGGCCGCTGGCACGCGGACATCCTCGAAGAACAGCTCGGCGGTGTCCTGCGCCTTGTTGCCGATCTTCTTCAGATTGCGGCCGCGGCGGACGCCGGGCGATGTAAGGTCGAGCCAGAACAGCGTGATGCCTTTGGCGCCAAGCTCCGGCGCGGTCTTGGTGGCTAGCAGCACGTAGTCGGCAATATGGCCGTTGGTGATGAAGGTCTTGGCGCCGTTGATTACATAATGATCGCCATCGCGAACCGCCCGCGTGCGCAATTCCTTGAGGTCGCTGCCACCACCCGGCTCGGTGAGGCCGATGGCGGAGATCATCTCGCCGCTCGCCATCTTCGGCAGCCACGCTTTCTTCTGCTCCTCGGTGCCGAAGTGGATGATGAAAGGCGCAATGATGTAGCTGTGCATGTCCCAGGCCGGCGCGGCAACGCCATAGCGACCCAGTTCCTCCAGCACGATGGAATCGTGACGGAAATCGCCGCCCGCGCCGCCATATGCTTCTGGAATGCTGGTGCCGAGCAGCCCGATCTCGCCGGCGCGCCGCCAGATCGAGGCTGGCGTCGCGCCCGCCTCTTCCCATTCGGCGTAGTGCGGCAACACCTCTTCGCGCAGGAACCGGGCGATCGAATCGCGCAGGATCTCATGCTCCTCGCCATAGACCGTTCTCGGGATGCCGAACTTCATAACATTGGCTCCATACCATCTAGTGTGGTATGGATAAGGGCAATATCTTGCTTCTGTCAATGTTGCAGGTCATGAGATCGAACAGCGTTTGGTGGGACCATTTGCAACAAGGTCCCGGCTACCGGACCCGCCTCGAAACCCCGGACCCGTTCAGGGCTCTGTGTGGGAAATCGTCTATATTCTGAAGCCGCCACCTCACGCATCGGCAATATCGTCAAAATGATTGCAAAAACCCGCGACACTCGAAACGAACGAAACACCGGCAGTTCGCGTCAGCTTTCGCGTCAGGATTGGATCGACAGCGGGATCCGCCTGCTTGGCGAATTTGGTGCGGAAGCGGTTCGCATCGACCGGCTATGTGCCGGCTTTGGCGTCACCAAAGGCAGTTTCTATTGGCACTTCAAATCGCGTGCCGAACTCGCCGACCAAATGCTCAAACACTGGCAATACGAGGAAACTCAGGCGATCATCGACGAAATTGACTCGCAGAAAAATACCCCCGAGGAGGCGCTCAGGGGGCTTTTCGAAAAGGTCAATGCCGGTACTGTAAATTTTCGCGCCGAGATGGCTGTACGCCAATGGGCCATCCAGGACGAGCACGTGGCAATCGTGGTGCGGACGGTCGACGAACGACGACTGGATTTTCTTTACCGGCAATTCCGAGCTATCGGATTTTCCGAGCAAGAAACGAAGATGCGCGCGCGTCTCCTATATTCGCTGATCTTCGGCGAAGCGATGATTCAACAGCCGGAGCCGCGGAGTGCGCGAAATTCACGCTGGCAATCCAGCTTGCGCCTTCTTGCCAAGATTCATCCCTGATTGACCCTTGACAGTGATGCAATGATTCTTTTCCGACGTTCAAAGGCTGAAACGCCTGGCGCGATTTGCGCGGCTGGCTCGCCGAGGTCGACAAGATCGACGAATTGAAGCGTGTCTCGGCTCCGGTCGATCACAACGAGGAGGTCGGCGCGATCACCTATATGGCGGCGCGAGAGGAGAAATCGCCGGCGTCGCTGCTCTTCGACAACATGCAGAGCGATACAACCGGCTCGCACATCCTCACCAACATGCTAAGCGCGAGCAAGGAGCGCTATGCGCCGCTGTCGGTCTCGACCCCAATCCGTCGCTACGCGAGATGATCGAGGCCACGCGCTCGATCATGGCCGATCCAATCAAGTCCACCACCATCGCCAGGGACAGGGCGCCAGTGAACGAGGTGATTCTGACTGGGAAGGATATCGATGTCACCAAATTCCCGCGCCGAAATTCTGGGCGGGCGATGGCGGGGCATTCATCGGCACCGGCAACATCGCCTTCACGTCGGCTCCTGAAACCCATGCAGAATGCCCTTCATCGAGACTTTAATGGCCGACTGCGGGATGAGCTTTTGTTGCCCAGCCGACCTTGTCGGAAGCCACTCGGCAGCTCGAACGCGAACTGGATGTGCCGCGGATTGTAATAACGTGGATGGTCCCGCAGCACGCAACGCAAATGCCCCTTTGCCCAATACGACGATGCAGAAAGAACTCGCTTGTGCCGCTCATCCGCGCATTTGCAACCAAACCGTCTTTTGCTCGGTGTAATTCTCGATTGCGGTCCGTCCGAGATCCTGGCCAATACCTGACTGACCGCCCATGCCTCCCCATGGCAGACGCGTGTCGGTCGGGCAATAGGTGTTGATCCAGACCGTGCCGGCATTGAGCCGTTGCGACATGCGATGGCCGCGATCAATGTTGTTAGCCCAGACCGCGGCGGCGAGGCTGTAATCGGTGCCGTTGGCAAGGCTCAGCGCTTCGTCCTCATCCGAGAAACGCAGCACCGCCGGGACGCTTTGGTCGCTGAGCAAAGATGCGCCGTTATCCCGATCCATTCAGAGCTTTGTGTGGATCGCTTCTCAAGCCATCCTCGGTGGGCTGCATCGTCAAGATGTGAGGAATCAGATTTTCGGTATAGACAAGGGTGGCATTGTGACAAAAGTCAACACGCTCGAACTTCGCGGCGCAAGAGCTGAACAAGCGCTTGGCCGCGAAGTTATTGGCGAAGCCAATTCAATTTTTTGAAGGACCGAGTGCTTCGGCTGCTGAACGAATTCGGTTGCTTTCTTCCGTCAAGTAGCTGGAAAGCTCCTGCCTTGATTCTGTAGCGGCAGGCACGAGGCCGAGCGCGTCTATCTTCTTCTGAAACTCCTCGTCACGAGTCGCTTCACGGATCGCGAAGTTCAACCGTTCGATTACGTCGGCCGGAGTGCCTGAAGGAGCGAGTACAATATTCGTTGCAACCCACTTCGAGAAATTCGGCAGACCCTTATCGGCGATTAGAGTGGCGTTCGGAGCAATCGCTAGCGATTTGGCTCCCGAAATCGCCAATGTTCGGACGACACCTCCCTTGATGAGCCCCTCAACTGTTGAGGGACCATCGAACATAAAATCAAGCCGGCCGGTGGCAAGATCGGCAGAGGCCTGAGCGGTGCCCTTATATGGTACGTGAACCGCTTGCGCTTGCAGTGTTCTGACAAGGTCAGCTGCAATGAGGTGACTGGACGATCCAAATCCAGCCGAACCGTAACTGAGCTTTCCTGGATTTTGTCGCAGCGCTTCGACAAAGGCGTCAAAAGAGCTATATGGGCTGCCTTTTGGAACGAGCAAAAGATACGGTATCTTCGCAATCGTTGCGACGATTTCAAAATCCTTGACCGGATCGTATCTCAGGTCCGCGACAACTGTCGGCATCGAAAGATGCGTGATGTTGGTAGTAAGCACCAGTGTGTAACCATCAGCAGCAGATCGCGCGACATACTCAATGCCTATTTGTCCGCCAGCGCCTGGGCGGTTTTCTATAACAATTGGCTGCTTGATGGTCTTTGATAGTTTCTCACCCAATAACCTCCCAATGACATCTGTTTGGCCGCCGGGCGAATAAGGAATTACTAGTTTGATTGGTCTTGAAGGAAATGTCTCCGCGTGAGCGTACGTTCCACCCCACAGTTGGAAAACAAGAGCTGCTACGGCTATTCGAGATAGTCCTGTTTTTACTGACCAAAATGATCGCATTGTTTCCTCCTCTGAGTATTAGAAATTTTTACATTTTTGGGATGGCAGGCATTCTTGGGAGGAGCCGTATCCGCCAGTCGGCGATTGCAGCTCTTGGAGATATGGGTTGGAGATCTGGCGCTTTCCGGCAAGATCTGTCGCGCTATTTCTGACGATCGAATAGCGGAGCGCGGCTCTCTTCGTTGTGTGTGCTGGATATGCGCTTCAAGAGCGCGAGCAGCGTTTCGCGCTCCCGCGAGTCAAGTGGCGAAAGAAGGTCGTCATACACCAGTTCAAGTCGTTCGCTCATCTGTGCGAGCAGCTTGCGTCCAGTTGTGGTGATGGAGAGAGCGTTCGTGCGCCTATCCTCGGGATTGACCGTCCGTTTCAGGTGGCCGCTTGAGACCAATTTGGATACGACGATCGCAACGTTTGATCGGTCGAGTGCGATGAGGCCCATGACGCCGGTCTGATCCACTCCGGGTCGCTCGTTTACAGCGGCGAGAACCGAATACTGTGCCGGCGTGAGGCCGAGATCGCCACAATGCTTGAAAAAAAAGGACAGCGCTATCTGGTGGACCCTCCGAACGAGGGCGCCTGGAGTTTCCATCAGACCATATTTTTTCTTCCGCACAATACGACCACCTTTCCTGTCGAGCTCAAGCGGCAGGGCTAGCCGAACAAACAGCGAAGACACGTTCCGATACTCGTGTCAGATTGACTTAATCAGTAAACTGATTAATTTTCAAGCCAGCTTTAGCTGAACGAGGTCGAGGGTGACGATAGAGGACGGGAGATGTCGTACGGCAGCGATCATCGGAGCTGGACCGGGCGGGCTTGCCGCGGCGGTGGCGCTAGCGAAGAGAAACTGGGAAGTTAAGATATTCGAGCGGCGCGAGGAATTGCTTCCGGTTGAAGGATTCGCGCTTGCTTGCTTTGAAAATTTGCTGCGCGTGCTCGAAGCATTAGATGCCTATGAGGAGGCGATCGTTGGCGCCACATGCGTTCGCATGCGGCAAACCATTCGGTCGAACGGAGCAGTTGTTCACACGCTTCGCTTCAGCGACAGGCACGGCAACCGCATGTTTGATATCGCGCGCTCCCGGATTCTTCAGGCTCTCAATAACGCCGCCGAGCGATTAGGGGTCGAAGTGTGTCTTGGTACAACGATTTCACAGATCACACCGCGTGGCGAGGTCGTTGATAGTCGCGGGAACATGACCCAATATGATTTGGTGGTGATTGCGAACGGCGTATTCAGCGAGTTGCCCCAGCAGATTGGTCTGCAGGTTACCAAGACCCCCTTGAAAGATGGAGTGATCCGCGCAGTTCTGTCCAACAGCGCCGAAGGCAAAAGTGCTTTTGAGGAGGGGGTGCATCGTGAGATCTGGTCACGGAATCGCCGACTGATGCTCGTTCCGTACGACAACGGTAAGCTTTTCGTCGCGCTATCCATGCTTGTTACCGACACGAAGGGCCGTCAGATGCCGGCGAACAAGCAGCTTTGGACGCGAAGCTTCCCGCTGCAAGGTCATATCATTGAAGCGCTGCCCGAAAATCAACGCTGGGATCAATTCTTCGCAACGACTGCCACGGCGTGGTCTTCGGGTCGTGTGGCAGCGATCGGCGACGCCGTCCATGCTCAGCCGCCGAATTTAGGTCAGGGTGCAGCCTGCGCAATGATGAATGCGGTATCGCTCGCCTACCATGTGAGTTCGGATGAACCGATCTCAAAAACGCTGCGCCAGTGGGAAGCCGCTGAGCGCCCGCTCATCGAACATACGCAACGTGTCTCGCGGCTATACGGGCGACTCTTGTCTTGCCCGGACTCGATCCGTGCCACGATCTTGCGCGCGATCAATCGGTCGGAATGGCTGAATGCGCAACGTCAACGGACCGCGCGTTATGTGCCTGTTGGGCTTGAGTTCAAGAATTAGTCCGCATGACAAAAGGTATTCTGTCATTTGGTCGCGACGATGACGATATTGTTGTCGTCGCCTTTTCCGAAACCCCCATCTTGCGCAACACTGGTCGGTCGGCCTATGAGCTTGCCGCCGATGTTGCTGAAGCACTTTTCAAACAGTGCGGGTTAGAGCCGGGCGGCATCGATGGCTTTTCGACCGTCCTGCCGCTCAGCGAAGCAGGGAATCCTTTCTGGGCCAACTATTGTGCCGAGTATCTCGGGATTGCGCCTGTCTGGCAGAATCTTGCCGCATGCGGTGGTGCCTCCGTCCTGTCCGGTATTGCCGCAACTGCGGCGGCTCTCTCCGACCATCGTTGTGAAGCGGCGCTTTTGGTGCATGCCGATGCTCCCTCGACTCGCGACCTTTCCGTATTCGGCGCTCACCGCACCGAGATTGCAGATCCCACTGGGCTTTTCGGCGCGCCGGGCACCTTCGGGATGATCATGACGCGTTACATCGCCGAGTACGGATTGGATCGCCACGGGTTGGCCAACCTTCTTTGCACTCAACGGTCAAATGCGGCCAGCAACGAGTTGTCCTATCCCAAGCTGCGCAGCGCAGTGACGCCTGACGATTATCTGCGCGCGCGCGTGCTCTCCGAGCCGCTGACGCTTCTCGATTCCGTCATGCCTTGCGATGGAGCCAATGGCCTGATCCTGATGCGTGGCGAAACGGCAACACGGATGGGACTGCGGGCGGTGGCGCGGCTGTTGTCCTATGGTGAGATAACCAACCCGGACATCCATGACCCTCGCGCCGACATGCTGCGACCTGGCCACGCGCGAATTGCGGCATCGGTGCTCGAGGCCGCAGGAGTCCGGCGCGAGGATCTCGACCTGCTTTGCCTCTACGATGATTTCCTTATTGCCGTAGCACTGCAGCTTGAAGCCTTTGGTTACTGCGCGCGCGGAGAAGGCAGCCAATTTTTGGCGCGAACGGATATTTCTCCGGCGGGCAAGCTACCAATCAACCCTGGGGGCGGCCTGATCGGCTGCGGTCAGACCGGACTTGCTTGCGGCGGACAGTTGTTTCTCGAGGCGGTGCGCCAGGTGGCGCATCAGGCAGAAGCGCGGCAGGTGCCCGAAGCCCGGTATGCATTAGTGACCGGGATCGGGGTCATGCCTTACGGGCGATCCTGGGGAACGAGCAACTGCATGGTGATTTCGAATGCATAGGGTTGAGGCCGCTGATGACTCTGGTGAGCCGTGCCTGTGCTTCCAGATCGACACTGCGACCGGCACGGGTGCGCACTGGGGTAGCGATTATAATATCCGTACCGGACGGCGGGACCGAAGCTGGACGGCTTTGAGCGGGGCGGGGACGCTCTACTCCTGGACGCGCAGTCACCTGTATCCGGTCAACTACGCCGGTCCGCGAAATCCGCTTCTTCTTGCGTTCGTCGATCTGGACGACGGGCCTCGGGTGCTTGCTCGTCTGGCGACCCCCGAGGGATATGTTCCGCAGGTCGGACAACGCGTGCTCATCAACCCCGCCCTTTCAATGGAAGCCGGGAACGTTCTTGTCGCAGAGGTTGCTAGATGACTCTTCACGATATCAAGGCAAAGGAAGTAATCTCGCGCGCGGGCCTTGAGGCGTTTTTCAATCCCGAAACGGTTGCCATCATCGGTGCCTCGACTGATCCGCACAAGATCGGCGGGCTGCCGGTTTCCTACTGCAAGACCCTTGGTTTTTCAGGCCAGCTGTTTCCGATCAACCCAAAGGCTGCCGAGGTACAGGGGCTGCCCGCCTTCCGCAGCATCGCCGATGTGCCTGGCCCTGTGGATTGTGCGATCCTCGCCGTTCCGCGCAGCCAGATTCTTGACGCCGTGCGCGCCTGCGCCGCCAAGGAGGTCAAGGCATTGATCGTCTTTAGCGCCGGCTTCGCGGAAGCGGACGAGCAAGGCAGCGCGGCCCAGAAAGAACTGGCTTCCATCGCGAGCGCTTCAGGCATGAGGATCCTCGGGCCGAACTGCCTTGGCCTGATGAATATCGAGAATGGTTTTGCTGGAACTTTCACCAATGCGCTGGAGGTTGAGGGGACACATGTCCGGGGCTGGCCCAAACGCGGCACCATCGGCATCGTTAGCCAGAGCGGCGCCATCGGCAGCTATATCCTCTCGCATCTGCGCGAGCGCGGCCTCGGTGTGTCGAAATGGATAACGACAGGAAACCAGATCGACGTCGACGTGTCGGAAAGCATTGCATTCCTGGCAGACGACCCCGCCACAAAGGTCATCGTCACCTATCTTGAGGGGACATCGGACGGCGCGAAATTCACCGCCGCCTTGGAGAAAGCGGCGGCGAACGGCAAACCAGTGTTGGTGCTGAAGGTCGGGACCACGGTAAAGGGAGCCGAGGCGGTGCAAAGCCATACCGCCTCGCTCGCCGGTGAGGACCGTGTCTATGATGCCGTGATCGAACGTATGGGGGCTTTGCGTGTCGATAGTATTGTTGACCTTGTCGACCTAACTGCGGCACTCGTCTCTTCGGACGCGCTGGGACCCCGCCGGACCGCCGCGATCTCAACATCAGGCGGAGCGGCGGTGATGTTTACCGACGCGGCCGAGCGGAACGGACTGTCACTCGATCCACTCGAAGTCGGCGTCGCGGCGGCCCTCGCGGAGGAATTCCCCTCGGTGGGAGCATCGAATCCAATCGACGTGGCTGGGCCCGGTATGGCGGACATGTCCTTCATGCCACGGCTTTCGCAGCGCCTTGTAGAGACGGGCGGCTTCGACACCTGCCTTGTCTTCATCAATCATCTTGGATTGGTGCCACGCCTTTTCGACGAGATGCGACGACACTTCTCTTGGGTGGCGACGAAGCAGCGGCACATTCTTGTTGGCATCTGTGGCATTTTCGATTCATCGACCCGAGCTCAGCTTGAGGCTGAGGGGTTCTGGGTCGTCGAAGATCCTAGTCGCTGTATCAAGTTGGTGGCGATGCTGAATCGTGTTCGCTTCAGCGTCACCCGCCCAAGCCTCCTGTCTTTGCCAGTCAATGCGAGCGAGCAACTGGATACGCTTCACGAGGCTGCATCGAAAGAGTTTGTAGCGAGCTGGGGTATTCAAGTCAGCCGCGACATAGTCGTACAATCACCAATCGAGGCAATCGAAGCAACTCGAAATCTTGGATTGCCAGTCGCAGCGAAGCTTCTCAGCCGCACGATCATCCATAAAAGCGATGTTGGCGGCGTCATGCTCGACCTGAAAACTGAGGCTGAGGTCGAGACGGCCTTTAACGCGATCCGCGCCGCAGCCGAGAAATCATCAATTTCTGAATTTGAGGGAGTACTGATCTCCGCGATGGAGAGTGGCGAAGCCGAACTCATTGTCGGTACGCGAAATGATCCGGTATTCGGTCCGGTCATCGCGGTGGGCTTTGGTGGCACGCTGGTCGAGGTGCTGGATGATGTTCAGATCGGTCTACCACCGCTGTCGGTTGCGGAAGCCGAGCGGATGATCCGGTCGCTGCGTGGTTTCCCTCTGCTCGACGGTGTGCGCGGAGGCGCGCCGCTTGATGTCGAGGCAGTGACCGACTTGATCAGCAGTCTCTCTCAGAGTGTCGTGGCGGAGGGCGGCAGGGTTCATTCTGTCGAACTTAATCCTGTGCTGGTCAGACCAAGAGGGGAGGGGTGTGTCGCCGTCGACTCAGTGGTGAGGCTGTTCAAGGGGCTTGCATGAGCGTGCCGGAGAACGAACTGTTTGTCGTCTGGCGACACGACGATCCTCAAAGCACGGCGCGGGAAACTGCTGCCGTCGCGCATCGCGCCTATTTCGCAAGGTTTAGCGGCAATATCCTTTCCGGGGGCGTGCTGTACGACGACAGCCGTCGCGTTCCTCAGGGGAGTTTCATCGTTTGCCATTTTCCAAATTTGGTTGCCGCCCGCGCATTTGCGGAAAATGATCCGTTCACGCTAGCTGGACTTTTTCTTGAGCAGACCGTTTATCCCTTCGAGCCGAAGTCCGCGCAGACCAAGCGGATGACGGGACATGACTGAGGAGGAGCTAAGCCGGCGCCACCGCGCCTAAGCGCATTGTTGCAACGCGACCTGAACGCATTGGTCGCTGAGTAAGGTGCGCCGGCCCCGACCAACTCAAGCTTCGCTACGATCTGCCTCGCACGATGTTAGTTCCTTGGCATCCTCCGGTGTTCTTTCCATGCCGATTATCTCAATCAGGCTGCTCCAAGAAGACACGTTCGGGCCAAGGTTTAGAGCGCGTCCTCACGGCGCCAGAATTCAATAAAATATAGATCAACGGCAGCGGTGCGTACGGGATTAATATGCACCGTGCACGCATTGACGTGCTCGATAATTGGTCGATCGATCAGCCCTGTATCACCATCGCCGATCGGTGTCGCCACTTCTTCGATTTCGATGTCGCCGCCACGCGGCATGATGACGACAGTATCTGCATCAAGCGGCAAGGTGGTTGTTTCGGTTAAACGGTGTCGCGTCATGCGGTGACGATAGCGCGTCCGATTGCTCATCACATTGAGATCGTCGATCGGTCCGTCGATCAGCGTCGCGGACGTGTCGACATCACCGGGAAAAAAATGCGGTGCCGAGCTTTGCTCTAGCATCACCGTTGCACCGTCGACGGTGATATGAATGCCAGCACCTTCGATCACCGCCAGCGTGCGGTCGATGTCAGGAAACCGTGAGAACGGCCCCGGCGTCGCCACATGCGCCATGCTGATGCGCCAATCGAAGTTATCGAGGGTGGAGGTCGCCGGAGCGATCGCCACTTCGGTAGTCGAGCCGCCGCCATTCTTCCACGGCATACGGCGATAGTCGGCGGCTCGAACGATCCGCATGATCAGCCGAGGCTCGGCAGATTGAGGTTGTATTCCTTCGCGCAGGCGATGGCTTCGTCATAGCCGGCGTCGGCGTGGCGCATGACGCCGCTGGCCGGATCGTTCCAGAGCACTCGCTCGAGGCGCTTCGCCGCTTCCGGCGTACCGTCGGCAACGATCACCATGCCCGCGTGCTGCGAATAGCCGATACCGACGCCGCCGCCGTGATGCAGCGACACCCAGGTGGCGCCGCTTGCGCAGTTAATCAGCGCGTTGAGCAGCGGCCAGTCGGACACCGCGTCGGAGCCGTCCTTCATCGCCTCGGTTTCGCGGTTCGGGCTGGCGACGCTGCCAGAGTCGAGATGGTCGCGACCGATTACTACCGGCGCGCTCAGTTCGCCCTTCGCCACCATTTCATTGAAGGCGAGGCCGATGCGGTGACGATCGCCGAGGCCGACCCAGCAGATGCGCGCCGGCAGGCCCTGGAACTTGATGCGTTGGCGCGCCATGTCGAGCCAGTTGTGCAGGTGCTTGTTGTCCGGCAGTAGCTCCTTCACCTTCTGGTCGGTCTTGTAAATGTCTTCCGGATCGCCTGACAGCGCGGCCCAGCGGAATGGACCGATGCCGCGGCAGAACAGCGGACGGATGTAAGCAGGGACGAAGCCGGGATAGTCGAAGGCGTTGGTGAGACCTTCTTCCTTCGCCATCTGGCGGATGTTGTTTCCGTAGTCGAGCGTCGGGATTCCCATCTTATAAAAGTCGAGCATCGCCTGTACGTGTTCGACCATCGACTTGCGCGCGGCCTTCGCCACCGCCTGCGGATCGCTCTCGCGCTTGGCTTCCCAGTCGGCAAGCGTCCAGCCCTTCGGCAGATAACCATTGACCGGATCGTGCGCCGAGGTCTGATCGGTGACCACGTCCGGCTTCACGCCGCGACGCACCAACTCGGGGAAGATTTCGGCGGCGTTGCCGAGCACGCCGACCGAGATCGCCTTGTTCTCCTTGCAGGCCTTCGCGATGATCGCGAGAGCCTCGTCGAGATCCTTCGCCTGCACGTCGAGATAGCCGGTTTTCAGCCGCATCTCGATCCTGCTCGGCTGGCATTCGACCGCGAGGCACGACGCGCCGGCCATGGTCGCCGCGAGCGGTTGCGCGCCGCCCATGCCGCCGAGGCCGGCGGTGAGAATCCATTTTCCGGTGAGGCTGCCGCCATAGTGACGGCGGCCGACCTCGACGAAGGTTTCATAGGTACCCTGAACGATGCCCTGCGAGCCGATATAGATCCAAGAGCCGGCCGTCATCTGGCCGTACATCATGAGGCCCTTGCGATCGAGCTCGTGGAAGTGATCCCAGGTGCCCCAGTGCGGCACAAGGTTGGAGTTGGCAATCAGTACGCGCGGCGCGTCGGCATGCGTACGTATCACCGCTACTGGCTTGCCGGATTGCACGATCAAGGTTTCGTCGGCTTCGAGCTGCTTTAGCGAGGCGACGATGCGGTCGAACGCTTCCCAGGTGCGCGCGGCGCGGCCGATGCCGCCATAGACGACGAGCTCATGCGGCTTCTCGGCCACCTCGGCGTCGAGGTTGTTCATCAGCATGCGCAGCGGCGCTTCGGTTAGCCAGCTTTTGGCGTTGAGTTTGTTGCCGCGCGGTGCGCTGATCGAGCGGGTATTGTCGATACGACTCATCGATACTTCTCCAGGCTAGCCCGTCGGATCAGGCGGCTGTTCCGCTGAACTTCAGGCAGGTTTTCAGAATGTCAGTGAGGACGACGCGGATCGGCTCCGCGAAAGCCGGATCGTAGGCCGACGGCCATTCGGCCTCGGACACGGGTCCAAACTTTTCGTGCATGTAGCCGCGGCAGGACAATTCCATCTGTACCGTGTGCACGCCGTTCTCCGGCTTGCCGTGATGGCGGGTGATGTACCCGCCCTTGAAACGGCCGTTGACGATGTGGCTGAACGGGGAGGCGGCGCAGATCTGCTGTACGGATTGTTGCAGCTTCGGCGCGCAGCTCACGCCGCTATTGGTGCCGATGTTGAACACCGGCAGCTCGCCGTCGAACAGGCGCGGGATCACCGAGCGGATCGAATGACAATCGTAGAGAACGATGTTCGGATGGATCTTCCGCAACCGCACGATCTCGTCGGCAAGGGCGGCATGATAGGGATCGAAGAACCGTTCGCGGCGTTCGGCGATGTCATTCGCATCTGGCTGCTGACCGGGCTTATAGAGCGGTTCGCCGTCGAAGGTCGTAGTCGGGCATAGCTCCGTCGTGGCCTGCCCCGGATAAAGCGACACGCCAGACGGATCGCGGTTGACGTCGATCACGGTACGCGAGATCGCGGTGTGGACGACGGTAGCGTCGAGCTCGTGCGCGAAGTCGTAAAGCTTGTCGATCCACCAGTCAGCGTCCTTGCGCGCCAGCCATGGCGAAACGACGCGCTGTTCGTATTCGGCCGGAAGATCAGTGCCGGTATGCGGGAACGAAACGATGAGCGGCGCCTGGCCGCGGCGGATGGTCAGCCAGCTTTGCATGTGCCTCTCCAGACGCGCTGTTCCAGCGGATTGAAACCGATGCGATAGACGAGCTCGGCCGGCCGCTCGATATTCCAGATCGCGAGATCGCACCACTTGCCGCGCTCGAGCGTGCCGACGCTGTCGAGCCGGCCGAGCGCACGCGCCGCTTCGCGCGTCACGCCGGCGATCAGTTCATCGATGGTCAGGTTGAACAGGGTCGCGCCCATATTCATGGTTAGCAGCAGCGAGGTGATCGGCGAGGTGCCGGGATTGCTGTCGGTGGCGATCGCAAGCTTGGTACCGTGGCGGCGGAACGCGTCGATCGGCGGTAGCTGCTTTTCCCGCAGCACGTAGAACGCACCGGGCAGCATCACCGCGACGGTGCCTGCTTTCGCCATCGCGGCCGCGCCGGCCTCGTCAGCGTATTCGAGATGGTCGGCCGATAATGCGTTGTAGCGCGCCGCCAGCGCCGCGCCGTGCAGGTTGGAGAGCTGGTCGGCATGCAGCTTGACTGGCAAGCCGGCAGCCTTCGCCGCGTCAAACACCCGCGCGGTCTGCTCAGGCGAGAAGGCGATGCTTTCGCAGAATGCATCGACCGCATCGGCGAGCTTCGTCGCGGCGAGGTCCGGGATCATCTTGCAGACGGTGGCGATGAACGCATCCTTGTCGGTTTCGCCCGGCGGCATCGCATGTGCGCCGAGGAACGTCGTCGTCACGTCGACGGCGCGCTCGCGGCCGAGACGCCGCGCCGCAAGTAGCACCCGCGTTTCCGTCGCCTGGTCGAGCCCGTAGCCGGACTTGATCTCGATGGTGGTGACGCCTTCGGCAATGAGATGGTCGAGGCGCGGCAGCGCCGTCGCCACCAACTGGTCTTCTGTCGCGGTGCGCGTGGCCTTCACTGTTGAGACGATGCCGCCGCCGGCGCGGGCGATCTCTTCGTAGGAGACGCCGGCGAGCCGCTGTTCGAACTCGTGAGCGCGGTCGCCGCCATAGACCAGATGAGTGTGGCAATCGATCAGGCCGGGGGTGATCCAGCGGCCGTCGAGCTTGACCCGTTCGGCCGCGTCCGCACCTGTCGGCAGCTCCGCCGCTGGGCCAGCGAAAATGATTTTGCCGTCCTTGGCGGCGACGGCGGCGTTTTCAATGATGCCAAGGCCGGGCCGGGTCTCGCCCAGGGTGACGAGGCGGGCATCCAGCCAAATGGTGTCGAAACGCATCGAAGTCCTCCCGGAGCACGATCGATTCCGGTTAATTGTATAGACAATATTGTCTGAATTGTCTATACAATAATTGGAATGGTAACGTAACTGCGTAGAGCGGCGGAGGGGGCCGATGTCCCGTCAATATATCTTCGAGCACGCCTGGTTGGCGGACGGCTGGCGGCGCGACGTCCGGATTACGGTGACCGACGGCATCATCTCCGCGATTGAGCCCGACTCCCCGAATGACGGGGCGGAGACGGTGGCGGGTTTTGCAGTCCCGGGCCTGCCGAACCTGCATTGTCATGCGTTCCAGCGCGGCATGGCGGGCCTCGCCGAGCGCCGCGGCCCGGCCGGCGACAGCTTCTGGACCTGGCGCGATGTAATGTATCGCTTCCTCGGCCGGCTGACGCCGGACGATGTCGAGGCGATCGCCGCGCTTGCCTATGTCGAAATGTTGGAGCGCGGCTTCACCACTGTTGGCGAGTTCCACTATCTGCATCACGGCGCCGACGGCACGCCTTATGCCGAACTCGGCGAGATGGCGTTCCGTATCGCCGCTGCAGCAGGCGAGACCGGGATCGGTCTGACGCTGTTGCCAGTGCTCTACGGCTATTCCGGTTTCGGCGCTCTGCCGCCGACGCAAGGACAACGCCGTTTCGTCAATGATCCTGATCGGTTTCTGCGGCTGCTCGAACGTGCCCGCGCGGCGGTCGCGACGCTCCCAGCGGCGGTGGTTGGCATCGCGCCGCATTCGCTGCGTGCGGTGACACCGGAGACGCTGTGTATGGTGACGGAAAACGTGCCGGATGGTCCGATTCACATCCATATCGCCGAGCAGATCAAGGAAGTGGAGGATTGTATCGCCTGGTCCGGCCAGCGTCCGGTCGAATGGTTGCTGGATCATGCGTCGGTGGATGATCGGTGGTGTCTCGTGCATGCGACGCATATGACAACGGAGGAAACGCGGCGTATGGCAGCCTTCCGCGCGGTTGCCGGCCTGTGCCCGCTGACCGAAGCTTCGCTCGGCGACGGTGTTTTCAACGGCGAGGATTATCTCGCCGCTGGCGGACGTTTCGGCGTTGGCAGCGATTCCAATATCGAGATCGATGCGCCCGGCGAGTTGCGTATGCTGGAATACAGCCAGCGGCTTCTGCATCGTGCGCGCAATGTGATGACGACACAGGAAGGCGAATCAACCGGCCGGCGTTTGTTAAAGGAGGCGCTGAAAGGCGGCGCGCAGGCGCTCGGTCGTCCGATCGGCGAACTGGCCGTCGGTCGCCGCGCCGACGTTGTCGTGCTCGATGCGGAACATCCGGATTTCGCCGGTGCTGCGTCCGATCACTGGCTCGATGCCTGGATCTTCTCGGCCGGCCGCAACGCGGTGCGCACCGTGTTCACGTCCGGCGAGAAGGTCGTTGACGACGGCCGGCATCTTCACCGTGCCGAGGTGCACGCGCGCTATCGCGCCGTGATGAGAAGGTTGCTCGATGTCTGACGTCATCGCTTCGCCCGAAGACGAAGCTGCAGTAGCGCTGCCGCGCTATGGCGAGATTCGCCGCGAGTTGGAGCGCGCCATCGTCTCAGGCGAATGGCCGCCGGGCCATCGAGTGCCCTCGGAGCAGGACCTGCTCAAACACTACGGCTGTTCGCGTATGACCGTAAACAAGGCGCTCAGTGCGCTAGCGGCAGCCGGGCTGATCGTGCGCCACCGTCGTTCGGGTAGTTTCGTTGCCGCGCCGATGACCGAGGAAAATGTGTTGCAGATTCGTCCGGTCGAGGAAGACGTGCGCCGTGACGACAAGCAGTATCGTCTGCAGGTGACGAAGCGCAACGCGCGCACGGCGACCAAGCGAGATGCCGCACGGCTCGCGGTCGCCGCTGGCACGCCGGTGCTGGCACTGACCTGTGTGCATTTTGCCGACAACCGGCCGTTCGCGCTGGAAGATCGGTTGATCAATCTCGCAATCGTTCCGTCAGCACGCGACCAGATCTTTGATGATGTATCGCCGGGCCATTGGTTGTTGACCAAGGTGCCATGGAGTGAGGCGGAGCATCATATCCGTGCGGTAAACGCCTCGAAAATCATGGCGGCGGCGCTCGATGTCGCGATTAACGATGCCTGCCTCGTTGTCGAGCGCCGGACGCTGAATTCTGGATTGGCGGTTACGCATGTCATGCTGAGTTATCCGGGTAACCGGCACGAACTTATCGCACGCTTCAATCCCGCGACCTAACGGCGACCGACCAAACTGCTCCGCTGCTGCTCAGCCTTCTGCTGCGATACAGAAGGCACGCTTGGCGATCCAACTTTCAATAGGGGAGTGTCTGGCGGTAATCCCGGCGACGGAAATACTGAGATTGATTGACGTGGGCGAGTTGTGACTGCTCAAATACAGTCAGCGTCTTGGTAACCGCGCTCGCAATATGATGACAATGTCTTCCGACTGACAGAATGCCCCACCGCACGCGAGCCATTGCATGGCATAGTTGTCGTGGATTTTTCCCGTGTCCTCGCAGGACCTTATGCGACAGCACTTCTAGCGGATCTTGGCGCTCGCGTTATAAAATTGAGCTGCCATAAGGTGATGATTATCGTCACATTGGCCCGTTTGTAGCGACGAGCGCGCACTCTTCGCGTTTTCTAATTATGGCAAGGAAAGTATTTCACTCGGCCTCAAGAAGAGTGCTGATTTATCGTTGACGCTAAAGTTGACCGATCGGGCTGACGTTGTGATCGAAAATTTTCGTCCAAGCGTTGCTGACAAGCTTGGCATCGGTGCATCAGAGCTGGGTTTGGCCAGACTGGTCCGATGCGTGATATCCAGCTTATGATCTCATCATTCAGGCGATATCTGGATTGATGTCGATCACTGGTGAGCCATCGGGGCCACCAACGACGGTCGGTGGAGGCCTTCGGTGATCTCACTGCAGGGTTTTATGCTTTATGGGCGGTACTCGCCGCGCTTTATCAACGCGAAGGACGGGAGATGCCGACTGCCATGTGTCGTTATGTTACGACCGGAGAAGTGCCGGCGCGGGTGGGAAATTGACATCCTCTGTCCGCACCTTTTGGTGTTTTTCGGACAGGTGACGGACACGTCGCTATCGCGGTGTTAAATGAAAGGTTATTCGAGAAGTTCTGTGCAGTAATCGACCGTCCAGATTTACTTGAGGATGCCCGGTTTAGATCGGATAGTGAGCGGACCGAAAATGAAAGTGCGTTGCGCGAGGCTTTTGAGAATTAGTCCTGCAAACTAGACACGGAGAATGTCGTGGAGCAGTTGTCCAGAGCCGACTAACGGGTAGCTCACGCTAAAAATGGTGGGCTCACTCGCGCAGCTTTCGAGGATTATTCGATCCTAGCAAAGCTATCTGCGGTCAATAACTCTTTTCGCGATGGCCGGATCCAGCTCTTCTGAAACTTCAGTCGGTGGGACTGTAAAATACGCTGCGAGTTTCAGCGCTTTGTCGGTGTTTTTGATTGTCTTCTGTACTATGGGCAAAAGCGCGGTGATGAGTTCAATCGGAATTTCCTCGAAAATGGCATCGTTCAGGCGAGCGATCTTAGGCATTGATCGGTCCATAAGCCGAAATGCCTCTTGAGTTAGGCTTACTAGCATGACGCGGCCGTCGTCCTTGCCGGGGCTTCTTGCGAGGAGCTTTAGCTCGCAGAGCACCGTAACCTGATTGGTCACAAAAGAATGGCTGAGGCCGAGATACTTCGCCAACTCTGAAATGTTTGGCTTCTTCGTTGCGCTTAGATGACGAACAGACATCAGCAGCACGTATTGCGATTCAGTCAGTCCCATAAGTGAAGCGACGTGCGCATGAAGTTTCTGCAAGCGCGAAGCGAGCATCAAAAAGCTATGCAAAAGGCGGCGGATCGATAGGTCCGAACCATCAATAAGCAGCCTCGGATCGGAAACGATCAAATGGCGGTTCGCCTCTGTCTCCTTCTCCTTTTTCATCTTCTCTCCTGAAGGCGTCTTCTGAAGCTGTCGTATCCCGTTTCTGGATTGTTGCAATAGCTCGCGATCGAAATTCGATCTAAAAAAATATTTGACACAAATATAATTTAAGATGATTATCCTTCTCAGGAATGAGTGTTAGGCGTTCGTGCGGTTGTGTTGGGAAGTCATCAAATTGAGAGAAGTCTGGCGACTTATTTCAGTCGCCGCGTCGCAATGGTATTGGCGTGAACAAAATAAACTCGCATCAGGAAATGGGGCCTGCCGAGGCGAAGCCAGTTCTTGCGGCGGTTGGTCTCTACAAGGAGTTTCAGGGCTTCGTTGCGGTTCGCGACGTCAATCTGACGGTTCGGTCCGGCTCCATCCACGCATTGATCGGGCCCAACGGGGCGGGAAAGACAACCTGCTTCAACTTGTTGACGAAGTTTCTGACGCCAACGCGTGGCAAGATATTTTACAATGGAGAGGACATTACGTCCTTGTCGCCGTCAGCCGTGGCGCGAAAAGGGATTGTGCGATCGTTTCAGATATCTTCGGTCTTTCCCAGATCCACGGTCTTGGAGAACGTGCGAATTGCTCTGCAGCGCCGTAGATCTCTGGCGACACAATTCTGGTGCTCCGACAGCGTTCTGGAGCAGCTGAATGAAGAGGCATCGGATCATCTGCTGGCAGTTGGGCTTGAAAGATACTCTCATCAGTACGCTGGAGAGCTATCTTACGGACGCAAACGGGCACTTGAAATTGCGACTACGCTCGCTCTGAAGCCGGATGTGATGCTGCTCGACGAGCCGATGGCAGGTATGGCTCACGAGGATGTTGCCGGGATCAGCGACCTCATTCGGAAGACGGCCAAGGGGCGCACCGTGTTGATGGTTGAGCACAATCTCTCTGTGGTTTCTGCGCTTTGCGATCAGGTAACTGTGTTACAGCGCGGAGAAATCATCGCCCAGGGCGCCTACGAAGAGGTCAGCAATAATCCGCGAGTGCGCGAGGCCTATATGGGGGCGGATGTTGACTGACCTTTTGCTCGATGTCAGCGATCTAAACGCGTGGTACGGCGAAAGCCAGGTGCTTCGGAATATGCGTATCACGTTGCACAAAGGCGAAACCGTTGCGCTTCTGGGTCGAAACGGAGCGGGAAAGACAACAACGCTCAAATCCATTTTAGGAATAGTGCGCGAACGAACCGGAAGAATCATCTTTGATGGTCGCGATCTGCGCAATGTGCCGCTTCACCGCATTGCGCATCTGGGCATCGGATATGTTCCGGAAGAGCGAGGAATTTTTTCTTCCTTGACCGTCGCGGAAAATCTGAAGTTGCCTCCACGGTTCTCAGCGCCGGCTGTCACGAGCGACGAAATAAACGAGATATTCCCCAACCTGCTGGAAAGGCGAAACAGTCAGGGCACTAAGCTATCCGGCGGTGAGCAGCAGATGCTGGCGATTGCACGAATCCTCCGTACGGGGGCTCGCCTATTGCTTCTCGATGAGCCGACAGAAGGTCTTGCCCCGGTCGTGGTTCGGAGAATCGGTGACCTCTTGGTGTTTTTAAAGAACAAGGGGCTCAGCATCCTTCTTGTCGAGCAGAATTTTCGCTTCGCGATGCGGTATGCAGACCGGTTCTTTGTTGTCGAGGACGGCCACGTCATTGATGTGCTCACCTCTGAGGAGGTTCATAAACGTCATCAATCTTTGGGAAAAATCCTCGGACTTTGAGAAATGACGGAATGGACACAACAGTTTTGACCCTCTCGATACCGGCGCTGTCAGGGCAGTTGTTGATTGGGTTGATCAACGGCTCCTTTTACGCGCTGTTGAGCCTTGGCCTGGCGGTCATTTTCGGGATGCTCAACATCATCAATTTCGCGCATGGCGCGCAGTACATGCTCGGCGCTTTCCTCGCCTATCTTATGTTGCATCATGCTGGTTTGAATTATTGGGCGGCGTTGATAGTTGCCCCGCTCATGGTCGGCGTTTTCGGTATCGTCGTGGAGCGTCTATTCATC
>JAFAFP010000146.1 GCA_023423415.1 Pseudomonadota bacterium | reverse complement strand
GCCGACATTGCCGATATGGGGGAAGGTGAAGGTGATGATCTGGCCGGCATAGGACGGGTCGGTGAGGATTTCCTCATATCCCGTCATCGCGGTGTTGAAACAGACCTCGCCGACCGCGGAGCCGGTTGCTCCGAGGCCTTGTCCTTCGAGAATGGTGCCGTCGGCCAGCACCAGCAGGGCCGTTGCCTTTGGCTCGGTCCATCCGGAATCGTGTAATGTGCTCATAAGCGGCCTCAATAATCCGATGCGGCGCGAAAGCCAATAAGTGGAAAGCCCTTAATGTCGGTCCTTGTGTATATAGGCGCGGCTTTGGCCGAAATTGCGGGTTGTTTCGCCTTCTGGGGCTGGCTCCGGCTGGAAAAGCCTCTCTGGTGGCTGGTTCCGGGCGTGGTATTCCTTGTCCTGTTCGCCTATCTCCTGACATTGGTGGACTCGTCCTTCGCCGGCCGGGCGTATGCGGCCTATGGCGGCGTCTATATCGCCGCTTCGCTGGCCTGGCTCTGGACGGTGGAGGGAGCCCGGCCCGACCGCTGGGATACGATCGGGGCCACCATCTGCATTCTGGGTGCTGCGGTGATCCTGTTCGGACCGCGTGCCGCCACAAACTGACGTGAGGTCTTCATGCTGCGCGACGATATCAATAATGCCCTCAAAGAGGCGATGAAGGCCAGGGACGAGCGCAAGATCTCCACGCTGCGTCTGGTTAATTCCACCTTCAAGAATGCCGATATCGAGGCGCGCGCCAGCGGCAAGACGCTGGGCGATGCCGAACTGCTGCCGGTGCTGCAGAAGATGATCAAGCAGCGCCAGGAATCGAAAGAGCTCTACGAGAAGGGTGGCCGTCCCGAACTCGCCCAGCAGGAAGGCGAGGAGATCGCCATCATCACCGCCTATCTGCCCAAGCAGATGTCGGAAACCGAGATGGCCGCTGCAATTGATGCGGCGATTGCCGAGACCGGCGCATCGGCCATGAAGGACATGGGCAAGGTCGTTGGCGTGCTGAAAAGCAAATTCGCCGGCCAGATGGATTTCGCCAAGGCCAGCGGCATGGTGAAGGGCAAGCTGGGCGGGTGACCGGCGTGCGTTACATCCGCGCGAGGGTGACGAGCGGTCGCCCATCCGCGCATGTCAGTGGACTGACGATCACGGTGCGCTGAGGCAAGCGACAAACGGAATTAAAAAGGCCGCGCGGAAAGTCCGGTCTTTTTTTGTTACGGCTTGCGCGCCGTCAGTCCGATCACCGCCGACATGCCGGAATGTCCGGCGCCTTCGTTTAACGCGCGCTCTTCCTCGACGATGGTGACGTCGTTGAGATCGCCGAAGGCCTGTTCCAGCATGTTGCGCGTGTACAGGTGTCCGATCTGCTTCGGTCCGCCGGTGCCATATTCAAGCTGTTTTGGCGTATAGCCTTGCACGATCAGCAATCCGCCGCGCTTCAGCGCGCGCCGCATGCCGGCCCATTTTTGCGCGCGTTCCGCTGGCGTGCTGAATTGCGTGAAGATCTCGGCTACCACATCGAACGCTTCCTCGGGATAAGGCCATCCGTGAACGTCGGCTTCGACGAAGGTGATATCGACCTTGTTCTCGACCGCGAGCGCACGGGCCTTGGCCTGTGCGGCCGGTGAGAAGTCGATCGAGAGAACGTCGAGCCCTTGCTTCGCAAGCCAGACGCCGTTGCGGCCTTCGCCATCGGCGACGGCTAGCACCTTTCCGCTGCACGGCAGCAGCGGCTGGCAACGGACCAGAAATTCGTTAGGCGCCTTACCAAAGCGATAGTCCGGCGTCGCGTAGCGGTCCTGCCAATGCTGAAGTTCGGATGTGTTGGTCATGTGCGGGGCAAATGTTGCTGTCCAAGTCGCTAAAAGGCGGGTTACGCCACCGGCGAACCCGCCTGCAGATTGATAGGGAACTGGGCCCTACAGCGCCTTGTTGCTTTCCTTCACCTTGTCCGCATCGATATAAACCTGCCCGCCGAGTTCATTGAACTTGGCGCTCATCTCCGCCATGCCTTCGATGGCCTTCTGCTCGTTGTCGCCGAGGCTCGCGGCGTAATCGCGTACGTCCTGGGTGATCTTCATCGAGCAGAATTTCGGTCCGCACATCGAGCAGAAATGCGCGACCTTGTGCGCTTCCTTCGGTAGCGTCTCGTCGTGATATTCGCGCGCGGTGTCGGGATCGAGGCCGAGATTGAACTGATCCTCCCAGCGGAAGTCGAAACGTGCGCGTGACAAGGCATCGTCACGAAGCTGCGCCGCCGGATGACCCTTGGCGAGATCGGCGGCGTGGGCGGCGATCTTGTAGGTGATGACGCCCTCCTTCACATCGTCGCGGTTCGGCAGGCCAAGATGCTCCTTCGGCGTGACGTAGCAGAGCATCGCGCAGCCGAACCACCCGATCATCGCCGCGCCGATACCCGACGTGATGTGATCGTAGCCCGGCGCGATGTCGGTGGTGAGCGGTCCAAGCGTGTAGAACGGGGCTTCGCCGCATTCCTTCAACTGCTTGTCCATGTTGATCTTGATCTTGTGCATCGGCACATGGCCGGGGCCTTCGATCATTACCTGGCAGCCCTTCTTCCATGCGATCTGCGTGAGTTCGCCGAGCGTTTCCAGTTCGGCGAATTGCGCGCGGTCGTTGGCGTCGGCGATCGAGCCGGGGCGCAGGCCGTCACCGAGCGAGAACGACACGTCATACTTGCGCATGATGTCGCAGATTTCCTCGAAGCGTTCGTAGAGGAAGCTTTCCTTGTGCCGCGACAGGCACCACTTGGCCATGATGCTGCCACCGCGCGAGACGATGCCGGTCACGCGGTTGGCGGTCAGCGGCACATAGGCAAGGCGCACGCCGGCATGGATAGTGAAGTAATCAACGCCCTGTTCGCATTGCTCGATCAGCGTGTCCTTGTAGCATTCCCAGTCGAGCTTGACCGGATCGCCATCGACCTTCTCCAGCGCCTGATAGATCGGCACGGTGCCGATCGTCACCGGCGAATTGCGGATGATCCATTCGCGGGTGTTGTGGATGTTGCGGCCGGTGGAGAGATCCATCACCGTGTCGGCGCCCCAGCGGATCGACCACACCATCTTCTCGATTTCTTCCTCGACCGACGACGTGACGGCCGAGTTGCCGATATTGGCGTTGATCTTCACCAGGAAGTTGCGGCCGATGATCATCGGCTCGAGCTCGCCGTGGTTGATGTTCGACGGGATAATGGCGCGGCCTCGGGCGATTTCGTCGCGCACGAATTCCGGCGTGATGAAGGCCGGCACCGAGGCGCCAAAGCTTTCGCCATCGGCGAGCGCAGCCTCCGCGCGGTCCAGCATCTTTTTGCGGCCGAGATTTTCGCGCTCCGCGACGTAGATCATTTCCTTGGTGATGATGCCGGCGCGCGCGAATTCATATTGCGTCACCGGCGCATCGCCGATGGCGCGCATCGGCTTCGGCGTATTCGGGAACATGCGGGCGAGATGCTTGCCGGTGACATTGCCGTTGTCCTCGGCCTTGATCTCACGGCCCTGATATTCTTCGACGCCGCCGCGCTCCTTCACCCATTCGGTGCGGGCGCGCTTCAAGCCTTGTTCGACATCGATGACGGCATCATTGTCGGTGTAGGGACCCGATGTGTCATAGACCGGGATCGGCGCTTCGTTGGCGGCCGGCGTCAGCACGATCTCGCGCAGCGGCACGCGCAGGTCCGGCGCAGCATCCGGCGTCACATGGATCTTGCGCGACCCCTGAATCGGGCCGGTGGTGACTTTCGGCGTGACGAGATCGTTCGGGGAGACAGGTTTGTTCATGATCTTCTCCTGCTAGGCCGGCACGGCCGGTTGTTCAGTCATTGTCAGCCAGGCGCGCACGCGCGCGTCCGGATCGGGACTACGGGTAACGTCGCTGACGACGGCGATGGAATCGGCGCCTGCGGCAAACACGGTGGGCGCCTGTTCCAGCGTTATGCCGCCGATGGCGATCAGCGGAATATTGCCGATGCGCTTTTTCCAGACGCCAATCTTGTCGAGCCCTTGCGGCCCAAAGCGCATCAACTTCAGCGTGGTCGGATAGATCGGACCCAGCGCGATATAATCGGGGTCGTAACGCAGCGCGTGGTCGAGTTCTTCGTCGTCATGCGTGGACAGCCCGAGCGTGAGGCCGGCGCGGCGGATCGCTGGAATGTCGGCATCGGCGAGGTCTTCCTGGCCGAGATGCAGATGCTGTGCGCCGGCATCGATCGCTGCCTGCCAGTAATCGTTTACGACAAGCTTGGTGTTAGTGCCCTTGGTCGCGGCGAGCGCGGCGCGCACCAGCGGCAAAGCATCGTCATGCGGCAGATCCTTGGCGCGCAATTGCACGGTGCCGACGCCGAGCCTTGCCAGGCGCTCGACCCAGGCCACCGTGTCGACGACAGGATAGAAACGATCAGGATACGGCATGCCAGAATGGTGTCCCAATGACAGGAGTGGAAGGGGAGGCGAAATCGCGCGGGCCCATCAGGCCGGCTTCATAGGCGATGCGGCCGGAGTCGACGCCGAGCCTGAAAGCATTCGCCATATTCACCGGATCGGCCGCTTTGGCGACCGCGGTATTCAGCAGCACGGCGTCATAACCAAGCTCCATCGCATCGGCGGCATGCGACGGCGCGCCGAGGCCTGCATCGACGACGAGCGTGATGTCCGGCAGCCGCGCCCGCATCAGCTTCAGCGCATCGCGATTGACGATCCCGCGGGCGCTGCCGATCGGCGCGGCCCATGGCATCACCACGCGGCAGCCGGCATCGACCAGCCGCTGAGCGACGCCGAGATCCTCGGTCGTATAGGGGAAGACCTCGAAGCCATCCTTGACGAGGATGGCGGCGGCCTCGACCAGCCCGACCACATCGGGTTGCAGCGTCTCGTCGTCGGCGATCACTTCAAGCTTTATCCATGACGTGCCGAAGAGTTCGCGCGCCATCTGGGCGGTTGTGACGGCTTCGCGCACCGAGCGGCAACCGGCGGTGTTCGGCAGCACGGTCACGTCGAGGTCGCGGACCAGCGACCAGAAGTTATTGCCGGATTTGCCGCCGGCGGATTCGCGGCGCAGCGACACGGTGACGATCTGCGCGCCCGACGCGCGGATCGCCTGCTGCATGATGGCAGGCGATGGATAGAGCGCCGTGCCGATCAGCAGTCTGGACGTGAAGGTCTTGCCGTAGAGCGTCAGCATGAGATTGCCTTCGCCGCACGGTCGTCCCCGCGCAGGCGGGGACCCATACGCTGTGTTTTCTGATGCATGCAAAAAAGAAGCGGCTCGTCGCAATAACCGGTAACGGTGGTTATGGGTCCCCGCCTGCGCGGAGACGACATGTGGACAGACCTCGCAAATGTCCCTTCCGTATCCCAAGCCACCACTTCCATGCATCGCGCGGCAAGAGACATGCTCATCCTCCCTGCCTTGGCGTGAGGATTTCCACCTCGTCGCCATCCTTCAGTTCGATCTCCCCCCAGCGCGCGCGCGGGACCACCTGGTAGTTGACGGCAATGGCGAAATGCGTGCCCTCGAATTCGAGCTCGTTCAGCAGTGCATCCACCCGCATGGACGTGATGTCCATGCGTTTGCCGTTGACCATCAATTGCATTGCATCACCTCGTTATCGATTACGCCGTTCGTGACATAGGCCACTGTCATCTCGGCCAGCGCGGGCGCGATCAGGAAGCCGTGCCGGTAGAGTCCGTTCACGGAAATCTGCGTGCCTGCGACGCTGACGCGCGGCAGATTGTCGGGAAAGGCTGGACGCAGGCCCGTGCCGAATTCGACGATGCGCGCTTCGGCAAAGGCCGGATGTACGGCGTAAGCGGCGCTCAGCAATTCCATCGCCGAGCGAACGCTCATCCCGCTGTCTTCGCTTTCAAGCGAGGTGGCGCCAATCAGGAAACGATTGTCAGCGCGCGGCACGAGATAAAGCGGCCAGCGCGGATGCATCAGGCGTACTGGGCGTGACAATGCGATTTCGTCGGTTTCGACGATGATGGTTTCGCCCTTCACACCACGCAGATCACGTGCCGTATTGCCAGCTGCTGTCTCGCGCGCGCCCAAGCCGCGGCAATCGATCACAATCCCGTCGAGATCGCGCGGTTCGCATGCGCTGCCGAATCGGATCTCGACGCCGTGGGCGGAAAGCTGGTCGTGCAGCGCCGGCAGCACGTGGCGCGGCTCGACATGGGCCTCATGGGGAAAGAACAGCGCGTCGCGGAAGCGGCCGGCGAGGGCAGGCTCAAGCTCGCCAATGCGTTCGCCATCGATGCGCTGATGATTCGCGGTCATCCGCGCGAAGCGCTCGAAATCGGCGCGGTCGCGCGGATGCGCGATGACTAACGAACCGTTAAAAACCGCGTCCGGCACGTGATCGCGCCACAGCGCCAGCGCCCGCGTGCCAAGCCGCGTGATGACCGGTTCCGCCGCTTCTTCCTCGCACCAGGGCGCCAGCATGCCGCCGGCGCGCACGCTGGTCGATTGAGCAAGATCGCCGCCGCTACGCTCATAGACGGTGACAGAGAACCCGGCATCGGCGAACAGCAGCGCCTGCCAGGCGCCGGCGATGCCGGCACCGACGATGCTGATGTGAGATGTCCCGGACTGGATTGGGTTGGATCGCGCCATCGCATCCGATGGCGGAACATGCGCCTGATGGCGCGGTCGATTGAACTCTGGCCGCATATCCCTGTCCCTTCGCCGGCATGACCCGGATCAGGTTCAAAGGGTTACCGCGCCGATCGCGGAATCTCAGCCCCATACGGGGCTCCCCTCGGAACGGCGCTAATGTAGGCCTATAGGCGCGTGTGTCAACGCCGACGCCGCTCACTTACTGCGCGGGAGGTATGCTTGCGCACATCCTGCGCGGGACACTGCGGCTTTCACGCGACCTTGTTGTCTTGGTTTGTTCAATGAATGCGCGGATGGTCGCGATCGTTCGGGATGGCGGTGGCTTCCGCCATCATGTCAGCGCTTCTTAGATGTCAATCCGGTCGCCCCATCCGATACGCCTTAAGGATCGCATAGACAGCTTCATTCGCGGGGACCGGCACCCCGAATTTGTGTCCGAGTTGGACCACTTTGCCGGCGAGCCAATCGAGTTCCAGTCGATTGCCGTTGTTGAGATCATTCGCCATCGATGCGCGCATGCTGGCTGGAAAACCTTGCGCTGTCTTCATCTGCTCGTCTGCGAAATCCGTAGGGAGATCGACACCGGCTGCGCGGCCAACGGCGACCGCCTCCGACATCAGCGTATGAAATAAAGCCTTGATGTCGTGATCGGCGAGGATGTGACCGATCGGAAGCCGTGTGCTGGTGGTGATGCCCGAAGTGCCGGAGAGCAGCACGAATTTCTTCCACAGGTCGAGTTTCATTGTCGCGGTAACATTGAAGTCGACACCTGCGGCCTTGAATTCGGCAGCGTAGCCATCAAGCGTGACGTCGTTCCGACCATCAAGCCGTCCGCAAACGATGCGCGCGGCTGTTCCACTGTGGCGAATCACGCCCGGCGCGGCGATGGTTGTGACGATATACGTCGAGCCACCGATGACGGCGTCGTCGCCGAGGATCGGTGCGATGCGTTCAACGCTGTCGACGCCGTTCTGCAAGGTCACGACCCGGGTGTTCGGCCCGATCATGGGGCGGGTTTGTTCGGCAGCGGCTTCGGTATCCCAGAGCTTGACCGCGAATAGGACGAAATCGACTGGACCCACTTCGCGCGGATTGTCGGTCGTCCTGGCATCCTTCAGGTGCAGGTCGCCAAGCGGGCTTTCAACAACAAGACCCTTGGCTCGGATCGCGTCGCGGTGTGCGCCACGTGCGATGAAGGTGACCTCGTGACCGGCTGCCGCCATGCGTGCGCCGAAATATCCGCCGACCGCGCCGGTCGCCATGACTGCAATTCGCATAAATTTAATCCGCCCAGTTGTGACCGGGCGGATCATTCAGGCGGTGGAGAAAAAGTCCAGCGCGGCATTCAGTCCGGCATGGTTAAATCCGTACCTCTTCGATCGGGTGTTTCCGAACGGTGGGAGCGATGGGTTGCGATCGGTCAACGGACGACGCTTCCGTCAGTGCAGTCTGGAGCTGTTCGGTCTTCACGGGCTCGCGCTGCTGGGTTTGCGCCGCGTCGTCCTGCGGATTGCCCCGTTTTACGATTGCTGGCGCGCGGCCGCTGTCGGGCAGGACCACAACCCTGGCGCCGATCTTCACACGATTGTAGAGGTCGATCACATCCTCGTTCGTGAGGCGGATGCAGCCAGAGGATACGCGGCTTCCGATCGTCGACGGCGCGTTGGTACCGTGAATGCGGTAGATCGTGTTTCCGAGATACATGGCGCGCGCGCCGAGTGGATTGGTCGGGCCGCCGGCCATAAACCGGGGAAGATAGGGCTGGCGCGCGATCATTTCTGCTGGCGGATTCCAGTCCGGCCACTCGGCCTTCCGGCCAACCTGCTGCACGCCTGACCAGCGGAAGCCGTCGCGTCCAACGCCGATGCCGTAGCGGACCGCGCGGCCTTCCCCGAGTACATAATAGAGATACGTGTTGGGCGTATCGATCACAACCGTGCCTGGGGCCTCGCGCGTTTGGTACGAGACGATCTGGCGGCGTAGGTGAGACGGCAGCTCCGACGTCGTGCGCCGTTCTTCAATCAAGTCCTGCCGCGGTGCAACATTGCGGAATGCCGGATAGCGATAGCCGCTGCCGGGATCGGCGTAATAGCGGGCTGCGGGATCTGAGTAATACGTTTGTGCGGAAGCGGGGCTATGGACAGCGAACAGTGCGATGAACAGCGCGCCTGCTGCAAACACTGGCCTTGTCGTTCTCATGACATTCCCTCACACTATCGGTCTCGCGCCGTACGAGTCCGCACTCAGTTGGGACATGGCCTCACTGGCAAAGCTAAGCGCGAAACCGTCAACCGGTTCCGGCAGTATATTTTTGGCCGCGTCAGGAACACCTTTAGAACATGGGCGTTTCGGTGCGTTTATCCGGAACGGTAAAATTTGAGCGGACGGGCGGTTTTCCTTATGATCTCCGCCGTGTTTGATTGTTTTGATCGCTCATTCGGCGAGCGCCGCCCCCTTATCCGGTGAACCGCAAGGGCCGGATGTTCACGCTGGAAATCACTGCATTGTGTAACGGGCGTGTCGTTTGCTGAGGAAAGTCTCCGGCGCTGGTGACGAGCCCGTCTGTGCAAGGTGGTCTTGAGACGGCCAGGGCCCGCTTAAGCTCTATACTGACGCAGGCGCATATCTGCGCTTGCGGAGCGCCGCCAAGCATTGTTCCATGGCAACGGGGTCGATGGTCTTCGCGCGCCATGCGCGGTGGCCGTTCTCGCCTGTAGAGAGGAAAACATTATGCTTCGCCGTGCTGCAATTCTTGGTCTGGCCGCTTCAGGTCTGACATTGGGTGCCGTTGCGACGTCCGCGACGGCTTTTGCCCAGACCATCCCCACCATCCGGGTTGGATGGACCATTCCCGCCGAGGAAGCCAAATACTGGATGATGAAGCGTCCGGACAAATTCCCCAACCTGGGCAAGACCTACAAGATCGAATGGTCGCAGTTCAACGGCACGTCGCCGATGTCGGCAGCGATGCAGGCTGGCGCGCTCGATTGTGCGACACAAGGCGTGTTGCCGATCGCGCAGGGCATGGCGACCGGCAATCTCAACGTTTACGTGATTGCCCAGCACGTGGGCGAGCGACCAGGCAGCTTTTCCGTCTATTGGGCGGTCAAGGACGACTCGCCGATCAAGACTGTTGCCGACCTGAAGGGCAAGACTGTCGGCATCAGCGTCATCGGTGGCAGCACCTATGGCCCATTCGTCATGATGCTGCGCAAGAACGGTATTGATCCGGAAAAGGACATCAAATTGGTCGAAGTGGGTTTCGCGCTGTCGGAAGATGCGCTGCGCTCAGGCCGCGTCGATGCTGTCAACATGAACCAGCCTTTCGCCGCACGCGCGGAAGCCAAGGGCGGAACGCGCAAGCTGTTCTCACTGGCGGAGGCGGTGCCGAATATTGTCCACATCCTCGAGGGCTGCCGGAAGGACTTCGTGGAGAAGAATCCGGAACTGGTGAGCGCCTATGTGAAGGACATCACCGCTGGCATGAAGATGGCGGTCGAAAATCGCGACGAGACGATGAAGGTCGTGTCGGAAGTGATGAAGGCGCCGATCCCGGTGCTCGACACCTATCTGCTGAAGCCCAACGATTTTGCGCGTGAGCCGGGCGCTGCGCCGAACTTCGAAGGCATCCAGGCGATGTTCGATGTCTACACCGAAGCCAAGATGCTGCCGAAGAAGCTGGATGCCTCGACGCTGAAGCATCCGAAGATCGTTGCGCCGATGCAGTGATTGGCGGCTTAGAACGCTCTAGACACAAATGGCCGGGCGAAAGCCCGGCCATTTTTTATTTCAACAGAACGAATTCGTTCACGTCTCCGGCCACTCCGCATTTCCTTCATGCGTGACCGCACCCTTGTCGGCCTGGCCGACCAGGGCAGCGTATTTCGCAAGGAGGCCGGCAGCATGGCGCGGCTTCGGTGGAGTCCAGGCTGCCTTGCGGCGCGCCATTTCCGCGTCGTCGATCAGAAGATCGATACGGCGCGCATTGCCGTCGATACGGATGCGATCGCCATTTCGCACAAGCGCGAGCGGACCGCCAACGGCTGCCTCGGGTGCAATATGCCCGATGCACAGGCCACGCGTCGCGCCGGAGAAACGGCCGTCGGTCAGCAGCGCGACTTTTTCGCCCATCTGCTGGCCGTAGATGAGCGCGGTGGTACCGAGCATCTCGCGCATGCCGGGGCCACCCTTCGGGCCCTCATAGCGGATGATCAGAACCTCTCCTTCCTTGTAGTCACGCTTCTGCACGGCGGCGGTGCAGGCATCTTCGCCGTCGAACACGCGCGCGGTGCCTTCGAACACCAGCGACTTGAGGCCGGCAACTTTCAAGAGAGCGCCATCCGGCGCGAGATTGCCTTTCAGTACCGCGAGGCCACCATCGGGACGAATCGCGTTTTCGGCTTTGCGCACCACCTCGCCATCGGCGTCCGGTGCGGCTGCATGTTCCTCAGCAAGCGCGCGTCCCGTCACGGTGAGACAATCGCCATGGATGTGGCCGGAGCGGATCAATTCGCGAATGATGATCGAAACACCGCCGATATCATGCACGTCCTTTGCAAGGAAACGTCCGCCCGGCCGCAGATCGCCGATCAGCGGCGTGCGGGCGAAGACCTGCTCGACGTCATCCACTGTAAAGACGATGCCGGCTTCGTTGGCGATGGCCGGCAGATGCAAGGCCGCATTGGTTGAGCCGCCGGTCGCGGCGACGATGGCGGCTGCGTTTTCGAGCGACTTGCGCGTGACCAGTTCGCGCGGTAGCGGCCCGCCGCGCTTGAGGATGTCCATCACGATCTCGCCCGCGCGCTGGGCAATTGCCGAACGCTGCGCATAGACCCCGGGCACCATCGCCGAATTCGGCACGGTGAGGCCGAGCGCTTCCGACACCATCGCCATCGTGTTGGCGGTGAATTGTCCCGGGCAGGCGCCGATGGAGGGAAGGGCAGCGCGCTCCATCACGGCAAGCGCCTCTTCCTTCATCTGGCCGGTCTGCACCGCGCCAACGCCTTCATAGGCATCGAGAATGGTGACGTCTTTTCCGTGCAGACGGCCGGGCAGGGCCGAGCCGCCATAGACGAAAACCGACGGCACATTGCAGCGGACGATGCCCATCATCGCGCCGGGCAAGGTCTTGGCGCCGCCGCCGAAGGCGACGAGGCCATCATAGGCATGACCCTGCACCACGGCTTCGATGGAATCGGCGATCACCTCGCGGCTGACGAGCGAGAACTTCATGCCCTCGTGGTTCATGCCGATGCCGTCCGACACCGAGATGGTGGTGAATTCGCGCGGCGTGCCGCCGGCGGCTTCCACGCCCTGCTTGGCCCATTCCACCTGCGGATAATGTGTCATGTTGCAGGGCGTGTTCTCGCCCTTCATCGACACGACGCCGATCATCGGCTTGTTGATCGCCGCGTCGTCGAGCCCCATGCCACGCATGAAGGCGCGATGCGGGGTGCGGTCGATGCCGTCGCGGGTGATGGACGAACGCAGGCGCATAGAG
>JAFAFP010000069.1 GCA_023423415.1 Pseudomonadota bacterium | reverse complement strand
GCCGTAATCTTCCTCAGCCTTGCCGGGCTTGTGCTTGCAGGTCTTGTCGGCATCGAACGACGAATAGGCGCTGAAAACCTCTTGGGCGAACGCCGGCACGATTGAAGCCGGCGTGACAAGACCCAGCGCGGCAGCAAACAGAACGTATTTCACGTTTCTTTCCTTTCCAGACGGAGCATTGGTCGCAATGCCCGGCCGGAAAGGTTCGATCAGACCTTGGGTTCTGGCAAGCCTGCCGCGGCGCAGGCGGCGCGCAGCGTGTTCAGGATCACGCAGGCGATGGTCATCGGGCCGACGCCGCCCGGAACGGGCGTGACCGCGCCAGCGACCGCCAGTGCCTCCTTGTAATCCACATCGCCGACCAGCCTGGTCTTGCCGGCTTCGCCCGGCACGCGGTTGATGCCGACATCGATCACGGTCGCACCCGGCTTGATCCAGTCGCCCTTGACCATTTCCGGCCGTCCGACCGCAGCGAACAACAGATCGGCCTCGCGGCAGACACCCGGCAGATCCCGGGTCTTGGAATGCGCGACGGTGACCGTGCAGTTTTCCGCGAGCAGCAGTTGCGCCAGCGGCTTGCCGACGATGTTGGAGCGGCCGATCACCACCGCATTCATGCCCGACAGCGACGAATGCATTTTCTTCGCAAGGATCACGCAACCAAACGGCGTGCAAGGAACAAGCGCGCGCTGACCGGTCGCGAGCCGCCCGGCATTCACGGGATGAAAGCCGTCGACGTCCTTGTTCGGATCGATCGAATTCAGCACCAGGGTTGAATCGATCTGCGACGGCAGCGGCAATTGCACGAGAATGCCGTGCACGCTCTTGTCTTCGTTCAGTCGCTTGATCAGCGCCAACAGATCGTCTTGCGACGTATCTGCGGGAAGCTTGTGATCGAACGAGCGCATGCCGGCATCGGTGACGGCCTTCGACTTCGACCGCACATAGACTTCGCTTGCAGGATCGGTGCCGACCAGCACGACGGCAAGCCCCGGAACAATGCCGTGGTCTTTTGCCAGCGTCGCGGCAGCGGTCGCGATATTGGCGCGCAGATCCTGCGCGATGGCTTTTCCGTCGATGATTTTTGCGGTCATGTCAGTCCGTTAAAATCCGTTCCAGACGCGCCGCCAATGCAGCGCCGTCGCCTTCGATCTCGATACGCTTGATGCGCGCGGTTTCCCCTGCGGCCAATGTCACCGCACGGCGCGCAACGTCAAGCGTCTTTGCAAGCAGCGAGATCAGCGCCGCATTGGCTTCGCCATCGGTGGGCGCGGCACGCACGCGCATCTTCAGCACGGTTCGCCCATCGCTGAGCGTCTCGATGCCGTCCACCGCGTCCCGCCCACCTTTCGGCGTGAGGCGCACAATCAGGACAAGTCCTGCGGGCGTTACGCGCCACGGACGGCTGTCGGTAACGTCCATCGATCAGACCGGCACGCGGGCTCCTGCCCTACCGCGCGTTCAGAACACGTTGGGATAGATGTAACGGGTGATGACGCTCTGAATGAAGAAGATGATCAGGATCAGGATCACCGGCGAGATGTCGATACCGCCGAGGTTGGGCATCATCGAGCGGATCGGCCGGAGGACCGGCTCGGTGATGCGCCAGAGAAACTCGCCGATCGTCGCGACCACCTGGTTGCGGGTATTCACCACATTGAAGGCGATCAGCCATGACAGGATCGCGGATGCGATCAGCAGCCAGACATACAACTGAAGAACCAAAAGGATGACGTCGAGAAGCGAGCGCATTTCACGATTTCTCAAAGCAGGGGCCGGCCGAGGTGTATCGGTTCCGGTTATCGGCGACAAGCTGTGGCATGGATGCAAGAGCGCCGCTGCGGCCTGCAGACGCATCCTTGACTTGCCGAAAGGCGCGCCCTAAATGGCCGGACTCGCCCATTCTACAATGTCCCGTACACGATACGGCGACATCCCAAGGCGGGGCCATAGCTCAGCTGGGAGAGCGCGTCGTTCGCAATGACGAGGTCGGCGGTTCGATCCCGCCTGGCTCCACCAATCCCTATATAAGTGTCTGATTTTCAATCAAAATTGACCTTAGGCGCGCCCACGGCGCGACCAGAATCGCCGCTGTTTTGTCCATCAACGACAGCGTTCAGCCGGCGCGACCTTCGCGAGGTTCACCGGCTGAACTGACGAGGGTTGTTCGACGGACGCTCAGAAGATCGATGGTCCCTCCAGCATCCCTGCCGGCGGCATCATCTGGTATCTCCAAGCCGCACTTCGTCCACTATAGGCATATGTGCGCCGACTTGCTGACACATACCGACGCGCAGACGCATAGCGCGTATATCCGCGGCGGCCATGGGCGAACCTCAAGCCCCATTCCATACCACCGGGGGAATACGAGACGTGGACATGCGCTCCACCAGGCGCGCTGCCATAGTCAGTCGATACGCCGCCCGGCCATCCGCGCAGCATCGCATAGATGCATCGTGGGTTGCCCTGTAGATCGACTGCACGGCCCGATGCGTGATTGCTTTGATGACCGCCGCGGATACGGCTACCGCGCCGAACCGCGGACACCACACGGCTTCCGCATGTCGCCACGATCTGTTGGGCTTTCGCCGCCAACGGACCGACGACGCCCGCCATGCTGACCGAACCGCCATGAGCACCACGTCGCGCGTAGCGAATACGATAAGCGGCGTGACGCCGATCTATATGACGGTGACGATGCATCGCCCATGTTCGATGACTGTGCGACGACCGTTTTGCGTGGCGGCGTCCTTTGTGGACTTTCGATCTCGATGAAAACTCCCTCGCGCCGGGTTGGTCGGCACCTTTCAATTCGACGGAATGCGCTGGAGGCGAACTACAAACAAATGTCAGCAAAATAGTACCAGCAATCCAATGACAATATCCCAACGTCTCCATGGATACACCCACCGGTTGGCCCCAACGGCAAACCCGGTTGGCAAATTGTAGTTCCGGCCGCATTGTACGAAGCGGCTGATTTGTTGTTGTTTGAGTGTGTGATTTGCGATGAGCAGAAACGGGCGGTTATGGCGGATAACGGCTTGATGTTTCGGATAACGATCATCATCGTTTTCGGGCATTTGTTACCTTGATTTATGCGCTCGCCCTGCCTGTGAACGCTTTTTGTGTTGTGTGCCAACCTGAATCGTAAGCCGACACTCAACCACCGGGAACCAAAGACCGAACGATGAATCTGGCGCAGCATATTCATGATGGCGGTCGCAATTATCCGAGCCGGCCGGCAGTCGGTTTCGGTCACGATCTCCTTTACGATTACGCCGCGCTGGCCTTGCGGGTGGCGCGTATCGCATCGGCGCTGCGCAACGATTTCAAACTGGCGCCGGGCGATCGCGTCGCCATCGTTGCAAGCAACGCACCGGAATATATCGAGACGCTGTATGCGATCTGGCACGCCGGCTGTGTCGCCGTTCCTGCCAATGCCAAGCTGCACGGTGCTGAGCTTGCCTATATCCTCGAGCATTCCGGCGCGCGGGTGTGTTTCGCATCGACCGATCTCGCCTCCGTCATCGATACGCATGCCCCGCGCAACATCGAACGCATCGTCGTCTTCAATGCGCGATCCTATGATGCATTGTTTGCCGCCGATGCGATGCCCGTCGCACCGCGCCAAGCCGACGATCTCGCATGGCTGTTCTATACCTCCGGCACCACCGGCCGGCCGAAGGGTGCGATGCTGACGCATCGCAATCTCAGAGCGATGAGCGACGCCTACATGGCGGAAGTCGATCGCATCGGTTACGGCGATCCGATCCTGCATGCGGCACCGATGAGTCATGGCTCCGGACTCTACGTGGTGCCGTATGTTGCTCATTACGGCATCAATGTCATACCGGAATCCGGCGGATTCGACCCTTACGAAATCTTCGAACTGATCGAGACCTGGCCAAGAAGCTCGATGTTTGCCGCGCCGACGATGGTCAACCGACTGGTCGCACATCCGCGTGAATGCCGAACCGAGAATATCCGCACCATCGTCTGGGGCGGTGCGCCGATGTATGTCGAGGATACGGTGCGCGCGCTTGAAAGATTCGGACCGCGCTTCGCGCAGATTTACGGACAGGGCGAAAGTCCGATGACGATCAGTCTCCTGTCACGCGCGGATATCGCCTACAGCCATCATCGGCGATGGCGTGAACGCCTTGCCTCCGCCGGACGTCCATTCAAGAGCATGGATGTCGTCGTCACCGCCGAAGACGGCACCGTGTTGCCGCCTGGCGAGGTGGGTGAAATCCTCTGCCGCGGCGAACCGGTGATGGCAGGTTATTGGCAAGATGCCGCGGCAAGTGAAGCGGCGCTTGCAGGAGGCTATCTTCACACAGGCGATGTCGGCAGCTTCGACGAAGAGGGATATCTGGTCCTGAAGGACCGCTCGAAGGATCTGATCATCTCCGGCGGCTCCAACATCTATCCGCGCGAAGTCGAGGAAATCCTGCTGCGTCATCCTGGCATCCGCGAGGTCTCGGTGATCGGCCGACCCGATCGCGAATGGGGCGAGATCGTCGTCGCCTATGTCGTGGGCGAGGCTAGCCCGGCCGATCTCGATACGCTGTGCCTGAACTGGATCGCCCGTTTCAAACGCCCAAGGGACTACGTGTTTGTCCCGGCTTTGCCGAAGAACAACTACGGCAAGGTGCTGAAGCGGGAGATTCGTGATCTCGACGCCGGCCATGTGCCGGATCCGATCACGCGATGATCGATGCCAGCTTCGACGTCGGCGCGGACTCGTCGGGAAGCCAACGTTCAAGGAACGCAGCCAGCCAATTCTGCATCGTGTAGTCGAACGTCCAGCGATCCTCGAAATGCGCGGCACGCGGCTTGGCGCCCGGCAAAGCCATCCGCTGCTCCCCGCGCACGACCCAGCGACACATCATCGCGTGCGTCACTTCCGGATGGAACTGAAGCGCATAGGCATGCTCGCCTTGGCGGAAGGCTTGCACCGGAAACGTATCGCCTTCGGCGAGCAGCGTCGCGCCGGACGGTAGTTCGAAGCCCTCGCGGTGCCATTGATAAACGTGGTCCGGCCAGACTTCACAAACCGCGCGGCCGTCTTCGGTCGGCCGGATCGGATAATAGCCAACCTCGACCTGGCCCTCGTGGTGAAAATCGACACGTCCACCGAGATGACGCGCGAGCATCTGGCCGCCGAGGCAGATTCCGAGATACGGCTTGTTTTCCTTCAAGGGCACACCGAGCCAGTCGATCTCGCGCTTGATGTAATCGTGATCGTCATTGGCGCTTTGCGGCCCGCCGAGGATCACGACGCCTGCGTGCTGCGAAAGGCTGTCGGGTAAGGGTTCGCCAA
>JAFAFP010000203.1 GCA_023423415.1 Pseudomonadota bacterium | reverse complement strand
GTCCGAATTGCGCTTGATGCCATGGGCGGCGACCATGGACCGGAAGTGGTGGTGCGGGGTTCAGCACTGGCCCACCGACGGCACCCAGATACCGAGTTCATTTTTTTTGGCGACGCCACGCGGATCGATTTGGCACTCGCGGCAGAACCCGTGCTCAAGGCGGTCTCACGCGTCGTTCACACCGACGTCGCGGTCAAGATGGACGACAAGCCCAGCCAGGCGCTGCGGCAAGGGCGGTTGAAATCGTCCATGTGGCTCGCCATTGACGCCGTCAAGCAGGGTCAGGCCGACGTCGCCGTGTCCGCCGGGAACACTGGTGCGCTCATGGCCATGGCCAAAGTTCATCTGCGCACTATGGCCGGAATCGAGCGGCCTGCGATCGCGGCCGTCTGGCCGACATTGCGAGGAAAATCGGTGGTGCTTGATCTCGGCGCCAGCATCGGCGCCGATACCCAGCATTTGATCGACATGGCGCTGATGGGCAGCGCGATGGCGCGCATCCTCCTTCATATCGATCAGCCGACAGTCGGCCTTCTGAACATCGGTGTTGAAGAAGTTAAGGGACTCGATGAAGTGCGCGAGGCCGGTCAGATTTTGCGCGAGCGCAACCTCCCGCACATCAACTATTCAGGCTTCGTCGAGGGCGACGACATCGGCAAGGGCACGGTTGACGTGGTCGTCACCGAGGGATTTGCCGGCAACATCGCCCTCAAAAGCGCGGAAGGCACGGCGCGGCAGATTGCCGGCTATCTCAAATCGGAAATGCAACGCACCATCTGGACCAAGATCGGCTATCTGTTCGCCCGCGGCGCGTTCCGGGCGCTGCGGGAAAAACTTGACCCGGACCGCTCCAATGGCGGGGTCTTTCTTGGTCTGAACGGAATTATCATCAAGAGTCATGGCGGCGCCGGCGCGAGCGGATTCTCCACGGCGGTCGACATTGGCTACGAAATGGTGCGTAACGAACTTATGGCAAAGATCGGGCAGGCGCTGGTCCCTGAAGCGCGCGTTGTGGCGGACGCACAGGTCCAGCCTCCTGCGGCCGGAGCGGCATCGTGACACTTCGTTCTGTAATTATTGGCGCCGGTTGCTACCTGCCGGAACGTGTCGTTACCAATGCCGACCTCGCAAAAGTGGTCGATACAACGGACGAGTGGATCGTGCAGCGCACGGGGATCCGCGAGCGTCACATCGCTGCCGATGGAGAAGTCACATCCGATCTCGGCATCAAGGCAGCCCAAGCCGCACTCGCCAATGCCGGGGTTGAACCGCAATCAATCGATCTCATCGTTGTCGCAACCTCGACGCCGGACAACACATTTCCGGCATCGGCCGTGACGGTTCAGGCTGGCCTTGGCATCACCGGCGGTGCGGCGTTCGACCTGCAGGCCGTTTGCTCAGGCTTTGTATTCGGTCTTGCGACCGTGGACGGTCTGCTACGCGCCGGCATGGCCAAGCGCGCCCTGTTGATCGGTGCTGAGACTTTTTCCCGCATCCTCGACTGGAAGGACCGGACCACCTGCGTATTATTTGGCGATGGAGCCGGGGCCGTTGTGATCGAAGCGCAGGAGCAACCCGGCGCCATGACTGACCGGGGTATCCTGACAACTCATCTGCGCTCGGACGGACGGCATAAGCACAAGCTCTATGTTGACGGTGGTCCGTCCTCGACCCAGACGGTCGGCCATCTGCGGATGGAGGGGAAAGAGGTCTTCAAACATGCCGTGTCGATGATCACCGATGTGATCAAGGATGCGTTCAAGGCGACCGGCTACACCGCGCGGGATCTCGATTGGTTCGTGCCGCACCAGGCCAATCGTCGGATTATCGACGGCTCGGTGATGAAGCTCGGCCTGGATCCTGCAAAGGTGATCATTACTGTCGACAAGCACGGCAATACGTCGGCCGCCTCGATTCCGCTGGCTCTATGCGCCGGAATTGCCGATGGCCGGATCAAGCAGGGTGATCTCGTGATGTTCGAAGCCATGGGCGGGGGCTTCACGTGGGGCGCTTCGCTCGTCCGAATGTAGTTTCATACCGCGAGGCCTGTACCGATATCCTAATATTTTGCGTGAAGTTGACCGGCCATTGACGAATGGCGGACCTTGGACAGCTTTCTTCGGTTGACCGTGCAAAAGTAAGTCCATATCGTCTTGTAAAATAAGAAGGATCGCCAGCAGGGGCTGACAGGGCGATGGCGGCAAAGACAGTTACGCGAGCGGATTTGTGTGAGGCGGTCTACCAGAAGGTGGGCCTGTCCCGGACGGAGTCCGCGACATTGGTCGAACAGGTGCTGAAAGAAATCACCGATTGCCTTGAGCGCGGTGAAACGGTGAAGCTTTCATCGTTCGGCTCATTCGTCGTGCGCAACAAGGGTGAGCGCGTCGGGCGTAATCCCAAGACCGGTAAGGAAGTGCCGATTTCGCCGCGGCGTGTGATGGTGTTCAAGCCGTCGGCCATTTTGAAGCAGCGGATCAACGGCGAGACGGGCAACGGCGTCGTTGACGATACCGATTCACATTGATTCTGCGGAGGCCTGATTGGACAAGGCACCCGACGCATTCCGTACCATTAGCGAGGTCGCCGACGACCTGAAGGTCCCGCAGCATGTGCTGCGTTTCTGGGAAAGTCGGTTTACTCAAATCAAACCGATGAAGCGCGCCGGGGGGCGTCGTTATTACCGGCCTGACGATGTGGATCTGCTTCGCGGCATCCATCATCTGCTGTATGGCGAGGGCTACACCATCCGCGGCGTCCAGCGGATTTTGCGCGAGCAAGGTCTGAAGTTCGTCCAGTCGGTTTGGCAACCGGGGGCAGAGCAGCCGGTCCATGGTCCGGTCGACGGAGATATCGAAGAGCCGGCTTCGACCGACGATGCTGGTGACGCGGAGGACATGGAGGATGCCCCGGACGGGGCGCCTTATGTGCCTGCCATGGTTTCAGCTCCGAGACCGCAAGCCACTCCCGCAGCTATTCGCGCGCAGATGTCGCGTGAGGATCTGCGACGTTTGCAATCGGCTTTGTTCGAACTGAGCGAGTGTCGTCGTCTGCTCGACGGCGCGCTGCCTGGCGCTGCGCCGGCTGTCGAAGTTGAACCTCTCGACTGATCTGTGTCGCCTTGTCGGCTTCGACATCAGCACGAATTCTATCGGGGAGCCCAGCATTGCGATTGTTTGCCAGTCGCGGGCACGCGAGGCGAACCATCGACCAAGTCCCCTCGTGAGCGGCGAGGCCAACGATTTCGCCGTCCATCCTTGAGCGCGGCGCACATCGTCGCGCTTTTTGTTTTGTCGCGGAAAGGCGATCGACGGATCAGGAAGCCTTCGCATCCGGCGCCTTCTTCGCGCCGTCCCGATAATAGTAGTTGGCGTTGCGGCCGAAGGCGAGGCGCCGGATCATGCGACGCATGCCTTCACTGCGACGAAGCGGCTCCACCGCGGTGGCGGCCGTTCGGAAGACGGCCAGCTTGGCGCTGTCGAGCGCCGGATTCACACCGGGCGGGTTCTGCGGAATACCTATGCTGCGCAGCATCGAGTTCATCGTGAAGATGTCATTGCGGCGCCGGACGTCTTCCGACTTCCAGGTCAACGAGAGCGAAATCGAATAGCTATCGGCGGTGCGCACCCAATGCGGCCATTGATACGGCACGAATATGCCGTCGCCCGGTTTCAGATTGTAAGTCGTGCACTTGGCGTCGAACTTGGCCTCGTAGGGAATGTTGCGGTGCTTGACGACGACATCCTCCAGCGCTTCTTCCGAGGCAATCGAGCGATCGCGGTTGTCATAGACGTGGAAGTATTTGTCGCCGTGGATCTGAAAGAAGAAGTTTTCGTCGCTGTCGGCATGGAAGGGCGTGGTCGATTCCGCCGATGATACAAAGATGAAGCCGCGGATATCCTCGAAGCCAGCATCCTTCAGATTATCGTATCCGCGGGTGCGAGCGACTTCCAAAAGCGCATCCTCGATCAGCTTGCCGTAAGCGGGATGTGTTTCGACATGCTTGAGCACCATCCAGGCACCGGCGCTTTCGATCTGGCGGACAATGTCCTCGGGATCGAGATCGACCGTCGGGGTTGTCTCCGGGTTCTGGCTGATGGCGGCCTTGCCGGAATTGTATTCGATACGATCGCGCGGCAATTCGCGCACCAGTTCGGCGAGTTTCGGCAGCGTCAACAGCGGATTGTCGGTGAAGTGATGGCGCAGTGAGAACGGCAGATTGGGGAAGGCTTCGGTCAATGCAGCCGTATCTGTCGGTTCGAAAAATTTCATGACAGTTTCTCCTTGAAGCGTCTCATTGTTCGAACGCACTCGATCGCCGCATAACGTACGCGAAGGAGTGTCTTGATTGCAGCGGCCATCGGGTCGCTGGGATAAAGCGGGATGAACACGTCGGCGATTTCGATCCGTTCACGCCACACGTGGTCAATCATCGGATGTTCGCTATCGGCGGATGAGTCGGCGAAACGGATTGCCGGGTCGGCGCACAGATGACGTGTCAGATCGAGAGTCAACTGAACGCCGGGAGAGGTGCGGGCCTCGCTTTCGTCCATCGCGATCTTGAAAAAGTAAGCGCAATCCTGATCCCGCAGGACAAGACCGGATGCAATGGTGCTGCCGTTGCGTGTCAGGCTGACGATGTTGAAACGACCTTCGGCGGCAAGCGCGGCCGACGCTTCGCGGATGAATGCCGTATCGCCCTCGTGCTGACCGAGGCCGGTGCCGCGAAGACCTTTCCATCCCGTTTGTTCGAGGGCGAGAAAATCCTCGAGGGCCTTGGCGACATCGTTGGGCGTGGATGCGATGTCGATGCGGACCGGACCTGTATCTTCAAGTCGATTGCGCTGACGGCGCAATTCTTTCAATTTCTTTGCACCGAGCGCGGATCGCAAGGTGATATCGCCGTCCGATGTGGCATCGAGCGCTGCGCGACGGAAGCTGCGCATGACGTCGAATGTCAGTCCACGCTCGGACACGCCGTGCCGGATCGCGGTAGAGGCCGCGCCTTCCGTGGCCATGCCGGGCAGAAACAAAGCGCGCGCTCCGGCCTTGCGTGCTGCGTCGAGCAATGCGCCGGCGGCTTCGTTCGCATGGTCGCGGTCGAGCGTTGGAATGGCCAATGAGGCATAACCATTCCAGCCGACCAGCAACGGAACGGGAAGGGACAGGGCGCGCCGGGCCCAGCGGACCGGCATCAGGCCAATCAGACGGTCGCGCTCCGAACGATCCCAAGCGAGCAGCGCGAGGGCGCCCCCGCGATCCCGGGCAAAGCGCGAGACCGGCAGTGCCCACAGCGGATTGAAGTAGGCATTCGGCTGAATGGCGCGCGCGTGCAATGCCCGCCACGGAGCGGCAGGAACGGCGGAGAGATCACTCAATGTCGTGCGTGTTGCCAGATCGGCAGACGCAACGACTGACGGCTTGGGCGTCGCGCGCGCGGCCGCATGCGCGATTCCGGATGGAGCGGAAACGCGGACAGAATCCGCGGAAGCCGGAGATTTCATGGGCCGCACATACGCTGACAAAACAAGGACCGTCCAATGCGCTCCAGATAGGACCAATCCATGACCATCGGCTTTAAGGCCGGTCGGGATGTCAGCGCTTTGCTATGGAAAGGTTAACGAAAGTGTGGCGTGATCGCAGAAAGTCGGGGTAGCCCATATCGAACAAACTGATCCGTCATGCTAGCTTCGTGGATCATCGATTGGACGAGGCCTTGCATGATCAAAGAATTCAGTTCGACCTGTCGCCAAGCCGTTATGGCACTGGCCATTGCCGGAGGGATGGCGCTTCTTGGCGCTGCGCCCGCCGCGGCCCAAGGGACGGCCGCACAGCGTGCGGGCTGTGAAGCCGACGCGTTCAGGTTCTGCAGCGCCTTCATTCCGATCGTGCACGAGATCGAAAATTGCCTGTACCGCAACATGCGCAATCTCACGCCTGCATGCCGCCGGCAGATGCAGGGTGGAGCGACGCCGCGACCTCGGCGATAGCGGGGGCGACCACGAGGGCTCCATCGAGAGAATGCGTTGCGGGGGAGAAACGGCCCCGCAACATGTCCCGAACGCAAGCGGGTTGCCCGGAAGTGGCTGCTACGGTTGATCATGTTCCGCGGCGGCATCGGCCCACGGCCATGTGCGGATTTGGAACGGCCGTGGGATGCAGTCCGCCGATTGACAGTGTTCGGTAGCTTCCGAATCTATGATTTGGACTGAGGACCACGCGTACGGGACGCGATGATAGCCCCTCCAGAGGTTTTGCAAGATCCGCTTCGAATATTCGAAGATGCTTTCCGGTGACATCGCATCACGTGTGGGACTTGGGTTCCCAAAAAAAGCGCGTTCGAGTCAGGGCTGCGGCGCCGCAGCTCCCGCTACAGCCGTCCGAAACTGGTTCCCTAGCTGTCTCGGGCGTGGACCGGCCCAGGCCCTCCCAACTCGCTTGACGCATATCAAAGTCTGCTTTTTGGACAAGTGTATGGAAATGCGGAAGGGGAGGTGAAACAGAGGGAAATCAGATGCGACGCCTCATGCTTGTATGCCTTACCGCCTGGTCTTCCGTTGCCAATGCATCCGGGGCCTTCAATAACACTCTCATGATGTTTGCGGAGCTGCCGTTGCAAGAAGAGCGGTTTTGCCTTGAACGCGAATATGAAAGGCTTGTTGGCGTGGACCCGGCTCAGTTTGCGAATGCAGTCTGGCAGTCTTGCTTGAGTGAGCGACAGAACATCTCCAATATTGGTGCTACCCCTTCCATAAGGGCGATGCTCCTGCTTCTTAGCGACGAGCAAAGAGCTGGAATGGTCGAGACTTACAATCGAGTTGTTGAGCATTAACGATCTGGCCCGGATGTCCAATTCGTCCTGAAGCGCCCGCGGAGGCGACCTCGCCTGGTGACGGCATGGTCAGCGTGAAGCCTCTTGTCGGACTCGCATCACACATCTGCTACTCCGTTGATCGGTTACTCAACGCGACCGCTGGCTGGATATTACGCGTCTAGCTGCTATGGCTGAATTTTACCCTTAAAGGGCCCGACACGTGACACATCATCGCTTGTGGTCAGTACAACAAGCAACTGCTTACGCTGCAGTTGCAGGAACCCTTGCGGTTGCGGCACCGGCAATGGCACAGAGCTCGCAGCGAGGTGCCGTAATCGCGCGCACCCATTGCATGACGTGTCACTCCATCGACAAAGTCAGCCCAAGTCCGCTTAGGATAGCCCCGCCATTTAGAGAGTTGTTGAAAGTGTATCCTGTCGAGCAACTCGAAGAAGCATTAGCTGAGGGGATTAGTACTGGACACCCGACCATGCCGGAGTTCCGTTTCGATCCTGATCAGATCGGAGACTTGCTAGAGTATCTCAGAACGTTGAAATAGGTCATGCGAGCGAAGCGTAGTTGCCGCATCGTCTGGGTGTGACTCGAATACCCGATCCTCGATCACTTGTAGGTCTGAGCGACCACTTCCGGAGATGACTTGGCATGACTATAGGGCTGGTCTCGGGGCAAGCGCCGGAACAGCAGAAGCGTGAAAATGCCGACATAATCTGGGCGACGAAAGGTTCAATGTGCAAAGAGGATTGGGGCTGTCGTTGTATCTACAATGGTTCGTGTGACGCCGCCCAAAATGAACTCCCTGAATCTGGAATGCCCGTATCCGCCCATCACAATGAGGTCTGCAGAAAAATCGCTGGCGCAGGACAAGATTGCCTCTGCCACATCGGTATCGGATGCGGCGCCTCTCTCGCTTGTCGCATTTACACCGTGCCGTTTGAGGTGCTGCATCATATCAAAACCTGTTTGCCGAGAGGCGGGATCGTTTTCTTGGGCGGTATATAGGAGAACGCTTTCAGCGTTTCTCAGATACTCCATTGAATCCGCAATCGAGCGCGCGGCTTCGCGACTTCCGTCCCAGCAACAAAGGATTCGGTTGAGCCGAGCGGGAGAAGTGTAAGCAGAAGGAACCAAGATGACGGGCCTTCCAGAATCAAACAGGGCAGCCTCGAAAAACAACTCATCCGGATCGATCGCGTCAGGTATTGGTTGGGAAACCACCGATAGATCATAACATCGAGCGATTCTTCCAAATGTTGACGCGGCATCGGCGGTCATCGCAGAAGATTGGCGTGCCTCAGATCGAATGCCTTCTGAAAGAGCGGCGCGTTGAAAGTACTCGATTGCGTCCGTAGCAATCTTCTCGCTTTCCCGGTTCGCTGTTTCGATGAGCTCAATGGCTGGCGGGAACATGGGCGCGGGAATGAGAATCTGGCGCGCAAACGCAACAGCCGTGAGTAATGCATCAAAGCGCTTCGCTAGGGAGATCGCGTATGTTCGTGCAGGGTCTTTCTCTAATTGGGGAGAAACGGACAAATTGACCAGTACGTCACGCATAACAGCCTCCAAATGTCTTGCAAGGCTTACAAAAGAGGGTGCCTGACGTGGCGCAATAATCTCAGGTCATCACGCCCCAGTGCGGCTCTTCAAATGATCTCCACAATAGCACGAATGGTAGCGTCGAGAAATTGGGGCGGCCTGTTCCGTGTCAAATCTTTGAGCGTAGAACCAATCGCTGAGCCCGATCGTGGCAACGAGAACTCATAACCTCAATACAATTCTCCTGTAGCGTCCGCGCCAAGGAGGTCTCGACTTCTTTCGGGCGAGCGCAGTCGCCTGTCCCACACTGAGGGAAGTGCGAAGAATAGTGCCGACGACATTTCAGACGCTCAGGACTTGCGCTGGTGGTCTATTGCTTCACTGCAAATGTGTGCGCTATGACGCTCGCACGTGGATTATTGATGCAATTTCGGACAGGTGATCCCCAAAATGGACGTGCATAAGGTGAATGGTCTGCTCGCAAGCGGGCGCGTGAAAGTTCTTGCTGCGCTGGCCGCGACCGCGATTACATCCTTCTCTTCGCCGGTTGTTGCGCAGACCTATCCGACGAAGCCGATCACCATCGTCGTGCCGTTCCCGGCCGGAGCGCTGGCCGATACCGCTGCCCGACTGTTGCAGGATCCCTTGCGCGAGGCGCTCGGGCAGCCGGTCGTGATCGAAAGCCGGCCAGGCGCAGGCGGCACCACGGGCTCCGCACTCGTCGCGCGCGCCGAGCCGGATGGTTACACGCTGCTGCTTACTGTGAACGGAACGATCACGGCCAATCCGTTCCTTCAGAAGAATTTCCCCTTCGACCCGCAGAAGAACCTTGCGTCGATCACCATGATCGCCGAGACGCCGCTCGCGCTCGCAGTTCACAAGGACGTTCCGGCCAAGACAGTGTCCGAATTCATCGCCTATGCGAAAGCCAATGCGGGCAAGGTGAGCTACGGAACGGCGGGGCTCGGCTCGACCCATCACCTTGCCGGTGAGCTGATGAAGCAGAAGGCCGGCTTCGATATGTCGGCTGTGCACTATCGCGGCGGCGGCGCCGCGGCGACCGCTCTCGGCGCCGGGCATATTCCGGTTGGTTTCGGCACGCTAGTGACGCTGAATGCCTTCGCGCAGTCGGATGCGGTGCGGATCATCGCCATCACCGAGGCGAAGCGCAATCCGCAGGTGCCCAATGTTCCGGCCGTCGCGGAGACCTTGCCGGGCGTCGTGCTTGCCACCTGGGTCGGTCTTTCGGCTCCAGCCGGTACACCGCAGCCGGTGATCGATGCACTCAACAAGGCTGTTGTAGCCGCGCTCAAGCAGAAGCCGATCATCGACAAGCTGAATGCCCAGTTCGCGACGGTGATCGCGAGTACGCCGCAAGAAATGACAAACCGGATTAACGACGAGATCAAGCATCACCGCCAGGTCATCGAATCGACCGGTATCAAAGCCGAATAAAGCGCCACCGCGAATTGCCGGTTTGTCCGCGGGCCGATAACGAACAATTTGTGTCGGGCTGAATGCCGATTTGGCGGCAGCGCCTGCTGACCGGCGAGAGCGGCTTCAGCCCGACGTCATCCAGGAGCATTGCCGTAACGTCATGAATTTCAGCCAGCCTTACGCATCCGCGCGCTCTCCCGTGATGGGAGACAACGTCGTCGTCACTTCGCAGCCGCTGGCTGCGCAAGCGGGCCTGCGCATGCTGGAGCGCGGAGGCAATGCGGTGGACGCGGCGCTGGCAGCGGCAATGGCGCTTGTGGTCGTCGAGCCGACCGGCTGCGGCATTGGAAGTGACGCCTATGCGATCCTGTGGGACGGCCAGTCGCTGCACGGCCTGAACGCATCCGGCCGTTCGCCGAAGGCCTGGACGCCGGAAAGCTTCGCCGGCCGCAAGACCATGCCGCAGCATGGATGGGACAGCGTCACTGTGCCGGGCGCCGTGTCGGCGTGGGTCGCGCTCTCGCAGAAGTTCGGCCGCCTGCCGCTTTCGACTGTGGCCGAGCCGGCTATTCGCTATGCGCGCGAAGGCTTTCCAGTGACGCCGATCATTTCCAAGATCTGGCACAATGGCGAGAAGCTGCTGTCGGACGGACCCGGCTTTGCGGAAACCTTCCTGAATGGCGGCCGCGCGCCGCATGCGGGCGAGCGATACAAGATGCCGCATCATGCGCGCTCGCTCGAATTGATCGCCGACAGCGCGGGTGAGGCTTTCTATCGCGGTGTTCTGGCTGAACGCATGATCGAGCATGCAGCCCAGCACGGTGCCGCGATGACGCGCGAGGACCTCGCTGAGCATCAGGCGGAGTGGATCGATCCTCTGTCGCAAGCCTTCGGCGGCGCTGTCGTGCATGAGCTGCCGCCGAACGGGCAGGGCATCACGACCCTCATCACGCTCGGCATCCTGAATCATCTGGGCATCGGCAATGCGCCGGTCGATGACATCGAGACGCTGCATCTGATGATCGAGGCGACCAAGATCGCGATGGTCGACACCGAACGCTTTGTCGGCGACCTGGAGGCGATGCATGTGCGTCCGTCCGATCTGCTCGATCCGGACTATCTCGCCGAACGCGCGCGCCTTGTCGATCGTACAAAGGCCGGCGATCCAGGACATGGCGCGCCGCGACCGGGCGGCACGGTCTATCTCGCCGCGGCGGACAGCTCCGGCATGATGATTTCATTCATTCAATCGAACTACATGGGCTTTGGCTCCGGTGTCGTAGTGCCGGGCACCGGCATCAGTCTGCAGAACCGAGGCTTCGGTTTCACGTTGGAGCGCGGGCATGCGAACGAGGTCGGTCCGCGTAAGCGGCCGTTCCAGACCATCATCCCAGGCTTCATGACCAAGGATGGCGCTCCGCATATGGCCTTCGGCGTGATGGGCGGCCCGATGCAGGCGCAGGGACATACGCAGATTGCGGTGCGGACGCTGATCTACGGACAGAATCCACAAGCGGCCGCGGATGCACCGCGCTGGCGCGTTGTGTCTGGCCGCAAGGTGGCGGTGGAGACGAATTTCGATCCAGCGATGGTGGACGCGCTGCGCGCACGCGGACATGAGATCGTGGTTGAATCGCCGGATGCGGTGTTCGCTTTCGGCGGCGCGCAGGTGATCCAGCGGACGCCGGCCGGATATGTCGCCGGCTCCGACCCGCGCAAGGACGGGCAGGCCGTCGCTTTCTGACGCGTTTTCGAGCGAAGTGGGCACCGGTTTCGCGTGAAGACAATGCGTCAAAACAAAAAAAGCGGAGAGCCTCGGCTTTTATTCCATCAACGCCAGGGCTATAACGACGGTAGTCTGCGTGATTTTGCGTTACAGAAGATTCTTAAGACGCGCAGGATCGAGATTGCCGCCGGTGACGACGCAGACCACACGCTTCGCTCCACGCAGCAACTGCGGATGCGCTAGCAGACCGGCCAGACTCGCGGCGCCGGACGGCTCGGCATAGAGCTTGGTGCGCGTCATCAGGAGCAGCATGGCTTCGCGGATGACATCATCTTCGCACGTGACGACATCCTCGACGCGATCGCGGAAGAACGGGAAGGTGTGTTGTCCGCCGAATGGATAGGCGAGACCGTCGGCGATGGTGTCGGGTGGGCTCGGCAGATTGGTGGGCTTGCCGGCCTTGAGCGACAGGTGCATTGCGGCCGCGCCGGCCGGGTTGACGCCAACGATGCGCGTGGTGGCGCTGCGCGCCATGAAGGCTGTTGCAAGCCCGGCGCCAACGCTGCCGGAGCCGACCGGCGTCACGACCAGATCGACATCTGGCAGATCGTCGAGAATTTCCAGTCCGATCGTCGCGTTGCCGTTGATGGTGTCGGGATGATCGCCGGGAGCGATAAATGTGTAGTTGTGCTGCGCGATCAGCTCATGCATGCGCGCCAGCGTTTCGGCCGGCACCGTGCTGTGCAGCACCACTTCCGCGCCGTAGGCGCGAGTCGCTTCGGCTTTCGTCGCGCTGGCATTTGCCGGCATCACGGCAACGGCCGGCACGCCGAACGCTCTGGCGGCATAGGCGAGACCCTGCGCGGCATTGCCGGCGGAAAAGGTGATCACGCCCCGGTGGCGCGCCGCCTCGTCGATCTGCGACAGGGAGTTGATCATGCCTCGTGGCTTGTAGCTGCCGGTCTTCTGGAATAGCTCTGCCTTGATCCAGAGGTCGCAGCCGAGCATCTCGCCGAGACGGCTCGCGCGCAGGAGCGGCGTTCTGTTGACGTGAGGCGCGATGGCGGCGGCAATCGCGTTCAATCCGGAAAGAGTCATCGTGTTGAAATGCGTAGGGCTATCTGTCATGCGGTCCTTTTAGCGTGGCGCCGGTGACGGTCCAACGAATTCTGGAAAGTCGGACTTCCGCATGAATGAACATCAGTTTCCCGTACGCGATCAGGTTTTTCTCGATCACGTGGGTATCTTCGTGTCGGAATTCGTGCAGTCCGGTGCCGCATTGCAGCGGCTCGGCTTCACCGTGTCCGATTTCCACGCGCATCGCAGCGCATTGACGCCGGGCGAACCGTTGAAGCCGCTCGGCACGGGAAACCGCTGCGTGATGCTGCGAACCGGTTTCCTTGAACTGCTCGGCCCGACCGGCGAGCAGACGCCAATCGCGGCCGCCCTGCATGCGGCGCTGGCGCGCTATGATGGACTGCATCTGATCGCCTTTTCCGCCGCCGACCCAGAGCGCTTTCACGCCGGGCTCAGCGAGCGCGGCCTGAAGCCGGTGCCGATTGCACGCATTCGCCGCAATCATCCGATGCAGGATGGCTCGCTGGCGGAAGTCGGCGGCAGTGTGGTGCGACTTGCGCCGGAAGCCTGGCCGGAGGGACGCGTGCAGACCGTGTTCCCGGAAATGGCGCCGGAAGTGATGTGGCAGCCGCACCTGCTCGGTCATGCCAACGGTGCGATCGGACTGACCGAAATGCTGATCGCGGTCGCCGAGCCGGAGGCGCGCGCCGAGCAGTTCGCATGCTTCACCGGAAAGCCGCTACGCCGGGACGGTTCAGTGCATGTGATCGAGCTGGACCGCGGCCGTCTCTACATCACGGGCCACGACGCGGCGCAGCGGGCGCTGCCAGGCGCGGTGATTGCGGAATTGCCCTATATGGCGGCCGTTGCGGTGGAAGTCGAAACGCTCGCAGATACCGGACGGTTCATGACGGAGGCCGGCATTCCGCACACATCCGCATGTGCGACGTTGCAGCCAGCGCAGCGGGCCGCGCTCGGCGCCAGCATCGTGTTCCACGACCGGACCGAGGCACGGCCGTTCGCCGCCCTGTGCGGGTAGAGTCCAGGCGGAGTTCGTGGACAATTACCCCGTAGGTAGATGCCAACAAACGGCAAAGAGCGGCCGGCGGCTCACATCGGATCGACACCGGCCTTCTGAATAATCTCGCGCTGCTTGATCAGTTCGGACGAGATGAATTTCTTGAGGTGATCGGGGCCGGGCGATAACGGCTCGGCGCCTTGTTCGGTGAGGCGCTTTTGCACCTGTGGGTCCTTCACGGCCTCTGCCAGCGCCGCATAAAGCTTGTCGACGATGGGCTTTGGCATCCCGGCCGGTCCGAGCAGCGCGAACCATGCGCCGGTCTGATAGCCCTTCAGTCCTGCTTCTTCGGCGGTTGGAACATCCGGCAAGGCGGTCATGCGCTTGTCGCTGGTGACAGCCAGAGCGCGCGCATCGCCAGATTGCAGCATTGCGGCGACATTCGGCAGAAGCTGGAAGCCGATAGGCACCTGACCGGCGATGAAGTCAGGCGTGTATTGCGCGATGTTGCGATAAGGAACGTGGACGAGTTCGACCCCCGCCACCTGATCGAAAAAAGCGCCTGCGAGATGCTGCGATGAGCCGACGCCGACGCTGCCGTAATTGAGCTGCTTCGGATGTGCTTTGGCATAGGTGATGAATTCACTAAGTGTCTTTGGCGGCAGCTTGGAATTGACGACGACCACGTTCGGCATCACCGCGAATAGCGAGACCGGCGTAAAATCCTTCTCCGGCTCGTACGGGAGGGATTTAAACAGTGTCTTGTTCGCAGCCAGCGGGCCGGACGAACTGACCAGCAGCGTGTAGCCGTCGGGTGCGACCTTCGCGGCCGCAGCCGTTCCGGTGTTGCCGCCGGCGCCGGGCCGGTTGTCGACCACAAAAGGCTGGCCGAGATTCTTCGACATGCGATCGAGCAGGATGCGCGTGATGACGTCGCTGGCACTGCCGCCGGCGAAGGGCATGATCACCGTCACCGGACGGTTCGGATAGTCGGTCTGCGCCTGCGCGCTGACGCTCGTTGCCGCACATAGAAACGCTGCCGCTAAAAATGACTTCACTTTATTCATCGTGGTTTCCTCCCGAAGTATTGCTTTAAGTGCACGCTAGACGGCAATGCCGTCGATCAGCCGTTCACAATCGTCCTTGTTCCTGGCATCGCCGCTCAACATGACGCGGCCACGTTCGATGGCGATGAAGCGGTCGCACACGGCGAGCGCCTTATGCACATTCTGCTCGACGAGCAGCACGGTGCAGCCTGCCGCCTTCATTTCCCGAATGATCGCGAACAACTCTTCCACGATCATGGGCGCAAGGCCTTCGCTTGGTTCGTCGATCAGCAGGAGCTTGGGTTTACCGATCATCACGCGGGCCATCGCCAGCATCTGCTGTTCGCCGCCCGACAAGGTCGTGCCGTTCTGACGGCGGCGTTCGGAGAGGCGCGGGAAGCGTTTGTAGATGTTCTCCAGCGCTTCCTGGCTTGCTGCACGCGAGCGGCCCGGGACCTGCAGGAAACCGAGTGTGAGATTTTCCTCGACGCTCAGGCCGGGGAATATCCGGCGGTCTTCCGGCACAAGGCCGACGCCGAGCCGGGCGATGCGATCGGGCCGGAGTCCGTCGATGCGCGTGCCGGCAAAATCGACCTCGCCCTGTAACGGCTTGACCCAGCCGGCAATTGCTTTCAGCAACGTGGTCTTGCCGACGCCATTGCGGCCAAAAATGCCAAACACCTCGCCGCCGCGCACCGAGATGTCGATGCCCTGGATGATGTGGCTCGAACCGTAGTTCGTGTGAAGGTTGCGGATTTCGAGCATGTCAGGCGTGCCCGAAATAGGCGGCCTGAACGGCCGGGTTGTTGCGAACCTCGGTGGGAGCGCCTTCGGCGAGCTTCTGGCCCTGATGCATCACGATGACATGGTCCGACAGGCTCATGACAAGACCGATGTCATGCTCGATCAGCAGCACGCTCACGTCGCTGGTCAGCGACTTGATCAGCTCAGCCGTGTCCTGCGTGTCGCCATGGCTCATGCCTTGGGTCGGTTCATCCAGCAGCAGCACCTTGGGTTTGCAGGCCAGCGCGACAGCGACCTCGAGGCGGCGCTGTTCGCCATGCGAGAGTTCACCGGCCTGGTAGTCCGCCTTGCCGGTGAGCGAAAACCGTTCCAGCAATTCATCGACACGCGCCAGCGCGGCCTTGCTCGCGGAGACGGGTTGCCACGCCATGCGCCACGGCTCGAGGATCTGCGAGGCGAGACGAAGGTTTTCGGCGACGGACAGATTGAAGAACAGGTTGGTGATCTGGAACGAACGCGCCAGCCCCGCCGCCTGCATCTTGTAAGGGGGCTGCGCGGTGTAATCGGCCCCTTCGATCAACACATGACCAGCGCGCGGACGCATCGCGCCCGAGATCAGGTTGAACACGGTCGACTTGCCGGCGCCGTTCGGTCCGATGATGGTGGTGATGCGGTTGCGGGCGACGCTGAAGCTCACATTGTCGACAGCGCGCAAGCCACCGAACCAGATGGACAGATTGCGGGTTTCGAGAACGGGTGTGGTCATCGCTTGCCTCCACGCGACAGCCACTTTGCGACCCAAGGCCGGACGACACCCATCAGGCCCTGCGGGAAGAAGATCACCGCGCCCATGAACAGAAGGCCGATGATGATCAGATGGTGTTCGGTCCAGCTGCCGATCACCGATTTCAGGACGGTCAGCAGCACGCTGCCATAGAGTGCACCGACCAGCGTGCCGACACCGCCGAGGATGACGGTGATGACGGCGTTGCCCGACGTCGAGAAGAACAATAGCTCCGGCGATACGAAGCCGCGCAGCATCGGGTAGAGCGCGCCGGATACGGTGGCGATGGTTGCCGCCAGCACATAGGAGCCGAGACGCAGTGTGGTCGCCTTGTAGCCGAGGAAGGGGACACGTCGGTCATTGGCCTTGATCGCGATCAGCAGGCGACCGAACGGTGTATCGAGCAGATAGGCAGCGACGGCATAGAGCACGATCGTCACGGCCAGCACGACGAGGAAGAAGCCGGCCGGCGATGCACTCGAGATCGAGGTGATGCCGAGATTGACATTGATGATCGGCACGCCGGTCATGCCATCGGAGGCGCCTACGGCTCTGGTGTTGTAGACGACCTTGGCAATCACCTGCGCCATGCCGAAGGTGATCAGCGCGAAATAGACGCCGCGCACGCGCAGCGCGATGAAGCCGCCGACGAGGCCAAGGATGAGTCCGGATACGATGGCCACCAGCAACGCTGCCCAGAAGGACGGCACCTGCATCAGCGTCAGCGCGGAGATGTAGGCGCCGAGCCCGAAATACAGCGCCTGTCCGAGCGAGAGCAGGCCCGTATAGCCAAGGAGGATGTCGACCGACAAAGCGAGGCCGGCAAAGATCAGCGCCTCGGTGGCGAGCCGCAGATAGAAAGTGTCGTTCATCGCAGCGCCCACGGCAGCGGTGATGAGTGCGAAGAGGACCAGAACGAGCGCGAGCAGGTGGCTCGCCCGCATGGAATTGGTCAGAGCGTCACGCATGGCCGAGCCGTCCGAACAGCCCTTGCGGCCGTACCATCAGCATGATGACCATGATCCCGAATACGATCGGGTCGGTCCATACCGGGGAAATATAGAGAGAAGCGATGGCCTGAACCTGCGTCAGGAACAGGCCGGCGATGACGGCACCGGCAATGGAGCCCATGCCGCCGACGATCACCACGGTGAAGGCCATGAGAATGAAGTCGCGGCCCATCGTCGGAAACACCGAATAGATCGGCGCGAGCAGCACGCCGGCAAGGCCTGCGAGCGAGACGCCGAAAGCGAACGCGCCGGCATAGACCAACTGCACCGGTACGCCGAGCGAGGCCGCCATGTTGCGATCGAAGGCGGCGGCGCGCACCATGGCGCCGATGCGCGTGCGATAGACCACCAGCGCGGTACCAATGATGATCAGTGCGCCGATGCCGATCATGAAGACGCGATAGAGCGGCAGGAACAGGCCCACCACCTCGATGGCGCCGCGGATCGGCGTATCCGGCCGCAGCGGATTGGGTCCCCAGATCAGCCGGAAGACATCTTCCAGCACGAGGCCAAGGCCGAAGGTCAGCAGCAACGTCGTGACATGCCGGTCCGGTGAGTGAAACACGCGCTGGATCAGCACGCGCTCCACGATATAGCCGACCGGCAGCATCAGTGCCGGCACGAGCACCAGAAGCAGCCAGAATGGCACGCCGAGCGCTGCGAGCGAGACGCTGATAAAGGCGCCAAGTGCGTAGAACTCGCCATGCGACATGTTGATCACATCGAGCAGACCGAAAATGATGGTCAGCCCGAGCGCCACCAGGATCACAGCGACACCGAGCACGAGGCCGATGACGATCTGGGGAGCCAGAACGAACTGGAAATAGTCGATAGCTCCGGCCATCGTTGTGCCTCGCGCCTGATATCCGTTTCGATCAGAAGCGCGTGCAGGTGTCGGCGCCGATCGCGTCTTCGCCCTTCACCTCGCCGACGATGCCGAACTTGCCGTTGTTGACACGCACGACATACATGGTCTGGACGGCCTGATGATCGCCCGCGCGCAGCGTCTTTTCGCCTTGCGGGGTCTTCCACTTCAGGTCCTTGAAGGCCTCGCGGACCTTGTCGGTATCTGTGCTCTGGGCTTTCTCGACCGCCGCCTTGTAGGCGTAGATCAGACCGTAGGAGTCCGCGCCGTAGAGATCGGGATCGGTCTTGTTGGCGGCCTTGAAGGCCTCGACGAACTTCTTGTTTTCGGGCGTATCGATTTCGGCCGAATAGCCGACGCCGGTGACGAAGCCTTCCGCAGCCTTGCCGATGGCGCCGATATTCTGCGCCGTCACGGTGCCGGAAGCGCCGACAACGGTGAGGTTGTTGAGAAGGCCGAATTCCTGCAACTGCGTGAACAGGCGCACGGTGTCATTGCCGGCGACCGATGTGTAGAGCACCTGCGGGCGGGCGGCGCGAAGCTGACCGAAATATTGCGTATAGTCTTTGGAATCGAGCGGCGCGAACACTTCGCCGCCGGTCTGTGCGCCAACCTTCTCGGCGCTCTGCTTGAAGGCGGCAACGGTCGAACGGCCCATCTCGTAATCCGGGCCAAGATAGAACACCTTTGCCTTCGGCTTGTCTTTCGCCATCCATACGGCTAGGGCGGCCGATTGCTGTCCGGCGCGTGCATTCACACGATAGACATTCGGCGAACATTTATCGGAGGTGATGGAGTCGGCGAAGGAGACTGTCGTTGCCATCAGCTTGCCGGCGCGTTCGGCGACCTGGCCGACCGCCAGTGTCGAGCCGGAATTCACGGTGCCGGTCAGGAAGTCGACCTTGTTGACCTGGAACACCTTGTCCGCCTTCTGCACGGCGACGGCGGGGTTTGCTTCTTCGTCCTCGAAGATGAGTTCGACCGGACGGCCCATGATGCCGCCCGCCGCGTTCACTTCCTTGGTGGCGAGTTCGAGACCCCATTTCACCTGCTGTCCGATTCCCGCATAGGTGCCGCTGAGCGGTGTTACGACGCCGATTTTGATCGGATCGGCTGCGTGAGCGGCGGTCAATGCCGTTGCCGACATCAGGGTAGCAAAGGTGACTGTCTTGAAGGTCCTCATGGCATTTCTCCCTATGGATTATTGACGGGTGGCGCGAGCCGCCCGCAGGTCGTCGTCAGCTCCCAATGAACTTCGCTGCGCGCTTGCTGTGAAACGCTTCAACCCCTTCCTTGAAGTCGTTGGACTGGCGCAGGCGGCTGTAGCAATGCCCCTCAAGCTCGATGGCAATAGCAAGCGTCGAGTCTTCCGTATCGTTGAGCAGTTTCTTGGCCGTGCGTTGCGCGAGCGGCGAGAAGGTCAGCAATTCATCGACGAGGGCATCGGTCGCAGCTTCCAGCTTGTCATCCGGCACGCATTCGGTAGCGATGCCCCAGTCCAGAGCCTGCTTGCCCGGAATACGTTTCGAGCGCATCACGATGTCCTTCGTGCGGGTGATGCCGACGATTTTCTGCAAACGTGCAGACCCGCCAGAGCCGGGAATCTGGCCGAGCTTCTGTTCGGGGAGGGCGTAAAGACACGTCTCCGATACGATGCGGAAGTCGCAAGCCAGCGAAATCTCGAAACCGACGCCGAAGCAGTAGCCGCGATTGGCTGCGATCACCGGCTTTGTGCACCGGGCCGGAGCTGCAATATTCCAGGCCAGTTTGGAGACATGCTCGGGCGAGGCTTCCATGAATCCCTTGATGTTGCCGCCGCTCGAAAAATGCTCACCAATCCCGCGCAACACGATCACACGCACACGATCGTCTTCGTCGAGCGCTTCAAAGACAAGCCGCAACTGGTCGCGCTGCGGCATCTCGATCACGTTGAGGGGAGGCCGATCCAAGATAATGTCGGCGCGTTGCTTTTCCGCTGTCAGTTCGACCCGGAAGCCGTTGAGCGTCGCGAGGCGCGGATCATTGAATGTCATTACTGTCGTCCTACTGCATTGCTTTTTTGCGGGATTGCTCTTCGATCTCGAACTCGCCAGCGACCAGCTTGCGGCGCAGAAGTTTTCCGACCGGCGATTTGGGAATGTCTGAAACAAAGATGTAGCGGCGCGGCCGCTTGAAATTGGCAAGGCCCGACGTGCGGCAGAACTGGTCGAGTTCGGTTTCCTGCACGTTGCTGCGGCGCTTGACGAAGGCGGTAACGATCTTGCCCCAGCGTTCGTCGGGCAGGCCGACAACGGCGACTAAGGATACGGCAGGGTGCAACGACAGGCAGCTTTCAATCTCGACGGGCGAGACATTCTCGCCGCCGGTGATGATCATGTCATCGACGCGGCCGGTGACGAACAGATCGCCGTCCTTGTCGAAATAGCCGGTGTCGCCGGTGAAGTACCAGCCTTTGCGAAGCGACTTCTCGTTCGCATCCGGCCGGCGCCAATATCCTTCGAAGGATTCATCGCCGAGGAGGAGGGCAATGATCTCGCCTTCCTCGTCGACATCGGCGATATCGTCCGGCGATCCGGCGCCAAGCTTCACCACACGGATGCGCTGGTTGATGCCCGCGCGTCCGGCCGAGCCGGGCTTCTTCGGCGCGTTCTGGTCGATCGTGAACGTGTAGACTTCCGACGAGCCGTAATGATTGACGAACAGGTCCGGCCTGAAGATGGCCGTCAGCTCCTTGAGCAGCCCATCCGTCATCGGCGCACCGGCAAAGCCGAGCTTGCGCACCGAACTGACATCGAATTTGCCAAAGTCTTCGAAGTGAATGAGGTCGTGATACAGCGTCGGCACGAGATAGAGATTGCTAACGCGTTCCTCCTGAATCAGTTTGAGGGCGTTGGCGATATCGAAGCGTGGCATGCACACGAAGGTGCCGTTGATCAGCGACATCGCCAGAAGCGAGCGAACGCCCATCGTGTGATAGAGCGGCATCACGCCAAGCGTACATTCGCCAATGCCGTAAAGATTCTGCGCGACATGGGCGAGGGCGGCCGCGCGCTCGGCCCGCTGGCGGCGCGGCACGCCCTTCGGCTTGGCGGTGGTGCCGGATGTGTAGAGCATCACCGACCAGGCATTGGCGGACACGCGCGGCTCGGCAGGCGCCGCCTTCCGGTTGATGAGGCTATCGAACGTCGTTTCGCCGGCCTGCGCGCCTTCGAGGGCAATGCGCTTGCGCGCCTGCGCTTCCGACGAAAGCCGCGTCGCCTCGGCGGAGACGCTCTCGAACACGATCGCCTTGGCTTCCGAATTCTCGATACCGTAATCGATCTCGTCGGCTTTCGAGCGCCAGTTCAACGGCGTGATGACGAGGCCGGCGAACTGGCAGGCCCAGTGGATCAGCGCCGCCTCGTAACGGTTCTGGAGAGCGGTGACGAGATGGTCACCCGGCATCAGGCCGAGTTCGTCGAAGCCGGCGACAAGCGCCGAAATTTTCTCATAGGCCTGCGCGTAGGTGAGGCGCACCGGCCCGTCGACAAAGGCCAGGGCATCGGGCTTGCGCTCGACGCTGTTGAGGAAACTGTTGCCAAGATCAAGCATGGGCAGGCTCCTCTTGGAGTTTTCTGGCTGCGTCGAGGGCTGCGGCAACGATGGGGACATAACCCGTGCAGCGACACAGATGTCCACCGAGATAGTCCCGCAATTCGCCTTCGGACGGGTCGGGATGTCGGCGAAGATAGCTATCGAGGGACATCAGGATGCCCGCCGTGCAGAAGCCGCATTGCAGGGCGTGATGCCGCCGGAACGCCTCTTGGAGAACGGACAATCGACCGGGAGCCGGCGCCAGTGCTTCCACGGTGCGAATGTCGGCGCCGTCGGCTTGCACGGCGAGCGTGAGGCACGAACGCGCCGGGACGCCGTCGATCTGAATGGTGCAGGCACCGCAGACGCCATGCTCGCAGCCGACATGCGTGCCGGTCAGTGCAAGGTCATGACGCAGCACGTCGCTGAGCAGCGCGCGAGGTTCGGCCTCGGTTTCCATCACGCGGCCATTGACGGTGAAGCGAATGCGGTGGCGCGCATTGGCGTTCAGGCGCGGCATCGGCGGGCCTCCTCGATCGTGGCGCGACCCATCCGGCGCACCAGTTCTCGTCGATAGCGCGCGGTTGCATGCAGATCGTCGCGGGCATCGAGATCGAACGCGAAGTCATTCAACGCATCGTCCAGTGTAGTGCCGTCCAGCGTGCCAAACTCGCGAACCGATGGCCGGTCGGCAACGCCGCCAATGGCGAGCCGTGTCTCCTTGTCGGCGACGACGGCTGCGCAGGCGACGATGGCGAAATCGCCGTGACGGCGGCCGAATTCATTGAAGGCATAGCCGTTACCGCGCTTCGCTGTGGGGAATGTCACCGCTTCGATCATCTCGTCGTCGCCGCGCGCGGTCGACATCATGCCGGTGAAGAAGTCTTCGGAGGCAACGCTGTGCCGCTTGCGGCGAGACGATAATTCCACCGTGCCGCCGAGTGCGATCAGCGCGAGCGGGATTTCTGCGCTCGGATCGGCATGCGCGGCGGAGCCGCAGATTGTGCCGCGGTTGCGCGTCTGCGGATGGCCGACCCACGGAAGGGCGGCGGCGAGCAGGGGCTGTGCCTTCGCAAGTTCCGGCCAGTTGAGCAATTCGGCCTGCCGCACCGCTGCGCCGACACGAATGGTATTGTTGGTGTTTGCGATCGTCCGCAATTCGGGAAGATGCATGATGTCGACAAGAACCTTGGGGCGGGCCAGTCGCATCGACAGCATCGGCATCAGCGTCTGTCCGCCGGCAACGATGCGAGCGTCGTTGCCGTCTTCCGCTAGCGCGGCATGCGCCTCGGCCAGCGTGTCGGCACGCAAATAATCGAAACGGGCGGGCTTCATTTGCCGCCTCCGAATAATCTTGCAAAGAAGTTGCGCTTGGGTGCGCCGCCGGTTTTCCGCGCGAGCGCTGCGAAGAATTGCCGGATCACCATCTTCGCGGCGCCGTCGAGCAGGCGTCCGCCGATCGACGCGACTTTGCCGCCGATTTCGGCATCGTAGTCATAGGCGAGGATCGTGCCGCCATCCGCGGTCGGCATCAGGGTGATGCGGCCGGAGCCGCGTCCGTCGCCGAGGGCGCCGGTTACAACACCCGTCAATGTCACGGATTTCGGCCGCACGAGATCGGACAATTGGATATTGGCCTTGTAGCGTCCCGTGACGGGGCCAACGCCCAGCGTCACCACCGCCTTGAAATGCGTGTCGGACAGCTTCTGCACGCCATGTGCGCCGGGAATGATGGAGGCGAGCGTGTCAGCATCGAGCAGCATCTGCCAGACGGACTCGGGCGCTGCGGCGACCCGAGCTTCGCCCTGACCGTGCAAGGCGCGGCCGCCGCCTTTCGCGGACGTGACGGGAGCGGGGTTGCCATGGCGCTGCGGCTTTTCATCGCCGTGCAGCAACGCTCCGATCTTCGCGGGCGTGAGCGGCAGATCGATCGATTCAACGCCAAGAGCATCGGCGACCGCGTTGGCGAGGCAGACCGGCGTACTCATGCAATTGCCTTCGGCGACGCCTTTGGTGCCGAGCGGCGTGAACGGCGACGGCGTTTCCAGATGCAGGATAACGGGCGAGGGGACTTCGGTTGCCGTCGGCACAAGATAATCGGCGAAGGTGCCAGTCAGGAACGCGCCGTCCGGCCCGTAAGCGAATTCCTCATACAGGGCGGCGCCGACAGCATGCGCGAAGCCGCCGGTGACCTGTCCTTCCACCATGCCGGGATGCAGGATGCGGCCGCAGTCGTGCATCGTCACATATTTGTCGATCCGGACGGCACCGGTGATGGGATCGATCTCGACGCCGCAGAAATCGAAAATGAATCCGTGGCAAAGCGAGGAGTTGACTTCATCGTGCTCGGTCGGCGGCGTCAGTTCCGGTGGCGTCCAGAAGGCGGTCTCGCGCAGCGCCTGGTTTTCTTCCGGTACCAGTCCGGGCGACCAATGGCTGGCCGCGGCAAGTCGCGAGAAGGAGACCGCGTTATCGGGATTGCCGCGTGCGCGAACGCGTCCCTGTGCGAACTCGATGTCCGATACCGGTACATTGAGCTGCGCCGCTGCAGACCTTGCGAGTTTCGCCTTGATCTTGCCGGCCGCGAGATGCGCCGCGCCGCCGACCGCCGCGGCAAAGCGGCTGGAATAATTGCCGGAGGCGATCGACCAAGCATCGCGGGCCGTATCGAGTTCGGCGACAACCCGTATGTCGGACGGCTTCAGTCCGAACTCATCGGCAACGATCTGCGCCAGCACGGTGCGATGCCCCTGTCCGGCCGGCGCCGAGGCGACATGAACAGACACGGAGCCGAGCGGGTCGAGCGAAATCGTCGCCGTCGCTTGCGCGCCGTTCTTGGGACCGGCCTTGCGCCGCTCTTCCGGCGTCAGCGCGGTCGTGATGTAGCCCATGTTCGAGACGCTGGGCTCAACCGCGGCAGTCAGTCCGATACCGTAGATGCGGCCTTCGGCGCGCGCTTGTGCTTGCCGCTTGCGCAATTCATCGAACTGGCCATCGGAAAGTGCAATATCGAACGCTTTGATATAGTCGCCTGAATCCAGCAGTGCGCCAGTCGCGGTGCGATAGGGGAAGGCTCCGGATGGAACGAGGTTCTTGCGGATGACATCAAGTGGATCGAGCGTGAGTTCGATCGCGATTCGCTGCATCAGCCGCTCAAGAGCATAGTAAACCTGAGGGCCGCCAAAGCCGCGGTTCAGGCCCGTCGGCGTCTTGTTGGTGACGACGACGCGGTTGCGCACCGAGACATTGCGGATGTCGTATGCGCCGGTGAGATTGCCGTGCATGCGATAAAGCGTTGCCGGCTCGGGTGCCCGGATATGCGCGCCGACATCCTCGATCTGGTCATAAGACAAGGCACGGACGCGCCCATCAGCGTCAACGGCGGCTTCCAGCGTCGTCACGCGATTGGTCGCCGACACCGAGGCGGCGAGATGCTCCAGCCGGTCCTCGATCCACTTGACCGGGCGGCCGCATATGCGTGCGGCAACACCCATCAGCACGACGTAGGGAAACACGCCTTGCTTGACGCCGAAGCTGCCGCCGGAATCTGGCGGCGTGCGCAGACGGAAGCGATTGCCCGGCACTTTCAGCGCGCGCGCCATCACGCTGTGCAGGCTGAACGGGCCCATGAAATTGGTGAGAACGTCGTAAGCGTCTTCGCCGGGATCGTATTCGGCGACGATACCGTAGGTCTCCATCGGCGTGCACGAATTGCGTGGATAGCGGATCGTGACCGAGAACCTATGCGCGGCGTCGGCGAAGGCCTGCTCCGGATCGCCGTAGCGGAAATGGCGTTCATTGACGAGATTAGAGCTCAACGCGGGGTGCAGGATGGGACCATCGTTGTCGAGCGCGGCGAGCGGATCGACGACCGGCGCAATCGTTTCGTACTCCACCTCGACCAAATCGAGCGCGTCTTCGGCGACATAGCGACTTGTTGCGATGGCGATTGCAACCGGCTCACCGACATAGCGCACGCGATCCACTGCAATCGGCCAGCACTCAATCTGGGCGCGCACGCCAACCGGAAGACTGGTCGAATTGGCGGTGATGTCGGGGCCGGTCAGAATGGCCGCAACGCCCGGCATCTGTTGTGCGGCGTCGATGCGGATGGCCGTGATATTGGCGTGAGCGTGGGGCGAGCGAAGGATGGCTGCGTGAAGCGTACCCGGTTTTACGCCGAGGTCGTCAATAAAACGGCCGCGACCCAACAGCAGCGCAGCGTCTTCCACGCGCTCAACGGATTGCCCGCACCAACTGGTGGCTCTGCTCGACATATTCGAACCCAAGACGTCTCCCTCCAACGCGCTCTTGCCGGCGCGTTGGATGACAAGCTGTCATGGTTCATTGGTCGGAGCGATACCGCTGTGTCTCATTCCTTACCAAGAAGTCTCATTTGGACATACCGACGAGTCCCTTTGAGACTTCGATTGCCCTCAGGCGGAGAACGCCGAGCCCAATCGGGCGACTTGCCGGAATTCGCTGGGATTGACGCCGGAATGATCCCGGAAAAAGCGCGTGAAGTGGCTCGGAGCGGCAAAGCCGAGCGTATCGCTGACGACGGCCAGGCTTTCGTCGCTATGGACTACGGTTTTAACGGCCAGTTCCATGCGGAGAAGATTGACGTAGAGATGCGGAGTCATGCGCGTTGACTGCTCGAACAGGCGATAGAAATGCGCGCGCGACAGACCGGCTTCCTTGGCCAGTGCGTTGACGTCCGGAGCCGCCTTCGGATTGGCGCGGATGACGTTGATGGCGCGCCGGACACGCCAGTCGAACTGGCTGTGTCGCACCTCGAAATCGCGCAACAGGGTGGACATTGCGCGCCACGGCGTAAAGCGCTCGATGATGGAGATCATCAGACTCGACAGTAAAATTTCGGTGGCCTCGGCTGTGGGATCGGCGAGCATCTGTGTTGCAAGATCCATCGACAGACGACGGATGCGCGGTGACACCTCGCCTACAGGCCGCTCAAAAAAGCCAGGTGCGCCACTCGCTGCCCAGTTCGGCCGGAAGCTCTTCAGCCAGTCGGGCTCAATATAAAGAGCGAGGATCGTGGTCCGCGGGCGATCCTGATAATGGACGTAAGCGTGCGGTTCCCATGTGTTGATCAGGACCGCCTGCGTATCGGTGAGAGGGACAAGATGATCACCGACGGCAAATTGCGTATCGGCACCGCTCGCCTTGACCAGCACATGGCAATGCGGATGAGCGTGGCGCACCAATGAGCGGTCCATGTCGAGCAGGGCGACACGGCCGAATTCACCATGAGCGATGCGCAACGCGGTCGACATATCCTCTGCCCGGGCTTCCACAATTTATGGGCTAGTGCCGTTCTATCACGATCGGGTCGCGCGTCCACTCATACCGGTTGTCGCAACGAACAGGGCGGCGCAGATATTTCAAATTTGCTGAATGGAAGACAGTCGGACCGGATGTTGCAGTGCGTCATTCTGATCATTTCGTCTCATTCTTTTTTGTGCGTCGCTTTTTGCGCCGTTTTACGTCTTCGTTCCGCAGCAGCTCAGGTTGCCATCCGATCCGCAATGCATCAAAGCAGATGCCACAAAGAACGCGTTGCAAGGCGTTGCGTTCAATAAACGAAAGTGGAGAGGATTGACATGGCGGACACGGCCTACCTCGCAAGGACCGCAATCACCGGCGCGGGGAGCAATCGTCTGCAGCCGGTCACCACGTTGCGCGGCTGGCTTGATCATCTTGCCGTGCGCGGCCGCCTCGCCATCATTCAATCAGGCATCCCGTTGAAATTCGAACTTGCGGCCATTGCCAAGCGTCTCGATGGAGAGAAGGCAACGCTCTTTCCGCATCCGGACGGCCACGCCATCCCGGTTATTTCGGGTCTTGTGTCCGATCGCCAATGGATCGCCGAGGCTATGGGCGTCGATCCGAAGGATGTGCTCTCCCGCTTTCAGGATGCGGCTTTGAATCCGCTACCCTGGAAAGAGGTGAAGGACGCGCCGGTGCAGCAGGTCGTTCAACGCGATGTTGATCTATACAAGCAATTGCCGCTACCGGTTCACAACGAGCATGACAACGGCGCGTATATCACTGCGGGTCTTTTGATTGCGCGCAATCCCGTCACCGGTATTCAGAACGTCTCGATCCATCGCCTTCAAGTGAGCGGACCGAACAGACTCGGCGCGCTACTGCTGCCACGGCATACACACATGTACTTCGAGATGGCGGAGAGTGCAGGGCAGCCGCTCGATGTTGCGATCGTTGTCGGTGTCGATCCGCTGACGCTGCTGTCGTCGCAGGCGATCGTGCCGATCGATTTCGACGAACTCACTATTGCCGGGGCTTTGCATGGAACTCCGTTGCCGGTCGTGAAATGCGTGACCAGCGAATTGCGCGTGCCGGCCGAAGCCGAGATCGTCGTCGAAGGCCGTTTGTTGCCGCAGATCCGCGAGATGGAAGGGCCGTTCGGCGAGTTTCCGCAGTATTACGGCGAGCCTGCCAAGCGCCACGTTATTGAGATCACAGCGCTGACGCATCGCAAGGACGCCATGTTCCACACCATCGTCGGCGGCGGGCTCGAGCATCTTCTGCTCGGCGGCATTCCGCGCGAAGCGACGATGCTCGCGCATCTGCAACGCAGCTTCCCGAATGTGCGCGACGTGCATCTCGCCCGGGGCGGGGTCTGCCGCTATCACCTCTATGTACAGATCGCCAAGCGTCAGGATGGCGAGGCCAAGAACATCATGATGGGCGCCTTTGCCGGACATTACGACATCAAGCAGGTGGTCGTGGTGGATGAGGATGTCGACATCCATAATCCGGCGGAGGTCGAGTGGGCAATTGCGACGCGTTTCCAAGCCGACCGCGATCTTTTGGTCGTTGGTGAAAGTCAGGGATCGAAACTCGATCCGTCGACGCGCAACGGTGTGGGCGCCAAGATGGGGCTTGACGCGACCAAGCCGCTCGAGGCGCAGGAAATGAAATTCAAGCGCATCCGTGTGCCAGGTGAAGATGCCGTTGATCTCAGCAAGGTTGTCTCGGAGACGGCAGGTACCGCCTGGCGTGACGTGGTGTGAGGGCGTTCCAGACCGGCAATGCTTCGATCAGTGGGCCATCGATGCAGTTCTTGTGCATCGTCCATAACTAATAGCGTACGCACAGCCGTGCTCGCCTTTGACGTTTGCCATGTTCGTCTCCCTCGTGACGGTAAAATCATGGCTGCGACCTCGCGCCTGAGTCGAGAGGGATCGACTATTCGCTAAAGTTTTCCCACCTTCAGCGCACCGCACGGCACCGAACTTGATTTAGATCTGGACCCTGCAGAAGATGGTTGCGGCGATCTCGAGGGCATGACAGAGCAGCTGTCACTGATCGGATCGTCCGGCCTCTGGAGCTATGCATGACATCGCCAGCTTGAAACGATCGGCTTGCGCTGGATCCTGCGAGAGAAGGGGAGAAAAGCAATTTCAGCGATAAACTGGGCCGAAGAATTGCATGTGATTGTTGGGCTATTTCTTGAACAGCATGTCGATTTGCGCGGGATCGACAGGTGAACAGTTCTGCGCATTGATCTCATGTGAGACGGCGCGGAAATGCGATTGATAAACATCACGACGGTTCGTGGCGCGTTGTGCCGCAATGTGCGCGCGCATCGCGGCATTAACAGTCGGCGCTATTTGTCCGATGAGCTTCTCCGCAATCTTGCACATCACCCTTGTCTCTGTGACCGTCATGAAACCCGCTTTCCGATAACGAAAGCGGTATTCGGAGTGATATGGGCCCAGCATCTGGATCAGCGGTCCGATCCGCTGGTCATTTGGCACAAGTCCTAATTCGGTGGCTCGGTTGAAAAGCCTCAAAAGGTTGTGCCGCACATCGACGTGCATCAATTCCTTTTTCGTCCCTCCGGCCACAAGGATGTATGATTTCAGGATGAGCTCGATTGCCTGGCGGATCAGATAGTATTTGGGACTGAAAGCGAATGTTGTCCGCTTGTTTCTGGATCGTTCAAGTACCTGCGCCGCGATCAAAAACGCCTGCGAGTCCGTGAGGTAACTGCGAGCAATTTCAGCTTTCGTCGGCTCTTGCATTCCAATTCTCAAACCGCTGAATGTCCACCGGAGCCGAGCGTGGAGCCGGACATAGCTGCACCAGAATAACCCTCTCACGGGGAGGCCGGGGTCATGCGGTCGGCCTTACAATCTGCTATGATGCGGGGCATCGCCACCAGGCTGCTGCACAACCGGAACGGCGCCCTGAGGGTCGGCGCAAGTCGTTGCCCTCTCCCAAGGGTCACAGGATCATTTCTGGTGGCCCTTTTTCTTTTGCGGCCCGTAGCCATGGTACTGCGGCTCCTCAGCGCGCTAGGGTTCGCTCCCGACAGACGGGCTCGCCAACGTCGGAGTCGCTATCGAATGCGCCTATGGCGCGCGTTCTGGAATTCGGATGCCACAATACGGGCTGCGCGGTCGGGTCGTGGTCCTGCCGGTTTGGCTCCGTCGCTGAGGATACGCTCAGGAGCCAAGCGGTCACGTTCGCGAGCAGCGGCTACGTTTGGCAGTTCAGGCGTAGACGTGAACGCCGCGCGAACATCATTCGGGACTTTTTCGGGACTTTGCGCTCCGACTCGCGCGCTTTGATGCCGGTCTGTTCTCTTTTCAGAGAACCGGGTAGGGGAGCCCGATGCGTCCAAGCTTTGATTTTCTAAGCGGATATTGGTCGGAGCGGCGGGATTCGAACCCACGACCCCTAGTCCCCCAGCTTGACGGTTCGATGTTTCCGATTATCCCCAGCGCTTACAAAATATCGAAAAACACTTGTTTTTCAATGCATGACGAGTACTGATCGTTACCCGACTTTACTGCGTCTGCCCAGCCGGTGGCGACAAGGTGGCGACAAAGATGACAAGGCCAGCCTCAACGGATGCTCGCCTAAATAAGCCCGTCAAGCTGACCAAGTCGGTCGTCGATAGGCTGACGCCGAAAGCTTCGACCTACATCCTCTATGATGGAACGCTGGCCGGCTTTGGTTGCCGGGTTACCCCGTCGGGCGGTCGCAGCTGGGTTGTAGAGTATCGGCCCCATGGCGGAGGTCGCGGGATTGGGAAGAAGCGCATCACACTCGGAAAGCTTGGAACGTTTACGCCTGACGAGGCGCGCAAACAGGCCCAAGAGGTGTTGACCAGCGTACGGCGGGGCGAAGAGGTCAAACTGGATTGGGCTGCTCGCCGTAAGGCGCCGACGGTCCAAGAACTGGCAGACCGATTTATGCGCGAAGAGGTGACCCCGACCCGAAAGCCTGGGACTGCGGCGCTCTATGAAATTTACTTCCGCAAACACATCCTGCCTGAGATCGGTGATAAACGGGCCCGCGAGGTGACACCAGCGGACATTGGGAAGCTCCATCGCAAAATCGGCGAAGATACCCGTGTGACGGCCAATCGCTGCATTGTAGTTGTCTCCGGCCTCTTCACCTGGGCGGCTCGCATCGGAGAAATCCCGGAAGAAATCCGTCCGGCTCGGGGCGTGACCCGATTTCGGGAGCAGGGACGAGAACGCTATCTGACGTCCAACGAACTGGCTCGACTAGGCGAGGTGCTGCGTCAGGCCGAGAGTATTGGCCTTCCATGGGATGTGGACGAGACTATCCCAATGGCCAAGCACATCCAGAAGGACAATCGCATCACCAAGGTCTCGCCATTCGTGACGGAAGCCATTCGACTTCTTTTGTTCACCGGTTGCCGACTGCGAGAAATTCTTCACCTGCGGTGGAGCGATTTTGACGAGGAGAGGGGCGTCCTGATGTTGCCGGACAGCAAGACGGGGCGCAAAGTCGTTGTCCTCTCCCAGCCCGCGCTCGAAGTGCTTGCACGGATTCCGAAAGCCGGAGACTTCGTTATTGCCTCAAGCCGCCCTGACCAGCCCAGGCACGACATCAAAGGACCGTGGGATTCGATCCGCCGTTGCGCAGGATTGGAAGATTTCCGACTGCACGACCTGCGGCACTCGTTCGGGGCCACCGGCGCCGGCAGCAATTTCGGGCTTCCGGTCGTCGGCAAACTTCTCGGGCACAGAAACACTGAGACGACCAGCAGATATGCGCACATCGCAGTGGACCCGCTCAAGGCCGCCGCCGACGCAATTGCCGGCAAGCTTGCTAGCTCGCTCGGCTCAGCGAAGGGCTGGGAGGGCAAGGTTGAGTGAGATCGCGGAACCTGAGCAGTCGGCCGCCTCCATTGAGGGAAAGGTTGAGTCCGCTCCACTCGGAACCCGCTTGCTTCCGGAAGGTGCAGCGCACTTTGCGCATCGGATGAAAGTAGATCTCCATGACCTATTTTCAGAACAACACCTGGGCGAGTGCCGCCGCGAGATTCGGACGCTGGTCCATGCACAATGGAAGAGAACAAACACGAGTGTTGACGAGTTCAAGCTGGACGCAGCGATCGACCAAGTTTTCCGAGCCGCTCTCACGCACCAGCTTGCGGACGTCAAACGCGACCAGGCCATCCGAACGTTCAGAGAGCAGCAGAAGGCTTACAGACACCTCGTAAAGCAGCTTGGGCTATTTCGAGCCGCGGTCTCCAAGCTCGACAGGTCGTCGAGGCGAAAACTGGACGATCTAGTCAGTAAGTCGGTCGTTCATGGCTTCGACACGGAATCGTTCGATGCAATCTTTAAAGGTGCCTTCCAACTGAACCTCTCGCCCGCTATTCACTGGGACGTAGCTCGGAGAATGATCCATGAGGGGATCCGGAAAGAGGGCGTAAACGGCGAGCCGGGCAAACTCATTCCGAATTGGCAGTCCCATCTTAAGTACAAAGCCCTCGCTGACTTGTGGGAAGTCCTGCCGGCAGAAACCCGGACAACTGTGGAGCTAGCACTCGACCGTTGTCCGCCTGATAGAATTCTTGCCTTCTGCGATCAACTGCTTGCCGCTCTGCACCAGTGCCGTCCCACTCTTCGGCACGGAAACTTTCCCAGCGTTATCCAGGATTACATGCATACAGTGAGCATTGTATGGGCCGATCTGGGACTGAAGGTAGGTAGCACTCCTGAGAACAACAGCCCGTTCCAGAGGTTCTCTCAGCTTCCCCTTGCGCTTTTTGGAGACAAAACCCCGATCTCACGCCGCCAAGTTCGCAATGCGGCCGATGATCTGGCATAAGATGCTGATATAAATAGCTAAATTTAGCTTTAGATTTCGTCTCACCGGCCATTACAAACGATTCTTACTCTGAATTACCTAGCGCTCCAGCAATGACTGGAGTGTCTTCATGAGTGGTCCTGAATTCCTGCGGCGTCGTGCTGCGTCTGCGTATCTGCGCGAGCGCTGGGGAATTCCGTGCAGCGAAAAGACGTTGGCCAAGCTGGCGTGCATTGGCGGAGGCCCGGTCTACCGAGTCTGGTCGCGCACACCGCTCTATGCGCCCGCTGATCTCGACGCTTTCGCACAGTCCAAGCTCAGCAAGCCGCTCCGCTCGACCTCCGAGTATTCGCGCGAGCAGTAGTCATAGTTGCCAGGCTGGGCACTTCCAGTCCGCACTTCCAGGGTCGGTTAGTAAGGACGGTGGCGGGAGGTGCGAATGGGTCACCATGGGGCGCGGTCAAAACCTACCCGTAGGTCGAAAGATGGAAGCGGGACCGCAAGCCGGCATCGTATCGGCTCAATAGCCATCGATCCTGTCTCGGGCGATGCCGAGGACAGGAGCCCTGAGTGAGGGCCGGCTCCGTCGGGCAGGTCGAATAACTCACAAGGGCGTGGATCGGGCAACTCCGCATAACCCGCGGGGCAAGTCCGATCTATGCCCCAAGCTCAGGCACTCTCCTTCAGGCAGGTGGTTATGCAATTCCAAGCAATTCCCCGAATTGAATCCAGCGAACTCCACTCCATTCCTCTGGACCGTGAAACACGTATTCCGCTTCGATTGGGACGTGGCAAGGTCGGCTTGTTGATTGCGAAGCGGCCTGAGCCGGAAACCGTGCGCGTGGCCTTCATCGATAAGCGTAAGTGCGGATTTGACTTGCGGCTGCACTCATTCACGAAAGATCGGTTGGTGCATCACTGCGTCCGATGCCCGTGTTGCGATCGGGTTCGTCAGCGATTGTTTCTGAACTGCCCCGATAAAAACGTTCAATACGCTTTCCGGTGCATTGATTGCATCTGAAGGTCCAAAAGCTGGTCTGACGCGCCCCCGCAGCCAGAAGTGTGAATT
>JAFAFP010000200.1 GCA_023423415.1 Pseudomonadota bacterium | reverse complement strand
CTTTCAGCCCGGTCGGTTGCGAACGCCAGAACGGCGACGATGCCGACAGGGCTATGAACAGCGGCACATGCGGCAGCATGCGGGTCATCAGATCGACGCGCTGATCGGGGTCGGGCAATTCGACATGGACATGCATGCCGCACAGCATGTTGCGACGGCCGATCATCTGCAGGTCGTCCATGACATTGTCATAGCGTTCGCCGACGGATTGCCGGGAGCGTTCCCAGATCGCCGTCGGGTGCGTGCCGGAAGCGATGATGCTGAGTCCGTGCTGCGCTGCGATTTCACCGAGCGTCATGCGCAGATAGCGCAGTTCGTCCCGCGCCGCGGTGACGTCGGTATGCGGCGCCGTCACGACCTCGATCTGCGATTGCAGGAATTCGCCGGTGACCTTGTCCTCCAGCACGGCTTTCGCAGCTTCAAAAAAACCTTCAGGCATCCTGCGCATGACAGCGCAGGTCTCGCTGTCAACCAGGAAATATTCTTCTTCAATACCGAATGAAAAGGACATTCGTTCTCATTGCATATTCGCGCCGTCGTGCAAATGGCGCGCAGATGCCCACACTGCATGACGGCAGATAATGCAATGAAAGCGAACCGGTTCCGACCGGGATCAGTGTGACATCAGTGTTGGAAGCGTCATCGATTCCAGCATGCCGCGGGTCGCGCCTCCAAGCACGAAATCGCGTAACCTGGAGTGTCCAAAGGCGCCCATAACGATCATGTTGGCATTGGTATCCGCGGCATGGGACAGGATGGCATTGGCCACATCGATATCGGCAGCAGGTATGCGGACCAGCTCGGTGTTGATGTTATGACGCGCCAGATGCGTGGCGAGATCGGCTCCACTGACATCCTTTTCGTCGAATTTGCCAGTGGTCACGGTCAGGACGCTCACCCGCTTCGACTTCACGAGAAGCGGTAAGCTGTCACCGATGGCACGCGCAGCTGCGCGGCTGCCATCCCAGCAGCACAGGACTTGATCGACCGAGAATCCGTCTCTCTGGATATAGGGGACGATCAGCGTCGGGCGACCTGCAGCAAACAGCACCGGTTCGACCATTTCCTGTGCGAAATCGTTGCGATCGGGATCGGGTTGCATGACGATGGCGAGATCGTATGTTCGAGCGAGATTTGCGAACACTTCGGCCGAGCCCACCAGAGAAGCGTCGGGTATGATCGTCTCGGCAGAAAGCTGCGACCGCTTTGCTGCTGCCTCAAACCGTGCTGCTACCTCGTTCGCTTGCTTCTGGTGTTGCTCCTTCATGTTTTGATAGAGGTCGATTCCAGCCCCATCGATGATGGAGGGAGGCCAGGGGGGATCGTAAGCAAAGGCAACACCGGTAATGTGGGCGTTGAAGGCCTCGGCAAGCGAAATCGCATAACGGCATGCCGGGTCGGTTTCGGCACCCGGGGTCAGATTGACGATAACGTCTTTGATCATGATGGCGGCTCCGAATTCAGCCTAATGCTATTTAATGCGGCCAGTGCCGTCCAGTCGCGTTGAGGTATGTCAATTGCGCCAGGTGTCTCTCGTTTTTCTGGCGGAAATTGAGTAAAATACCAGGAATAGAGGTTCGACGATGTCCGTGAGAATGCCCGAAGCTGACAAGGATGTGCTGGCGCGCCGCGAGGCGATCGTAAGCGCGCTGCAAGCCATCGTGCCGGGTGAGGGGGTGATCGCGGGCGAACGCGAGATGCGGCCTTTCGAGTCGGACGGGCTAACCGCCTACCGCCAACTGCCTATGGTGGTTGTGCTGCCATCCACGACGCAGCAGGTATCGGACGTGCTGCGTTACTGTCACGAGAACAACATCAAGATCGTGCCGCGGGGCGCGGGAACGTCGCTGTCCGGCGGCGCCTTGCCATTGGAAGACGGCGTGCTGCTCGGACTTTCGAAATTCAATCGCATCCGCGAGATTGACTTCGAGAATCGTGTGGTGGTGGCAGAGCCGGGCGTCACCAATCTCGGCATTTCCAATGCCGTGACGCATCGCGGTTTCTACTACGCGCCCGACCCCTCATCCCAGATCGCCTGCACGATCGGGGGCAATATTGCAGAGAATTCCGGCGGCGTTCATTGCCTGAAATACGGTCTGACAACCAACAACGTGCTCGGCCTGGAAATGGTGCTGATGACCGGCGAGATCATTCGCATTGGCGGGCGCCATCTCGATGCAGGAGGCTATGACTTGCTCGGCGTCATCACCGGGTCGGAAGGTCTGCTGGGTGTTGTCACTGAAATCACGGTCCGCATCCTGAAGAAGCCGGAGACGGCCAGGGCGCTGCTGGTCGGTTTTCCGACATCCGAAGATGCCGGAATCTGCGTTGGCCGGATCATCGGTGCCGGTATCATTCCCGGCGGCATGGAGATGATGGATCGGCCGGCCATCCATGCGGCAGAGGAGTTCGTACACGCCGGCTACCCGCTTGATGTCGAAGCGCTGCTGATCGTTGAGCTCGATGGTGGGCAGGCGGAAGTCGATCATCTCATCGATCGCGTCGAAACGATTGCGACGCAATGCAACGCAACGACGTGTCGCGTCTCGCAGACCGAGGACGAAAGGTTGCTGTTCTGGGCTGGGCGCAAGGCGGCGTTCCCCGCCGTCGGGCGTATCTCTCCCGATTATTATTGCATGGACGGGACTATTCCGCGCGCGGCGCTGCCTCTTGTTCTGTCGCGTATGCGCGAGATGAGCGAGAAGCACCGATTGCAGGTCGCCAACGTCTTCCACGCAGGGGACGGCAATCTGCATCCGCTGATTTTGTACGATGCGAACAAACCCGGCGAACTCGATCGCGCGGAAGCGCTCGGCAATGACATTCTCAAGCTATGTGTCGAGGTCGGCGGCGTTCTGACCGGAGAGCACGGCGTCGGTGTCGAAAAGCGCGATCTGATGCCGGAGATGTTTTCCGAGATCGATCTCAACCAGCAGCAGCGTTTGAAATGCGCTTTCGACGCGCAAGGTTTGCTCAATCCCGGCAAGGTTTTCCCAGTGTTGCACCGCTGCGCAGAACTCGGGCGGATGCACGTGCGCGCCGGGAAAGTGGCGTTCCCGGATATTCCGCGGTTCTGAGACCTCTGGCGGCGTCTCTGCTCTGGGCTCACAGTCGAGCGCGAGTCGCTGGCGAGAAGGCTGCGGCCTTGGCGCGGCGCCACAAACGATGAGCGCTAGCGCCCGCCGGCCTGCGCGGTGAGTGATGCGCGGGCTGCGGCTTCGTTGATGGCGCCGGCGAGCAGCTTCGCGATGCAGGCATAGCTCCAGTCGTTCATGTGCAATTCGTCTGGAGACAGGAACGAACTGAACGGCAGTCCGGCCGTCTCACGCCAGTGGCGCATGACCTCGAAGCGCTGGAAGGTGGGTACGTTGGCGCGCTTGGCGATGTTGGCCATGATGTTGCGCAGCTTGCCGAGGTGAGGCTTGGCCAGCACTTTTGGCGCATATTGGGAATCGATCAGCACGACATCGACGCCATCGCGCTTCAGCCGGTCCAAGCCTTGAACGATCAGCGTGCCGGCATTGTCGAGCGAACGGTCGAGCAGCAATGAATTGGTTCCGACCTGCCACAGCACGAGATCAGGCTTTTCCGCGATGACACTCTGCTCGAACCGAGCGAGCATCTCCGTGGCGTCTTCGCCGTTTGCGCCATGATTGATGACCTTGATCGGAACCGTTGGATAGCGTTCCTTCAACTCGACAGCGAGACGGCTTGGATAGGACGCTGCTGGCGACGAGGCGCCAGCGCCTGCCGTCGATGATGATCCAATGGCAACGATGGTCAAGGGCGCTTGAGCGGCAATGCGGCCGGCGATGCGCGGCAATGCGCCGTTGAGCTGCGTCAGGGTCGTTGGAGCTGCGCAGGTCAGAGCGGAGCTTGCAGACTGATTGCCTTCAGCGATCGCCGGAGCGGGTAGAGTGAAAGCGCATGCCGTCAAGGTAGCCCGCAGAACAAGCAGGCAGAGTGAACGAAAATTCATGTCGGAATGTCTTCCCCGCGGCTTGCAATATTCCGTCCGTCAATTCCGATGATCTTGCCATCCCGGCGGCAGCGACGTCGACCGTTATTCGCGGTGACCTCAGGCATAACCCCCAGCGATGTCGGCGTCGGATATGCGGCCATCGAAGCCGTACTTCCGATTGAATTTCCTGGAAAAATCCAGCCAGGCCGCGACGGCCACCATGATGATGATGCCGATTAGGCTGATCACGATCTGCGTCGGCCAGCCGCCTGAGACTTCCGTAATGACGAAATGGGCGGCAGCGGACAGGAACACCCCGAGGCAGAAAATCTCCAGCGAATGCTGGCCGCAAAGGATTGCCGGCTTGAGCCAGGGTGAGTGAAGCGCATTCCAGGTCCGAGGAACGAGCCAGGCCGCGAGTATGGCGTAGCAGAGGAAGTGAATGATCCGCAGCGGATCGAGATTGGTCTTGTCGATCGGGTAGAGGAAGTCGTGCAGCCATCCGGGTTTGAACACGCTGAGCGATGGATAGTACCAAGTGCTCACGATCAGGAATGCGAAGAGCAGATAGGCGATCGCTAATGCAATCGTGATCGGTGAACGTAAGTATCGCGACAGCTTCTGGGCGCCCCCGAGTGCGCACCATGCCCCAAACACGAACAGCAATTGCCAGCGCAACGGATTGATCACCCAGTACCCCTGCGGATAGGCGGTCAGATGCCAATCGAACAAGCCGGAGATTACGTAGAGCGTAAGGGAGGTCACAAGAGCGAGCGCAGGGGAGCGGAGCAGAAGCCACAAAACAAGCGGGAAGGTCAGCAACAGGACGATATAGACCGGCAGAATGTCCATGTTGGCCAGATTAAATTGCAACAGCAGAGCGCGCGGAAGAGTGACATCCGGCTGTTGCAGCATGGCGACAATGTTCATCTCTTCCGCGAACAATGGGTTTTCGAAGGTGCGGGCAAAATGGGCGATGTGTGCGAAGAACACGGCCAGGAGAAAAACAAACGCCACATAAAGCTGCCAGACGCGCTTCAGAATGCGGGCTGACGCAATCAGAAAGCCCTGGTTCTCCATTGCGCGGCTGTAAGCGATCGCAGCCGAATAGCCTGAAATGAACACAAATATTTCCGCGGCATCGCTGAAGCCGTAATTGCGGACCGTGACCCGGCTGAGAATGTTGTTTGGGACATGGTCGATGAAGATCAGCCAGAGCGCGAGGCCACGGAAGAAATCGAGCCGCAGGTCGCGCTGATGAGCCGGGGGGGCTCCGCCGTCTTTGCGCTCCTCCTCCTCGTGTTGCATAGCAGGAAAACACTTGTCGGCGGCCGCTTAGTTCCACCTCGCCAATGCGGCATTTTTCCTCGACGGCGCTTCGGCGGGAACCGGGCTGGCCGTTTCCGGTTAACGGCACTGGTCCATCGCTATTGAGGTTCCCGATGCAGCCCGCCGCCACCCTCGTCCCGGACAACGAGACGATCGCCCGCTGGTATGACGGCAAGGATTTTTCCTGCGATTGGACAAGCGGCAATATTCCAATCTGGGCGAGCATTCTGCATCAGCATCGTGACAGGGGGCTCCGTATTCTTGAAATCGGTTCATGGGAAGGACGCTCGGCGTTGTTCTTTCTCAACTATCTGCCGAAATCGCACATCGTCTGCATTGATCTGTTTGCCGGAAATGCAGAGCATCATCAGGACGAGTATTTCGCGAAGCTGGTACCGGCGACCGAGGACCGTTTCGACCGAAACGTCGTCGAGCCGTTCGGCGATCGCGTTGAGAAGATCAAAGGCGCATCGGGGGCGGTGGTGCCCCAGCTTGCGATCGATGCCCGCCAGTTCGATATCGTTTATATCGACGGCAGCCACTTCGCCGCGGATGTCTACGCGGACGCAGCTTTGATCTGGCCGCTCGTGGCGCCGGGCGGTTTCGTCATTTTCGACGACTACAACTGGGACCTGATGAATGACGAACGCGAGCGGCCAAAGCTTGGCGTTGATACCTTCCTGATCGGTATTGCAGGGCAGTATCGGCTGGTCCATTCCGACTATCAGCTCGTTATCGCGAAGGTCTGAAGCGTCCGGGTTACGCCATCGGTCTTATGGCGGTGATCGTCTTGTTGCGTGTGTGCAACATGCCTTCACCTTCAGGTGGAAAAGTGTTCCACAGGTCTTTACCTGTGAATAAGAAGGACGAAACTGGTCTCCATATTGGAGACTTTTTTCATGTTTCAGTATCGAGCGGCCTTTTTGGCCGGCCTGTCAGCTTTTTCATGCTTGCCAGGGCACGCTGCAGACATCGCCGTAAAGGCGCCGAGGATTGTTTATCCAGCGCCAGCGGTCGACGGCTTCAACACCAAAATTGATGCGTTCGGCGGCACCCTGACGAACGAAAGTCTTTACGGCGCCAAAGGCAGCTTTTCGCTTCCGCTTGGCCACTCCTACGGACTGCAGATCGATGGGGCGGTTGGCAGCTTCGATTCCGAGGTCTTTGCGGCGGGCCAGGCGCATCTGTTTTGGCGCGATCCATCCCGTGCGTTGTTTGGCGTTTATGCCTCCCACACCTTCTGGGACAAGTTCAGTGGATTGAATGCGACCCAGCTTGGCGCCGAAGGTTATTTGTATAATGGCCCATGGTCCCTGGGAGGAACGGCCGGCGCCGAGTTCGGCAATGCGACCTCGGGCGTCGTCGGAGGATTGGTCGAAAGCTACGACGTTCAGACCCGGTTCTTCGACAAGATCGATCTCTCCTACTATCTGAACGACAATTTCAGAGTATCGGTAGGCCATCGATATACCGGTGGACGCCATGCGGCGGCGGCCGGTCTCGAATTTGGCGTTGCCACCGGCGGCGGTACGATGGTCGCGTTGTTCGGCGAAGGCCGGCTCGGAGAGGATGACTATCGCGGAATTTGGGGCGGCTTACGACTCTATTGGGGGCAGAAGGATAAGTCGCTCATTCGCCGTCATCGTCAGGATGATCCTCCGGGCTTTGAGCCGGATAATCTGGCTACGATGAAGAATGGTATGACGACCAAGCCAGTTCCGGACAAATCTGCGCCGGCGGGTTGTCCGCCTGAGGCACCCTACATGACCAGTAGCGGGTGCTCGCCGATGCCGCCGTGATGCCGGGGCGACGGGTGGATAAACTGCGTTTTCCATTCGCCCCTTGCCTTCGCCATAAAGCAGGCAGAGCATTGGCCTTCCGGCGTCTGATAGTGGCCGGAAGTATCCGGTCCTGTCACGTCAGGCGCCCAACCGGAGCGTGATGCTGAAAACGGCCGTTCCCGGCTGTTGCCGGGTGCCACGGCTGTTTCGGAAACCATCGCGCTCCCGACCCAAGGGAGGCGTCAATGACGGAAGCGAATGCGAACGGCACAAGAGCCAATGGCAATAGGCCAATGGGTCCCCGGTGCATTGCATTGGTGGGCCCCTTCCAGAGTGGAAAAACTACGCTTTTAGAAGCGATATTGGCTCGGACCGGCGCCATTCAACGGCAAGGAAGCGTCGAGGCCGGCTCCAGCGTCGGAGACAATTCGAAGGAAGCACGCGACCACGGGATGAGCGTCGAATTGTCGGTCGCGACGACGTCCTTCATGGAGGAGAGCTTCACCTTCATCGATTGTCCCGGGTCGATCGAATTTATTCATGATATGCGGGCCGTGTTGCCGGCTATCGATGCGGCGGTCGTGGTCTGCGAGGCGGATGAAAAGAAAATCCCGCAGTTGCAGCTCGTGCTGCGCGAATTGGAAGATTTGAAGGTTCCGCGTTTTCTATTTCTCAACAAGATCGACAAGGCCGACAAGAGGCTGCGCGAAACGCTGAAGATACTGCAACCGGCTTCGCGTGTGCCGTTGCTGCTCCGGCAAATCCCGATCTGGCGTGATGGCATCGTTACCGGTTTTGTCGATCTCGCACTCGAACGCGCGCATGTTTACAAGGAATATGCTGCATCGCAGATGATCGATTTGTCAGGCGAGGATCTTGAACGCGAGAAGATCGCGCGGTTCACGATGCTGGAGACGTTGGCGGATCACGATGACGAATTGATGGAGCAATTGCTCGAAGATATTCCGCCGCCGCGCGACAAGGTGTTCGACGACTTGGCGAAAGAGTTGCGCGACGGACAAGTCTGCCCGGTTCTGATCGGGGTTGCCACCCGCACCAACGGCGTGCTGCGCCTTTTGAAGGCGCTGCGCCACGAAGCACCAAGTGTCGAGAACACGGCAACTCGCCTCGATCTCAAGGCCAATGGTGGTGAAACCATGGGCTATGTGCTGAAGACGATCAACACGGCGCACGGCGGCAAGATGTCGGTTACGCGTGTGCTCGCAGGCTCGATCGGCGACGGCACGATGCTCAACTCCCAGGATCGCGACGCTGGCCGCGTGTCGGGCGTGTTCAAGATGATGGGACAGGCTTTTGAGAAGCGCGGACCTGCTGCAATGGGCGAGACGGTGGCATTCGGCAAGCTGGATAACGCCAAAACTGGCGACACATTGTCGTCGGGCAGGGAACTGCCGAAACGACTGGCCGAGGTCACGCCTTATCCTCCGGTACTCGCGATTTCCATCGCGGCGACCGAACGCAAGGACGATGTGAAACTCGGCCAGGCGCTGAACAAACTGGTTGAGGAAGATCCGTCGATCACCATCGTGCACAACCCCGATACCCACGAGGTCATCCTGTGGGGGCAGGGCGAAATGCATTTGCGTGTTGTGTTGGAACGGCTCGCCGATCGCTTCGGCATTGGCATCGAAAAGCGTCGGCCGCGCGTGGGTTACCGTGAAACCATACAGAAGACGACGCAACAGCGCGGTCGTCACAAAAAGCAATCGGGCGGCCACGGTCAGTTCGGCGATGTGCTTCTCGACATCAAGCCATTGCCACGTGGAACCGGCTTCGTCTTCGCTGAAACGATCACCGGCGGCGTGGTGCCACGCAACTACATTCCATCGGTGGAAGAAGGCGTCGTCGACGGGCTGAAACAGGGGCCGCTTGGCTTTCCGGTGGTTGACGTGGCGGTGACGCTGATCGACGGCTCCTATCATTCTGTCGATTCATCCGACCAGGCCTTCCGAACGGCCGGACGGATCGGTGTGGTGGATGCGCTGCCACACTGTCATCCTGTGCTGCTCGAGCCGATCCATTCGGTCGAGATACTATGTCCGAACGATGCGACGGCAAAAATCAACGCCATCCTATCTGGGCGGCGCGGCCAGATTCTTGGCTTCGACACACGAGAGGGCTGGCCGGGCTGGGACAGCGTTCGCGCATTGCTGCCGGAAGCGGAAATCGGCGATCTGATCGTGGAGGTGCGTTCGGCCACGGCCGGGGTCGGCACATTCACGTTCCAGTTCGATCACATGGCTGAATTGATTGGCCGGACCGCGGATCAGATCGTCGCGTCACGCCGGGCCGCGGAGTGAGGCCTTCGCGGGCCTCGAATGAGGAACGGGCACCAGCCGAAGTTTCCGGTTGGTGCTCGTCCCGCTTTAGGCAGCAAGAAAAGGCGACACTCAGGATTATTCGGGAGCGGATCGGTGTTTGTTACATCGGATGGACCCCAAATTGCCTTCCCGCATCCGTGATTTGCCCGAAACGGCGGCGCTGCGTAAGTGAGCCACACACGGGAGATCTGCAATGAATGTGATACGTCGCCGCGGCTGGGAAATTCCCGAAAGCCAGGTCACACCGGAACATTTTTTCTTCAACAGACGCGCATTGCTCACGGCCGCTGCTGGCAGCATCGCCGCGATCTCGGCGCCAAAGCTTGCTGTGGCCCAGCGTATCGCCGATCTGCCAGACCCGAGCGCGGACCTTTATCCGGCCAAGAACAATTCGAAATACGTGGTCGACCGGCCGCAGACCGACGAGAAGATCGCGACCACCTACAACAACTTCTATGAGTTTGGTGGCGACAAGGCGATCGCGCAGCGGGCGCAGGCGCTGAAGATTCGTCCGTGGACGATAAAAATTGACGGCATGGTGGAGAAGCCGTTCGAAATTGGCGTCGATGACCTCATCCGGAAGATGCCGCTGGAAGAGCGCGTCTATCGGCTCCGTTGTGTGGAAGCCTGGAGCATGACGATTCCCTGGTCGGGCTTTCCGTTAGCAAAGCTGCTCGAACTCGCGAAACCATTGTCGTCGGCGAAATATGTTCAGATGGAAACCTTCAAGGATCCATCGACGGCGCCGGGCCAGCGCCAGACCTGGTATCCCTGGCCCTACACCGAGGGCCTGACGATAGCGGAAGCAAATAACGATCTCGCATTCCTCGTGACCGGCGTTTACGGCAAGCCGACGCCAAAGCAGATGGGCGCGCCGCTTCGTCTCGCCGTGCCGTGGAAGTATGGATTCAAATCGGTGAAATCGATCGTGCGTTTCTCGTTCACCGACAAGCGTCCGAAATCATATTGGGAATCGCTGCAGGCGGCGGAATATGGATTCTGGGCGAACGTGAATCCGAAAGTCGATCATCCGCGCTGGAGTCAGGCGACCGAAGAAGTGGTCGGCAGTGGCAAGCGTGTGCCAACGCTCTTGTTCAATGGTTATGGCGAATATGTCGCCGATCTCTACAAAGGGCTTGAGAACGAACGACTGTATGCTTGAAGCAGTTTCGTCGTCCCCGCTTTAATGGGGACGACGGAGTTGTTGAGTGACAGCCCGCGTCACGGATGTACGGCGATTGCCGCGATCTCCACTTTCACGTCGCGCGGCAAGCGTGCGACCTCGACGGTCGCTCTGGCTGGTGCCGCAGTCTTGAAGAAGGTCGCATAGACCTCGTTCATTTTTCCAAATTCATTCAAATCTTTCAGAAAAACGGTGGTCGAGACGACGTGGTCCATCGTCAATCCATCTGCGGCCAGCACGGCTTTCAGATTTTCCAGAACTAGCTTCGTCTGCTCCTCGATCGGAGCGCCCGACATTAATTGCTTGGTCTTGGGATCGATTGCGATCTGGCCGGCGAGATAGACAGTCTTCCCCGCTTTGATTGCCTGCGAATATGGCCCAATGGCTTCAGGCGCATTCGGCGTTGAAATCACTTTCTTGCCGCTCTCCTGCGCGTTGGACACGCCGGACGGAATAAAAAACAGAGTGCTAAGTGCGATACTAAAAACGAATACAGTCTTATGGGTCGTCGGTAGAGTTTTTTGCATGATGCAATTTCCCTGTGACGAATGGCGCGTTTTTCTGTCGCGCGACAATTAGAATTCCGCCGATGGCGCTGCGCAAGTAGCGGCGCACCTCCCAAGAATGCATTCCGGCAGGTCAAAAGGACGCAGGGCGTGTCCTGCGTCGTCATGTGCGTAGAGAGAGCAATGAAAGAAAGCTGAAAAGAAAAAACCGGACCGCGAGGGGAGCGGTCCGGTTTGAGTTACTGCCGGCGCGGGATGCCGGCACTCACCTTCCAGAGGGGAATCACTGTATGCGGTTGGTTGCGATCTGGGAGGATTCGAAAACCGCTCGCATCCAGCATGTGTAAGAGTATCGGCCCGCAATGCGATGGCGACAACGCTCAAGCTTGTTAAGCTGCCATGCGCGTTTCGCAAGTCTTGGCACGTGATGGACGGTTTCGATCAATTGATCTCGTGATCAGAAGGTCCAGCGCTGCGCTTTCGACACAAGAAAATCGCGGAATACCTGCACGCGCGCAACCGACTTCAGCTCTTCGGGATAAGCAAAGTATGCGTCGAGCGTGATCGGATCGGTTTCGCCAAGTATCTGAACAAGTCCGCGGTTTTCCTCAATCAGGTAATCGGGCAGTAGCGCAATACCCAATCCTTGCTGACAGGCGCGCAGCAACGACAGAATGTTGTTCACCACCAGAATGGGCGTGCGCGGTGGTTTGCCTTCCCTGCCTACCTCAAGCGGCCAGGAGCGGTTCTGCAGGAAGGTTGGAATGTTGCCGCCGCCCAACATGAGGATGCGGTGATTGTCGAGATCCTCGATCTTCGTCGGCGTACCATACCGCTTCAGATATTCGGGTGATGCATATATGTGGAAATGCACCGAGAAGAGTTTGCGCTGGATCAAATCCGGCTGAGTTGGAATCCGCAGGCGGATCGCGACATCGGCCTCGCGCATGGCAAGGTCGAGCTCTTCGTCGGTCATGATCAGCGACATGCGAATTTCGGGATAAAGATCAAGAAATTCACCGATCTTCGGCGTCAGCCAATGGGTGCCGAGACCAACCGTCGTGGTCACCTTGAGATCGCCGTTCGGGCGTTCGCGGCTGTCGGTCAGTTTCGCTCTGGCCGATTCCAGCTTCATGAACACTTCGTGCGCCGTGCGATACAGGAGTTCCCCCTGTTCGGTCAGGATCAGTCCGCGGGCATGGCGATGGAAGAGCGAGACGTTGAGCGCCTGTTCAAGCGCACTGACCTGGCGCGATACGGCCGATTGCGAAAGACCAAGCTGTTCGCCCGCATGCGTGAAGCTGCCAGCTTCGGCTGCGGCGTGAAACACTTTGAGTTTGTCCCAATCCATTGAGCTCATCGCGAAACGTGGTCGTTGCTGGAGCAAGATGTCACCGCCTTATTCCGCCGCAGTACGCAGTTGCTCGTGCGCGGCCAGGAATCGTTCGGCCTCGAGCGCGGCCATGCATCCTTGCCCGGCGGCGGTGACCGCCTGGCGGTAAATGTCGTCGGTCACATCGCCGGCGGCAAACAGGCCGGGTACCGATGTTGCCGTGGAATGAGGCGCGGTCTTCACATAGCCCGACGGCTTCATCTCGACCTTGCCCTGAACCAGTTCGGTTGCGGGCGTGTGGCCAATGGCGATGAAGACGCCATCCACGTTGCGTTCGGTGATTTGACCGGACTTGAGATTGCGCAATTTCGCGGCCGTGACTTTCGATGGCGCTTCGGAGCCGACAAGGTCGTCCACCACAGTGTCCCACAGCACTTCAATCTTCGGATTTTTGAACAGCCGATCCTGCAAGATACGCTCGGCGCGCAGTCCATCGCGGCGGTGAACCAGGATCACGTTGTTGGCGAAGTTGGTGAGGAAAAGAGCCTCTTCGACGGCTGTGTTACCTCCGCCGACGACAATCACCTCCTTGCCGCGATAGAAAAATCCATCGCAGGTCGCGCAGGCCGATACGCCAAAGCCCTTGAACTTCTCCTCGAACGGCAATCCGAGCCAGCGCGCCTGGGCGCCGGTGGCAAGGATGACGGTATCGGCGAGATAGACCGTGCCGGAATCGGTGGTGAGCCGGAACGGCCGGCTTGAGGTATCAAGGTTGTTGACGTGATCGGTGACGATGCGGGTGCCGACATGTTCGGCTTGCTTCTGCATCTGCTCCATGAGCCAGGGGCCCTGAATGACGTCGGCGAAGCCGGGATAATTCTCGACGTCGGTGGTGATCGTGAGCTGGCCCCCGGGCTGATAACCCTGGATCAGGATCGGTTCCAACATGGCGCGGGCGGCGTAGATCGCCGCCGTATAACCGGCCGGTCCGGACCCAATGATTATGACTTTGGCGTGTACGGCGCTCATCTGACATCCCGGCTTTGAGGGGGCCGGGCCAGACGCAAACGGGCGGTCCCGGTCTTGTGTGCAGTGCAAATGTAGGCATTTGGGGCAGCCATGCAAGTTTTGCAAAGCCCCGGAGCCGATTCGCGCACCGTAATTGTACCCCTCGGCGTGAGTCGCGGTTCCCACGCAATTTTATTTCGCGATTGCGGGGTATGTCGCTATGGTCCGCCAACTTCGACCACTATGAGGATGCGTGCGGCATGCTGGCCCGACTTGACGCCATCGATTGGAAAATCCTGGCTGAGCTCCAGGATGATGGCCGTATCACCAATGTGGAACTGGCCCGCAGAGTGGGCATCTCGGCGCCGCCATGCTTGCGCCGCGTGCGGGCTCTGGAGGAAGCAGGTTATATCCGTGGCTACCGCGCGCTGCTGGACGAAAAGCGGCTGGGCTACGAGATTACGATCTTTGCCCTGGTCCATCTGTCCAGCCAGGCCGAAGCGGACCTCACTGCGTTCGAAGCCTTTGTGCGTGGCCAGCCGCTGGTGCGTGAATGCTGGATGCTGTCCGGTGAGGTGGATTTCATTCTCAAATGCGTGGCGCCGGATCTGAAGACCTTTCAGGCCTTTGTCACCGAACTCACCAGTGCGCCGCACGTGCGCAACGTGAAAACCTCCATGACATTGCGGGTTTCGAAGGACGCGCCAATCGTACCAATCGACAAGACCCAGATTGCTGACGCTGAAGTTGCGCACGACTGATGCTGTTCAGGGCCAGCACTCTTGCGGAAATGGTCCGGAGCATCCTCTTGACAAAATTCCTATAGGATTATATACCTTGAGCGTCTCGCTCGACGAGGGACGCCGTCCGGAGGCGTTCGTATGGCGGAGCGGGATGCGGCGCCTGCGGGTGTGGTTCGCAGCCACACACTCGGGCGGTGCCGGGGCTCCGCCCGGGGTCACTAGGGACCCCTGCCAGGAGCTGGCTGACCGGATGTGGCGCGCGCGGGAGAATTCGAGCCCGCGGCAAGACATCCTGCGCGAAGCGCGGCCCGGCGCTGACTAAACGCTGCCGATGGTGCGCCGAGAGGCGGCTGTGCCGTGCAAGCGGCATGGCATCACAAGGACTGACCTGCGTCTGTCGGCGCACCGTCGTCCCTCGATCTTATTCCTCGGATGCATGTGTGCATCATGAGGCAACGACGCGTGGCTGTTTGAAAGTTTGAATCGGATTTCTGTGATCGCTGGAATTGGCGCTGACACGTCGTCGCGCTGATATTGTAACCGCCGGACAAGGTCGGCGGTTACAATGGAAGTTCAGCCAATCAGTCCTTTTTGCGCATGGCATCGACGCTCCAGGCGCCGCCGCCTGCCGCGGCCAGATACAAGAACACAAAGCAGTATAGCGCGGCCAGTTCGCCGGCGTTCATGATCGGATAGAAGCCACGTGGTGCATGCGCGATGAAATAGGCGAACGCCATCAGGCCGGACAGGACGAACGCCACAGGACGCGTGAACAGCCCGATCACCAGCAACGCGCCGCCGACCAGTTCAAGAACGCCTGCCGTCCAGCTCTGGGTAAAAGGCTGCAGCTTGGCGAACATCTCCATTTTTGGAATGCCAAGCAGCTTCGCGGTGCCATGTTGCATGAAGAGCAAGCCCGACATGATGCGCATGACGCTCAGGAGGCGAGGGGCAGCGGCTGCGCAGACATCTTTCAGTGACATGAGATTTCCTGAGGAAGAGAGGGATGGCAAGGGTGCATCGGATTCCACGCGACACCCGTGTTGTCATCGGGCTTTCGTCGCCTACGCGTTCACATCCGCGTAGGGGCATTATTTCAGTGGGCTATTGTGACTATTCTGCCGCAATAGCTTGCGCGTAACCCTGCTCGATTCGCGCTCGAAAGAACCAGAATTTCTTTAGCGCGGGTCAAAAAAATCGCCGGGCATTGGCCCGGCGATCCAACTTGCTCAGGTGCGCAAAATTTGCTCAGCGCCACTCAACCTTCAGCACTTCATAGGCTTTGGCTCCGCCGGGCGTGACAACTTCCACGCTCGCGCCTTTCTTCTTGCCAAGCAGGGCCCGCGCCAGCGGCGATGAGATCGAGATGCGGCCGGACTTGGCGTCCGCTTCCGGCTCGCCGACAATCTGCCACACCTGCTTCTTCTCGGTGTCTTCGTCCACCAGCGTCACGGTCGCGCCGAACTTGACGGTGTCGCCGGACAGTTTCGAAACGTCGATTACTTCGGCGCGCGCCATCTTGTCCTCAAGCTCGGCGATGCGGCCCTCGTTATGCGACTGCGCTTCCTTGGCGGCGTGATACTCCGCGTTCTCAGAAAGGTCGCCATGGCCGCGCGCTTCGGCGATCTGCTGAATGATGCGCGGACGCTCCACCTGCTGGCAATGTTTCAGCTCTGTTTCCAGTGCCGTGTAACCAGCTTCCGTCATCGGGAACTTGTCCATCGTCTTCCAACCTCCGGCCCCAGGCCCAGCCCTAAGGGCGTAAAAAAGACAAAAGCGCCGATCGCAGGCCGGCGATTTTTCCGGCATGCGATCAAAACTCTGTCCAAAAAAAACACCGCACCAAATACGCCATCGCGGCGTTTGGTTCAGTCCCGACTGCCGAAATAATCCTGCAGCGCGCGGACCTCGAGGTCACCCCCGAGAAAGGCTTTTATTCCTCTGGCCGCCGCGACGGCTCCAGAAAGAGTGGTGTAGTACGGCACTTTATGCAAGAGGGCTGCAGCCCGAAGCGAACGGGAATCGGCCAAGGCCTGAGCCCCCTCGGTGGTATTGAAGACGAGCTGGACCTCGCCATTCTTGATCGCGTCCACGATGTGGGGACGACCTTCCAGGACCTTGTTGATCTTGGAGGAGGGAACACCCTGCTCATCAAGGTACCGTTTGGTTCCGGACGTTGCGATGATCTTGAATCCCAGTGCCGACAGCATCGCCAAGGTTTCGATGATCCGCGGCTTGTCCTGGTCGCGGACTGAAACGAACACCGTTCCAGCACGCGGCACGCGCGTTCCGCTGCCCATCTGACTTTTGGCGAAGGCGATGTCGAAATTTTTGTCGAGGCCCATGACTTCGCCGGTGGATTTCATCTCCGGTCCCAGCACGGTATCGACGCCGGGGAAACGGGCGAACGGGAAAACGGCCTCTTTGACGCCGGTATGCTCGATGCGCGGCATCTGAAGTTTGAAGCTCGCCAGGGTTTCGCCCGCCATGACCCGGGAGGCGATCTTGGCTACAGGCAACCCGATCACCTTGGCGACGAACGGAACGGTTCGCGAGGCGCGCGGGTTTACTTCGAGTACATAAATCTCGCGATCCTTGATCGCGTATTGCACGTTCATCAGACCGCCGACTTTGAGCGCGAGCGCCAGAGCGCGGGTCTGCCGCTCCAGTTCGGCAATCAGGTCAGGATCCAGAGAGTGCGGCGGCAGGGCGCAGGCGCTGTCGCCCGAATGCACGCCGGCCTCCTCGATATGCTCCATAATGCCGACGATGAACGTGTCCTTGCCGTCGGCAAGGCAATCGACGTCGACTTCCACCGCGTCCGAGAGATAGCGGTCGAGCAGCAGCGGACGTTTTGCCGATACAACAAGTTCCGACGGACGATCGAGGTCGCCGGTGAGCCGCTGCAGATACCGATCGAGCTGATGCGAATCGTGCACGATCTCCATCGCGCGTCCGCCGAGTACATAAGATGGCCGGATCACGATCGGGAAACCGATCTGGCCTGCAATCTCGCGTGCTTCCTGCGGCGACGTCGCAATCGCATTTTGCGGCTGCTTCAAGCCAAGCGTGTCGAGCAGCTTCTTGAACCGGTCGCGATCCTCAGCCAGGTCAATCATGTCCGGCGAAGTGCCGAGGATCGGCACATTGGCCTGTTCGAGCGCTTCGGCAAGCTTCAGTGGTGTCTGTCCGCCGAACTGCACGATCACGCCATGCAGTGTGCCCTTGCTGCGCTCGATGTCGATGATCTCGAGCACGTCTTCCGCAGTCAGCGGTTCGAAATACAATCGATCCGATGTGTCGTAGTCGGTCGATACCGTTTCCGGATTGCAGTTGACCATGATGGTCTCATAGCCCGCATCTTTCAGCGCGAAGCAGGCATGACAGCAGCAATAGTCGAACTCGATGCCCTGGCCGATCCGGTTCGGGCCGCCGCCGAGGATGACGACCTTCTTTCGATCTGACGGCGCTGCTTCGTTCGATGGCGTGCCCGCGAACGGCGCTTCATAAGTCGAATACATATAGGCAGTGGGCGAGGCGAATTCGGCCGCGCAGGTGTCAATGCGCTTGAACACCGGGCGCACGTCCAACGCGTGCCGCTGCTTCGTCACCGCGGCGACGGTCTGGCCGGTAAGTTTCGCCAGGCGAGCATCGGAAAAGCCCATCGCCTTCAGACGACGGAGAGCGCCTGGAGTCGTCGGCAGGCCCTTCGCCTTGATAACGGTTTCCATCTCGACAATGCCGCGGATCTGTTCGAGGAACCACGGATCTATCTTGCAGGCGGCATGGATCAAGTCGTCGTCCTGGCCGAGCCGCATCGCCTGGGCGACTTTCAGCAGGCGGTCCGGCGTTGGCGTGCCGAGCGCGGCGCGAATGGCGTTCTTGTCGTCACCTTCATCGAGGCCTTCGATCGCGATGTCATCGAGTCCGGAGAGGCCGGTTTCGAGCGAGCGCAACGCCTTCTGCAGCGATTCCTGGAAGGTGCGGCCGATCGCCATCGCTTCACCGACCGATTTCATCGAGGTTGTCAGCACCTGTGAGGCGCCAACGAATTTCTCGAACGCAAAGCGTGGGATCTTGGTGACGACGTAGTCGATTGTCGGTTCGAACGAGGCCGGCGTTGCACCACCGGTGATGTCGTTGGCGATCTCGTCCAGCGTGTAGCCGACGGCGAGCTTGGCCGCGACCTTGGCGATCGGGAAGCCAGTGGCCTTCGAGGCCAGCGCCGACGAGCGCGACACGCGCGGGTTCATCTCGATGACGACAAGGCGTCCGTCCGCCGGATTCACCGCGAACTGCACATTCGATCCGCCGGTCTCGACGCCGATCTCGCGCAGCACCGCGACCGAGGCGTCGCGCATCATCTGGTATTCTTTGTCAGTCAGAGTCAGCGCCGGTGCGACGGTGATCGAGTCCCCGGTATGCACGCCCATCGGGTCGATGTTTTCGATCGAGCAGATGATGATGCAATTGTCCGCCTTGTCGCGGACCACTTCCATCTCGAATTCCTTCCAGCCGAGGACCGATTCTTCGATCAGCACTTCGGTGGTCGGCGAGGCGTCGAGGCCGCGCTCGATGATCTCCAGGTACTCTTCGCGCGTATAGGCAATGCCGCCCCCCGTACCTGCAAGGGTGAAGGACGGACGAATGATGGCCGGCAGGCCGATCACAGAGAGCGCTTCCAGCGCTTCGATCAGGCCCCGTTCGATGTAGCGCTTCTTGCGCTCCGCTTCGCCGGCGGACCAAGTTGCCTCAAACGCGGCGATGGCCTTCGCCTGTTCGGCGTCCGGCAGCCCGCGCGCCTTGATCGCTTCGATTTCGGCGGTTTGCTTGGCGCGGTCCGCTTGCTTCAGGCCGGAGGCATTGGCCATTGCCGAGCGTGGCGTCTCCAGCCCGATCTTGTGCATGGCCTCGCGGAACAACTCGCGGTCCTCGGCCTTGTCGATGGCTTCGGCGGTGGCGCCGATCATTTGAACATTGAACTGGTCGAGCACACCCATACGCTTCAGGGACAGCGCGCAGTTCAGGGCGGTCTGCCCGCCCATGGTGGGGAGCAGCGCGTCCGGCCGCTCCTTCTCGATGATCTTGGCGACGATTTCCGGTGTGATCGGCTCGATATAGGTCGCGTCGGCCAAATCCGGATCGGTCATGATGGTAGCCGGATTGGAATTGACCAGGACAATCCGGTAGCCCTCTTCGCGTAGCGCCTTGCAGGCCTGGGTGCCGGAATAGTCGAATTCGCAGGCCTGTCCGATAACGATGGGGCCTGCGCCAATGATCAGGATCGATTTAATGTCGGTTCTTTTTGGCATCGGCTCCGCGGACACTCAGACTGGGCACAAGCTTCGGCACATAAAAAAAGGGCGCGCTTTGCGCGCGTCCCCTGGCCAGGCGCAGAAGGCGTGCGGCCTCGCGCGGCCCGGTGTTAGACCAGAATCGGCGAGGGGGGAAGGCGAAAGGGACCGATTCCGGCAACTTTGGTCACAGATTTGCGTTAGCGGCATGCCCCGAGATCGGACGATGGCCGCCCGCAAGCCTTTAAAACCGCATTCCCACGACGTTTCAGCCTGGATCACCGGCCTGGCCCTCATTGCAGCCATCGGCTTGGCGGCCTGGTACGAAAAACCGAGCAGAAGTTCCAGAAAGCGGCCGAGGGACGGGCACCCGTCTGGGAGGGCGCTCCCCGCGGACGAGCCGCACATCGTTCAACTCGCCCGCGCCAATGAGCCGGGACGCGGCCGCCGTGCGGTTTCTCCGTTTGAAATTCCGGTCGCCGGATGGCGCGATATCGCCTGGCGGACCTATGCTGAAATCAACGACGACCGGTTGCTCGCGGTCGCGGCTGGGGTTGTGTTCTACAGCTTGTTGGCCCTGTTTCCGGCCATCACGGCGCTGGTGTCATTTTACGCATTGTTTGCGGACGCGGCGACCATCGGCAAGCATCTGGCTTTCGCTGCGGACCTGATGCCGGCCGGCGCCTTCGGCATTGTCAATGAGCAGATTTCGCGGATTGCGCAGGCCGGCGGAGGGCAACTTGGCTCAGCCTTCATCATCGGGGTGCTGCTCGCAATCTGGAGTGCGAATGCCGGGATGAAGGCGATGATCGATGCGCTGAACGTCACCTATGACGAGACCGAGACGCGCAGCTTCATCAAACTCAATCTGTTGTCCCTGACGATGACACTCGGCGCGCTGGTGTTGCTGCTCATCGCGATCGGTGCCGTCGTTGTCCTGCCGCTTGCATTCAGTTGGCTTGCCATCGACACCTGGGGTGAGCGCGCTATCGCGCTGCTGCGATGGCCAGCGATTATGATCGTTGTCGCGCTTGCCTTGGCTGTGCTCTATCGATACGGACCCAGCCGCCGGCCGGCGCAATGGCGCTGGCTGAGTGTCGGGTCTATCGTGGCGACACTGTTATGGGTCACAGGCTCGGTGTTGTTCTCCTGGTATTTGTCGAACTTTGCCGACTACAATGCAACGTATGGTTCGCTCGGCGCCGCCATCGGCCTGATGATGTGGCTGTGGCTGACATCAACGGCGATACTTGTTGGCGCCGAACTCAACGCTGAGATCGAGCACCAGACCGCACGCGATTCAACAGTTGGCAGCCGAAAACCACTGGGCACTCGTGGCGCGACGATGGCCGACACAGTTGGCGCGGCGCAAGGCTGACTTATTTCGGGGCGAGACGCGCTTCCAACTCGGCCATGTCCTTCACGAACCAGAGCTGTTGTCCGCGATTGGCTTCGTGGACGAAGTCATGGAGTGCCTTGCTCTCTGCAATCTGCGGCGAGATGTCGCCGACGATCGCGAGTCGGACTTTGTAATTGACGAATTTCTGGACCACCTCGCCAGCGAGGCGCGTGTTGAGGCGAAAGAAGTCGTCGTCTAGCCGCGCAACGGGGATCGCCACCAACGTCGCGCCATGCTCGAAAGCAGCGCTGAGCAGATCATTGGCGTCGCGTTCCTGCGCGAGCTTGGCGCCATTCTCATCGCAGATCAGAACGTGATCGGAATGAATGTCTTTGGCAATATCAGGCATCAGACACTTAACTGCACAGTTAGTGTAAACGAGCGCGACTGTCCTTCCATAAGACGGAAAGGCGGAGCCCGATCCGCCATCGGGTTCCGCCTTCGAAATTTGGAGGCCCGGCCTGGATTCGAACCAGGCTGGATGAGGTCTTGCACAACCTCTGCGTCGCCGCTCCGCCACCGGGCCAATCACACGATAACTGACGCGTGATCGGGATCAAGTTCGAGACGGCGTGATAACTAACGGGTAACCACAACGGGCATGGTTAAGATCAAGATGTGGTTAATTTTGGAACAGCGATAAACGTCATCCGCGTCTGCAGATGCCCAATGTTTGGAAAATATCGCTGTCCGCGAAAGCCGGCACGCTCGAGCTTTTTGCGGATATCATCTTCGCTGTAGCGTGACAGGCCGGCATCTTTCCTCAATTTCGAGTAGTCCGACAAAGCCGTGCGGACCAATCCAGCCACTGCGGCGAGAAAGAAGCCATCGCGCCATCCAAAGCGCAGCAGCGCCAGCGCGTCTTTCCATGCGGGCGTGTCGGGCTGCACGACATCGCCGATGACGAGCTTTCCATCAAGTCCCAGCAAACGGCGAAACATCGCTAGCAAATCGTCCAGTTGCGTTGCGGACAGATACTGCGACACCGAATGCATGATGATGACTTCGAACGAACCGTCCGGGAGCGCCGCAGCCTCTTCCGGCGACATGACACGGATGTAACGTTCATGCGCCACGCGCCGCTTCAGCGCTTCACGCAAATTCGGCGCGGCTTCGCAAAGCATCAGGCTTTCCGCTTCGCGCACCAGCCGCTCGGCATAGGCCGCCTCGCCGCAGCCATAGTCCAAAACGCGGTCGCTGCGTTCGACATGCGCCAGCATACCGTCGCCAGTGATCCGTGCATGCACCTCGCGATGACGCGCGTTCACGTAGATCGAATGATCGGAATCGAAGAACGAAACCCAGTCGGACATGGACGCGCCGTCTCCATCGTCAGCGCCCATGTCGGCCGGGCGATGCGGCATTTGCCGGACGGTCTATGGATGCCCCGGCTTTGCCGCCTGTGACAAGGGGCAAGTATCGCTTTACGAATATTCCTTGTTGTGAACCGCCGCCCGCGGCAATTCTCGCTCAAGCGACTCCCGGTATTTGACGCAGCCGCGCAGGAATTGCGGCTAAGGCGGTGCGGCGATGTCGTCAGGGATGGACTCCGGCAACAACCTCCACAATTGCGGGTGACGCCAGCATAAAACATGACCGCTGCTGTCGCGATGAGCCCGGATGCCGGCGCGCCGTCGCCGCACTTCGTCCATAAGCTGATCGCGGTTCATCGTATGCAGGTCATCGTCCATGAGCCGCTCCCTAGCGCCAGGCGCGCATCAGCGGACCGTCCCGGCCGGTCACGGGGTCTGTTTGCGGCAACGGCACTTTCGGGATTGTCTGTAACGCTCTCTCGCGTTTGCTCGGTGAGGCGAGACACAGGTCATACGTGCCGGATGGCGGATAAGCACCGATCAAAAGAAAGTCGGATGACGTCCACAGACCCTGATGGCCGGTGCCGGCCGGCAGCACCATCGCGTCTCCGGCTTCAACATCGATCTCCTTGCCATCACTACCGCCGAAACGCACCCGGGCCCGGCCGCGAGCGACGGCAAGCGCCTCGTGAATGCGGGAATGGTAATGCGCATAATCATAGATGCCATTCCGCCAGCCATCGCCCCAGTCATTTTTCTTGAAGCTTTGCTCGATCATAGCGGCTGGGTCGTCCATGCCGGCGAGGTTGAAGACTTTGGGATAGAGCAGAAGGGGCAGTGATGGATTGTTCGGAATGACGCCGTCATCGGCGAACAAGAAAGTCAGGATTTTCGGTTCGGTCATAAGCATGGCGGCACAACATCGTTCGGGGCGATCTATGGAAACGCCAGCCGTCATGTGCATGTTCCGCTCACGGGCCGCTATTGGGGGCGAATTTCTGATTGCAATGTGACCAACGGAGGCGGATCGTCACCCGTTCGGTCTTGATCTGTCCCGTCTGTGGGCATGCGGCTCCGGAAGAGATGCCGGAAAATGCCTGCGCGTTCTTCTACGACTGCAAAGCCTGCGGCAATCGCCTCAAGCCTAAGCCCGGCGATTGCTGTGTCTTCTGTTCCTATGGCTCGGTCCCATGTCCGCTGGTGCAGACCGATGGATCATGTTGTGCGTAATGGACCGATCAATCAGGCGGCTTTATGCTTGTGCTCGCGCATCATGTCGACGAAGCGCTTGAACAAGTAATGGGAGTCACGCGGACCTGGCGATGCCTCGGGGTGGTACTGGACCGAGAAGACCGGCTTATCTTTGAGCGCGATCCCACAATTGGAGCCGTCGAACAACGAGACGTGCGTCTGATCGACATTGTTCGGCAGCGAGTCCTTGTCCAGCGCAAAGCCGTGATTCATCGACGTGATCTCGACCTTGCCAGTGGTCAGATCCTTTACCGGATGATTGGCGCCATGATGGCCCTGATGCATCTTCATCGTCGTGCCGCCAAGCGCGATGCCCAGCATTTGATGACCGAGACAAATGCCGAAAGTCGGCATGCTCTTATCGACTATCTCGCGGATCACCGGCACGGCATACTTGCCGGTCTCCGCGGGATCGCCTGGACCGTTCGATAAAAACACGCCATCCGGCTTCAGCCCGATGATGTCTTCAGCGCTGGTCGTCGCCGGCACCACAGTCACCTTGCAGCCCTGTGAAGCGAGCAGCCGCAGGATGTTTCGCTTTACGCCGTAATCGATCGCGACCACATGGAATTCGGGGTCTTGAGCGCGCGAATAGCCTTCATTCCATTTCCACTCGGTCTCGTCCCAGGTGAAGCGCTGGGCGCTGGTCACCATCGGCACGAGATCCATGCCGACGAGGCCAGGCCATTCGCGCGCTTCGGTCTTCAGCGCCTCGATATTGAATTTGCCCGAAGGTTCATGCGCAATCACGGCATTGGGCATGCCCTTCTCGCGAATGAGCGCCGTCAACGCCCGGGTGTCGATGCCGGCGAGGCCAACGATGCCGCGGGCGCGCAACCATTGGTCGAGATGGCGCGTGGCGCGATAGTTGGAGGGGTTAGTGATCGACGAGTGTAGCAGTACCCCGCGGGCACCCGGCGTCGCCGCCATGTTCACCGTTTCGATATCGTCGTCGTTGGTGCCGACATTGCCGATATGGGGGAAGGTGAAGGTGATGATCTGGCCGGCATAGGACGGGTCGGTGAGGATTTCCTCATATCCCGTCATCGCGGTGTTGAAACAGACCTCGCCGACCGCGGAGCCGGTT
>JAFAFP010000182.1 GCA_023423415.1 Pseudomonadota bacterium | reverse complement strand
GAGACGACCCGCTCGGCACCGTCGGGTCGGATCAGTTTTGCCGATCCGGAGACCGTAACGCTGAAGAGAACGAATTCGCGGTCGGGTTTGGCGAAGTGGGCGACCACGTCATCGTTCGACGTCATGCCGAATACCGTACCATCCGGCGCCGCATGACAAAGCAACTCAGCTTTGAAATCCTTCCGCCCTTCGCTTTCGATCGCATCGAGGTCGACGTTCGGATGCAGGGATCGCCAGTAATCGAAACGCCAGTCAGCTCGCTCTCGTAGTGTCGAAAATCTTTGAAAGCAGCTGGAGACCTCGAAGAACCTCCCCATCTCGCCGGTTTCATGATTCAATCTTCCGGTGATTTGCGGGAGGCTGCAGATGCGGGGACAGGTTGGGTTCTGGGACATTGACGAGCGTTATGTGCGGCTGAGCGAGGCCGGCGATCCGCTGGAGAAGCTGAACGCGCTGGTGCCGTGGGAGGTTTTCCGCAAGCCACTGGCCAAGGCGTTGAAGCGGTCCGACGGCGCCAAGGGTGGTCGCCCGCCCTACGACCCGGTGATGATGTTCAGGATCATGGTCCTGCAGGCGCTCTACGGCCTGTCGGACGACCAGGCCGAGTTCCAGATCCAGGATCGACTGTCGTTCATGCGCTTCCTCGGGCTGGGGCTCGGGGACCGCGTGCCGGACGCCAAGACGATCTGGCTGTTCCGCGAGCACCTCACGCAGGCGAAGGCGATCGAGAACCTGTTCGCCCGTTTCGACAAGCACCTCACCAAGGCCGGCTATCTCGCGATGGGCGGCCAGATCGTGGACGCGACGATCGTTGCGGCGCCAAAGCAACGCAACACCGACGCAGAGAAGGCGGACATCAAGGCGGGCAAGGTCCCGGACGCATGGAAGGGGAAGCCTGCCAAGCTGCGCCAGAAGGATCGCGATGCGCGCTGGACCGTGAAGTTCTCAAAGGCCAAAGTGGCTGAGGACGGAAAGGTCCAGCAGCGCGACATCGCCATTCCCGCCTTCGGTTACAAGAACCACGCCTCTATCGATCGCCGGCACGGCTTCATCCGCGGCTGGAATGTCACGAGCGCGTCAGCCTATGACGGGGCGCAGCTTCGCAATGTGCTCGACCGCGGCAACACCGGCTCGACGGTGTGGGCTGACACTGCATATCGATCGAAGAAGAATGAGGCGTGGCTGGAGAAGAACGGCTACGTCTCCGACATCCACCACAAGAAGCCGAAGGGTCGGCCGATGAGCGAGGCGACGTCGCGCGCCAATGGTCGCCGCTCCAAGATCCGCGCCTTCGTTGAGCACGTCTTCGCGCAGCAGAAGTCCCGCATGGGACTGTTCGTGCGCACAATCGGAATGGCACGGGCGAGGACGAAGATCGGCATGGCCAACCTCGCCTACAACCTCACCCGCTTCGTCTGGCAACAGGGGCGAACTGCGCCCGCATGACGGCGAAAGCGGCCGACATCGCTGCCGCTACGCCGAAAATCGGTGCCCCGCACCAACCCAGACGACCGATGCCGAAGCCGCAGCCACACGTCAGGCCGTGCAGAACTCAAATCGCGGCCCTACGGTCTACGAAATGTCGGTAGTTCGAGGTGTCCAACTGAACACGGCATATGCCGACACCGCCACGAAAGGCCACGCCAGTCTGAACAGAAGGCGGCCGGGTCTATGACGGTAGCGCTTCGCTCCGCGATAGTGCCGATAGTTCTTTCCCATGCCGCCATTATGGGGTGGTCAGCCTAACGTCAGGTGCAGCCGATACGTGGCATTTGATTGGTTAGGCGGAACCTTCCGACACAGTCGGGGTGTCGTGGGGCATCCTGACCCCTTGTGGAAGAAATCGACAAACTAGGGATATAACTAGGGTCAAAAAATCGCATCATCCTTAATATGTAGCGATTTCAGATGTTTGCTGGGACAAAGTGGCGGGGGAAACAGACTTCGGGGGGAACCGGCTGCACGTAACGCAGCGTAAGAGGAGTGGAGGAAGCTGGGCGGAAGTCTGTTTGGGGGCGAGAAGGGGCAAAGCCCCTCGGTTCCCCCATCACTGCAAAAGGATCTCGCGCGCCTCGAGCGCGACTATCCCGGCAAGATCTCGCCGGCAGCACGAAGGATCGTTACCGGGATCGGCGGAAACCCGACACGGGGTTCCGTGGAGCCGCCATTGCGGCGGAGTAGCGCTTGGTTCCGAAGGAAACGTGCCATTCGTGCATCTGCGTTGACACAGCCCCGATAGGTTTGACGACAGGCCACCTTTCACCTATATTCTGACCATATGGTCATTTTTATGGAGGCCGTTGTGAAGAACATCACCGTGGTTGAAGCAAAATCCCGATTCTCGGCGTTGTTGGCTGAGGTCGAGGCAGGCGAGGAAATCGCTGTTACCCGGCACGGAAAGGTCGTCGCGCGGCTTGTTCCGGATCGTCCGCACATGGCAGCCGATGCGTTTCGTGACTTCTGGTCCGAGGGTGATATTGACTTGGAAGCGCCGGACGATGCGCCCGCCGATGATGTCGCCTCGTTGGACGATTGAACCGTGGTCAATCTTTATCTGCTTGATACCAACATCCTGATCGCGGCGCTGAAAGGGCGGCCAGAAGTACAGCAGAGGCTTGAATCTGTGCCGCTAAGCAGCATGCGCTTGTCAGCTATCGTGCTCGGCGAGCTGGAATTCGGGGCTGAGAAAAGTGAGCATGGCGAGCGCAACCGTGCTCGACTCGCCACCCTCGTTCAGCGGTTGCCATTGGTCGGGATCGATTCCGATACCACTCGCCACTATGCGCAGATTCGTACACGTCTGGAGCGACAGGGGACACCTATCGGAGCAAATGATACCTGGATCGCGGCACAAGCGCTCGCCATCGATGCCACACTGGTTACCGACAATGAGCGTGAGTTCTCACGGGTGCCCGGTCTGACCGTCGAAAACTGGCTAACGGCGAAGGGGTAGAAACCCTTTTGGAAACCGCATAGCCCGCGGGGACTGCAAACTCTTTCCAGCCCGGTTCTCTCGCAGGCGAGAGCTTCATCCCTTTGCGATTGGCCTGTCCGTCAAACGATCGTTTTCCAGCTCCGCGGGAACTTGTCCGTTAACATTGTCATCCGACGGAAAGTCGGACATTGTCCGCTTTCAACGAGAAAATGGACTAATGCGCCTCATGACAGCCATTGGCTATGCAAGGGTCTCCACCGGGGATCAGGATACCGCCCTTCAACTCGATGCTTTGCGCGAAGCAGGCTGTGAAAAGGTGTTCGAGGACAGGGCGTCGGGGGCAAAGACCGACCGTCCCGGGCTGACGGAAGCCATCCGATACGTTCGCGAGGGCGATACACTCACGGTGTGGAAGCTCGATCGTCTCGGCCGATCAATGAAGCACCTCATCGAGATCGTCACCGAGTTGGAAGCGCGGGGCGTCGGCTTCCGATCCATCACTGAGAATGTCGATACAACCACACCCGGCGGTCGCCTGATCTTCCACTTGTTTGGGGCCTTGGCGCAATTCGAGCGCGACCTGATCCAGGAAAGGACCCGCGCTGGCCTTCAGGCTGCAGAAGAACGAGGCCGTCGCGGCGGCAGACAAGCAGTCGTGACACCGGAAAAGCTCGCCAAGGCTCGCCAGCACCTCGCCGCCGGCTTGAGTGTCCGGGAAGCGGCCGCACGCGTGAAGGTTGGGAAAACTGCCCTCTACGACGCGCTCAAACAGGAAAAGGCATCAGCAACCGCCAAGACTGGGAGTCGAAACCCAGCGACAATGGTCCGACAAAGCCATCGAACGGACCACTCCCGTCTTGCTCGGCCTCTATAGTCTCGTCTCATTGTGGGCCTGCGATCTGCTTACCACCTCCAGCATACCCTATGCCGCGGTTTGGTACCGCAAGACCAACCTCACCTTCGCCGATGCCATCGGCGCAGTCCGCCTTACTTTATGGATCGGAGACATTTATCGACACTCCCCGCCAAACCGGGAGCGACATAAAATCCCCTCAGACCGTCTCGTCCGGATGGCCGAGGCCCTCTGCTTCGCCGCATAATGTACAAAGTCGAGCTGAGACGCTGGCCGCTGCCAACGCAGCACTGGTGGCGGCGCAGAATGCGGTCCCACTCGCCCGATCCTGGGGCCGCGGCGAAGTTGCCTCGGCCGACGGCTTGCGGTTCGCCGTGCCGGTGCGCACCATTCATTCCGGCCCCAATCCTCATTACTTCGGACACGAGCGCGGCGTCACCTGGTACAATCTGGCGTCCGACCAGTACATCCGAGACTCCAGCGATTGTCGCTGCGGCCTAAACGACCGATTACCGCCGATGTCTTGAAATAGGAAAAGAGAAAGTGCAGCACAGGAGTGGCTCCTGCCAACGCCCGCGCTTTGCCTGTCCAGCCTGACAACCATCATACCCTGCCGTAGACAGATCTTTCTTTTCAGCCAGCCGACTGCACAGGCACAGGCTGTATCAACGGCCGCGTTACAAGAGCGATGCCGATGACTATGAGCGTCATACCGATCAGATGAAAGATCTTGAACTCTTCACCAAGGAGGAGAACCGCCAAAAGGGTGCTGAAGATCGGCATGAGATACATAAAGAGGCCTGTCTTCCCAGGGCCGAGAGCCGAAACCGCCCGGTTCCAAAAGATATATGCTAACAACGACGGAAAAATTGCTAGGTAGAGCAGGGCGAGTAAATTGGTGGGCTCCGCAGCGGGGCCGCCGCGCGTCGCAAATTCCCAGCCTACCAACGGAAAATGAAAGAGGACGCCAAACGCGATCGTCACCGTCAAGAAAACCATAGGTGGCAAGACGCTCTTTCGCCATCGTATCATCACAGTGTACAGCGCCCAAAAGGTAAGCCCTGCGAGTACAAGGAAGTCGCCAGCGTTGATGTCCAGCGCAAGCAGAACGGCGAGATCACCGCGCGCAATAATGAGCAACGTGCCGATAATGCACACTACGACACCAAATGTCTGTCTCATTCTCAGACGGTCGCCCATGAAAAACAGAGCGAGGATGAACGTCGCAACAGGCATGAGGGAGTTTATGAGCGCTGCGTTGACAACGGTCGTGTACTGCAGAGCCAGGTAAATCAGGCAGTTAAAGGCTGTAATGCCAATGGCGCCCAGAAAAGCCAGATATGCCAGTTCCCGGCGAATTGCCGGCATATTTTTAAGGACAGCACGCACTGTGAACGGCAGGATAATCAAGAGTGCAATAAACCAGCGCCAAAATGACATTTGGAATGGCGGAATGACCTCGTTGAACATCCGGGCCACCAGAAAGTTCCCAGCCCAAAAGAGGGGAGGCAGCATGGCCAAAAGATATATCTGTCGGAAACGGTCCTGCTTTGCTGATACTGCCATTGAAGTGCTGTCCTAAAGTGGGGGCCGCTACCCCAAAAGAGAATGGTCCCCGCCGGGGCAGGACCATAAGTCACATTAATCGCCCTGCGCCAAATTCTATTCCGCTGCGTCTATCTGTTCGGTTGCGTCGGCCAAGGTCCGCCAGTCGGTTTCCTTCGAATAGACGCCTTCTCTTGAGGCGATGCACGCATGGGGGATGCGAGGCTCTTCCGTACCAATCGCCTTCCCGCCTTCTGCGACCTTGCGTGCAGCATCAACCATCAGGCGGCGGAACTCGACGATGGCCAGATCGGATGCGCCGAGCACGTCATCTGTACGATTGACGGTTCTGCCCATGCTGACCCACATGATGATGTCCTGATTTGGAATGCCCGGAACACCAGTGAAGTTGCCGAGCTTCATTGCCTGACGATCCTGTAGGAAGTTGTTCTCCAGCGTGCGGCGAGAGCGCCACTTTTCGTCAAGATCGATGCCGGGACGCGCGTGGTTGAATTTGCGCCAGTCCTCAGTTGACGGGCATTTCTTGCCACCCCATGCGACGAAATGGAAGGCGGTCGTTTCGTCATCGATCGGCACGATGACGCTGGCGACGTTGTAGTTGTTGTTCGGCGGAATGAGCGACATGAAAGGCGCGATGAATTCCGTGATGCGCAGATAATTGTGGGTCGAGGCATTCTTGATCGGCTTACGGATGGCCGCATAGTGGAAGCCATAGCTCGTCGTCTGCGTCTGCATGCGCGGCGACTTATCGGTCGAGGGGCGATACCATGCCTGATCGTCGGCCGAAGCGCCTTCGACGCGCGCCGGCTTCATGTCGGAGGAATGCAGGCTCGATGAATGCGCGCTGTCTATCTGGCCTTCGTGGATCTGCGCCCAATTGCAGGGAATGCGGATCTTGACGATGGCGACCGGCGTATCCTTGGTCGGCGCGAAGGCTGGGGGATCGAAAGCGGGCACGTTCTCCTGATCGCCGAGCCATGCCCAGACGAAGCCGCCCCACTCCTCTACGGGATAGGCGCGATGCTTGACCTTGTTGAGAAGCGGACTGCCCTCAGGCTCCGATGACATAGCGACGACGTTGCCTTCCACGTCCATCTTCCAGCCATGATAGAGGCAGCGCAGGCCGCATTCCTCATTGCGTCCGAATACCAGCGAGGCGCGGCGGTGGGGGCAGAGTTCATCGAGAAGTCCGAGTCGCCCGTCGGTGTCGCGAAAGGCCACATAGCGTCCGCCGAGCACCTCCACCAAAAGCGGCGTGCCATCGCGCTCTGCGACCTCCTCGATGAGACAGACCGGCGTCCAGTGCTGGCGCATTAACTCGCCCATCGGCGCATCGCCGCACACGCGCGTCAGCAGATCGTTTTCTTCGTGAGTGAGCATCAGGTTCTCCGAAATTTAGATAACTAATCAAAAAATATCGCACATCGTGCGGCACGTCCAGCCGTTGACAAAAAATAGTTAGTTTACTAAGTAAAATGAATTCCTGCGCCTTGGGCGCCTGACGGTAGAGGACAGATGGACCCGAATATCGATCTCATTGCCATGAAAGTTACAGCCCGACGCGCGCTAACGGCCTATATAGATGAATTCGTTCTGCAGCCGGTCGACGACCGCGAACTATCAAGTTTCGGTGCCGGCACGCACATCACAGTCGAGACGCCGTCGGGCGCCATGCGACGCTACTCACTGGTGGGTGATGGCTCGCCCGCTTCGAGCTATACCATTGCTGTGAAGCGGGAAGCAGACTCGCGAGGCGGCTCGTCCTCTATGCATGAGGACGCCAAGGTTGGCACGATTCTCAATGTCGGAGCGCCGGAGAACAACTTCCAGCTCCGCGATGCATCGAAATATCTGCTGATCGCGGGTGGCATCGGTGTCACGCCGATCTATGCCATGGCGCAGCACCTTGACCGCGAGGGTAAAGCTTTTCGCATCATCTACTGTACACGAAGCGCTGAAGACACAGCCTATCTGGACGAGATGAAGGCAGCGTTTGGTAGCCGGCTGACGGTGCACCACGACGATGGCCACCCTGACAAGCTCTATGACTTCTGGGATCATTTCGAAGACGTGCAGAATATGCACGTCTATTGCTGCGGACCTCAGCCGCTGATGGAAGAGATCAAGGCGCTGTCTGGCCACTGGCCCGAGGGTCGCGTTAATTTCGAGGATTTCAAACCTGTCGAGGTGGTGCGCGAAGACGACGTGGCCTTCGATGTCGAGCTTGCCAAGTCGGGTGCTACAGTAATGGTGCCGGAGGATCGGTCGATCCTCGAGGCGCTTCGCGACGCCGGCTTCAAAACGGTCAGTTCCTGTGAAAGCGGCACGTGTGGTACCTGCAAATCCCGGATGCTCGCGGGCGAGGCCGATCATCGCGATATGGTTCTGATGGATGAAGAGAAGGACGACTACATCATGATCTGCGTATCGAGGGCGCGCGCCGGAGGTCTCGTTCTTGACCTGTGATCCGGTGCGCTTCGGCGTGGTGGGGCTCGGGCGCGCTTTCATGCTCATGCTGCCAGGCTTTCGCGCCGATCCGCGCGTGAAGCTCGTGGCGGCGGCTGCGCCACGCGAGCAGTCGCGCAACGCCTTCGAGGCTGAATTTGGTGGCCGCACCTATGCCGATATTAAGGGATTGTGCGCCGACCCGGAAGTCGAGGCAATTTATGTCGCCACGCCGCATCAATTCCATTGCGCCCATGTAATTGCAGCCGCCAAAGCCGGCAAACATGTGCTCGTCGACAAGCCGCTGTCGGTTTCGATGGAAGACGGAACGGCTATGGTTTCCGCCGCACGCGAGGCGGGTATTCACCTGATCGTCGGACCCAGTCACAGCTTCGATGGACCCGTCGCTCAGGCGCGCGCTTTGATCGACAGCGGTGCGCTCGGTCGAGTTCGGATGATCCAGGCACTAAACTATACGGATTTCCTCTACCGCCCACGTCGGCCGGAAGAGCTGCGCACGAAAGAGGGGGGCGGCGTGCTGTTTTCGCAGGGCGTCCACCAAATCGACATCGTGCGGCTTTTAGCGGGCGGATTAGCGAGCTCGGTTACTGCGATGACGGGCGCTTGGGACCCCGCGCGTCCGACTGAGGGGGCGTATTCGGCGCTACTTGACTTTCAGGGCAGCGCCTTCGCGTCGTTGACGTATTCTGGCTATGCGCATTTCGACAGTGACGAATGGATGGGGTGGATCGGCGAACTCGGCCACCCAAAGTCGCCGGAAGCCTATGGCGGGGCGCGAAAGGCGCTGCAAGCGGTTGATACGGCCGACGCCGAGGCCGCGCTCAAATCGACGCGCACCTATGGGGCGGGCGAGGCACCGCCGGCAGCATCCCACCACGAACATTTCGGACCGATCATCGTCTTGTGCGAACGTGGTGATTTGCGGCTGACGCCAACGGGTCTTCACGTCTATGATAACTTCGAAAAATCTTTCCGCCCGGCCCCAGTGCTGCGTTTTCCGCGGGCAGAGGTTTTCGATGCCGTTGTCAATGCGGTGCGCGGCAATAGGGCGCCAGCCCAGACAGGCGCCTGGGGGCTGGCGACCCTCGAAGTCTGCTACGCTATTCTGGAGGCGGCCCGGACCGGCACATCCGTCGCCCTTAACCATCAAATCGCCGCAGCTGACGGCGCACCACATCCAATTCCGGAGGAACGCTAATGATCGATCTCAACCTGTCCATTGCCATGGGCGACTACGACCGCACACGGCCCATTGCCGACGGACGCGTCAAGATCGACGGCGTCGAACCAACCTGCATGCTCCTGTCGCCTGAAGAGATGTTTTTTCGCGCGTTCCGCCATCAGGCCTTCGATATCAGTGAATTGTCGCTGTCGTCCTATTCAATCTCCGTCGCGCGGGACGACCCGCATTACGTCGCCATTCCGGTATTCCTGTCGCGTGCCTTCCGTCACACCTCGATCTATATCCGAACCGATAAGGGGATCGAAAAGCCGCAGGATCTGAAGGGCAAGCGCATCGGCATTGCGGAGTACCAGCTCTCGGCCAATGTGTGGGTGCGCGGCATCCTAGAAGACGAGTACGGCGTCAAGCCGTCCGACATCGTCTGGGTTCGCGGGGGAATGGATACGCCCGGTCGCCCAGAAAAAATGAAGATTAACCTGCCTGCCGACATCCGCATCGAGCAAGCGCCCGAAGGGGAAACGCTCAACGAGATGCTTGCGGCGGGCGAGATCGACGGCTTCATCGGCCCGCGCTGGCCGCGCTGCTACGACGAAGGACATCCACATGTCGACCGTCTGTTTCCGGACACGGTCGCGACCGCGGAGGATTACTTCCGCCGCCGCAAGATCTTCCCGATCATGCATGTGCTGGGCGTGCGCCGGCAACTCGCCGACGCGCATCCTTGGCTGCCGGGCGCACTACTCAAGGCGTTCTCGCAGTCCAAGCAGATCGCGCAGGCTGCCCTCGGCGACACCTCGGCGACCAAGGTGACTATGCCGTTCGTCGAAGATAATCTGCGCCGCGCGCGCCAACTGATCGGTCCCGACATCTGGACCTATGGACTCACCCCCAATGTTGGTGTGCTGGAGACCTTCCTCGACTATCACTATGCGCAGGGGCTTTCGCCGCGCCGGGTTGCCGTCGAGGAGCTGTTTCATCCGGCGTCGGTCGAAGCCTATAGCCTGTGACTATAGGCAAAATCGATTCGGACAGAGCACCTTCTGGGAGAACGAACATGAACGAATTTCAGCCGGGCGACGTCGTCGAGATCAAGACGAAGACGGACCTTGCCTATGTTCAGGTCACTCATCGACATGCATCCTATCCGGAGGTCGTGCGCGCATTGCCGGGTCTTTTTCGGGACAGGCCGGACAACTTTGACGATCTGGCGGCACAACCGAGCGTGTTCACCGCAATGATCCCTCTGGGCGGTGCGATAGCTCGCGGCGCGCTCGCTGGTGAGAAGGTCGCCCAGGCCGACATTCCGGCAAGAGATCAGATCTTCCCGACCTTCAGGATGGCGATCCGCGATAAGCACGGCGATATTGCCTACTGGTGGTTCTGGGACGGTGACGGTTTGCGCTACGATGAACATCCGGGTGGGGAGACCGAAAACTACCCATTCCGCGAGGTGCTGACCGTAAGCGCACTTCTGGGGCGCCTCGCTGCCGCGAACTAAATCCTAATCGCCCGTTGCCGCGATCGAGGCTTCGTTCTGTCACGCCTACGGAGCAAACTTCTGGCCGAAATTCAAAGTGTTGAGTGGCGGGTCGACAAGACTGTTCGCACGAGCGTTTTATCCGGTGGCCGGCATTGACGTATGGCACAGAATTGACATAGCTTAGATATGTAAGTATTTTGCTCCGATGAGCAAACCACACATTCCGCCTTGCGTACAGGTGACCATCTGTCCGCAGCGCGACATGCAGAGAGAAGGTGGGAACGGAGCTCTATAGGCAGAAACGCAGAAACCTAGATTATAATGGGAGAGGATACCATGTTTACTTCAAGAATGCTTTCAATTGGCATGGCAGTTGCCATCAGCGCGCTGGCAGCAGTGCCGGCGAATGCCCAATCACTCAACCTGACGCTGGCCGGCGCGAGCCCCGGCGGATTATGGACGCTCCTTGGGGCTGGACTCGATGCAGCGCTCAAGGGCACGCAGCCCGACTCAACCGTGACGTATCAGACCACCGGCGGCGGATTTGCCAATGCCGCGATGGTCAGCCAGGGCCGTGCTCAAATTGGTCTTATCCATGATGCCGAGCTTGCCATTGCAGTTCAAGGAGGCGAGCCGTTCGAAGCGCCGATCGAGAGCCTTCGCACAATCGGCTATCTGTATGATTGGGCACCGATGCAATTCATCGCATCGAAATCATTCGCGGATGAACATGGTATCGAAACTTTAGCGGATTTTGCCGAGAAGCAGGTGCCAGTGCGCATTACGGTGAACCGGGCGGGCAACATCACCGGGCAAGTGGCCACGGCTATGATGGAAGCGGCTGGCGCTGACGACGCTTCGATCGAAGCATGGGGCGGCACGACTATCCAGGCGGGCTCATCGGAGCAAAGCGGACTGTTAATGAACGGCCGAGTCGACATCTATACCAACGGTGTCTTTGTTGGGCACAGCTCCATCCGAGAAATCGAGAACGGGGTTGACATTAAGCTTCTGAGCGTTCCGGAGGATGTCCGGGCAAAGGTCGCAGAGCAGTTCTCGATCGGCAACTTCACCATCCCCGCGAACTCGTATGAGAACCAGCCTGAGCCTGTCGAAACCGTGGCACTCGGTGCCGTTCTCATCGCCAGCGCCGATATGCCCGAAGAGGATGCCTATACACTGACCAAGGCGCTAATCGATAACATCGATTCCGTCCGTTCGGTGCATCCCGCGATGGCCGAGCTCGATCATGAACTGCTGACGCGCGAGACGGCGGCCCCATTCCATGATGGCGCCATCCGCGCCTATCGCGAAGCGGGCCTGATGCAATGAATCTAAAGCCCCTAGGCATCGGCCGATTTTTGGGCACGGGCCGGCGCCGTTCATTCAACGGCGCTGCCCGCACTGCTCTCTTTTCTGCGGCGGCCGTCGTTGCGCTTGGCGTAGTTTACGGCAATATCTTTGCGCTACCCGACGCGTTGCTGATCGGCATCCTGTTCGTCTGCGGCATTTACGCGCTTTTATTCCTGACAGTGGGCGCAACGCGCGATTGCAGTGAGCGGCCAAGCATTCTCGATTGGCTGCTGAGTGCAGCTAGTCTTGCCTGCGGCATCTATTTCTACATAATCCGCTCCGACCTCACGAACCACATTACGCTACTCAATCCGCTCTCGCCGGATATGCTCTTCTTCGGCACGGTTCTTCTGTTGCTGACGGTCGAAGCCACGCGACGCACGACGGGGCTCGGTCTAACTGTCGTTGTTCTCGTTTTTATTGCCTATAATCTGTGGGGCCATTTGATTCCGCCACCGCTCGGTCATGGCTATATCGATTTCGGCTCCTTCATCGACACACTGATGTTCACCACCGACGGCGTCTTCGGTGTACCCATCCAGGTGGCCGCAAGCTATGTGTTTCTCTTCGTCATGTTCGGCTCATTACTGTCACATTCCGGCGGTGCTGACTTCATGTTCCAGCTCGCCGGCGCGTTAACCGGCAAGTCGCCAGGCGGCCCTGCCAAGATTGCGGTCGTGTCGTCCGGCATGTACGGTATGATTTCCGGCAGCCCGACATCGGACGTCGCAACGACAGGTTCGGTGACGATCCCCATGATGAAGCGACTTGGTTACACGCCTCGCTTTGCAGGCGCGGTCGAGGTTGCCGCATCGACCGGTGGCGCCGCAATGCCCCCCGTCATGGGCTCGGCCGCGTTCATTCTTGCCGAATACACTGGCATTGACTACCGCAACATCGTGCTCGCTGCCATCATACCGGCCATACTCTATTATCTAGGCGTGTATCTGCAGGTGCATATCCGTGCCGTGCGTCAGGGGCTACGCGCCCTTAACGAGGTTGATCCAGTGCTCGAGACGCTGAAGACTGGCTGGGTGTTCATTGTGCCGCTCATCGTCATCACGATCGCGCTGTTGTTGGGCTATACACCGACCTATGTTGCCGTCTTCGGCACGATTGCGTTGGTCGTGGCTTCATTCTTCACGCGAAAGACCCGCATGACGCCGACCAAGATGCTGGAAGGCTTGGGCGAGACGACGCTGCGAATGCTGCCGGTTGCAGGTGCCTGTGCTGCCGCTGGACTCGTCATTGGCGGTTTGACGATGACTGGGCTGGCGCTGAAGACGTCCAGTCTCGTCCTGCTTATCGCGGGCTCGGGATCAATCATGCTTCTCTTGGTCGGTGCTGGTATCACCATCATTCTCGGCCTCGGGATGCCGACTCCGAGCGCCTACATCTTGGCAGCTGTGCTTGTTGGTCCAGCCTTTGCGGCCAGCGGTCTGCCAGTACTTTCGTCCAATATGTTCCTGTTGTATTTCGCACTCCTGTCCGCGCTGACACCTCCCGTTGCCGTGGCCGCCTTTACTGCATCGGCGATTGCCGACGAGGATGCGATGAAGATTGCGACCACATCGGTAAAGCTTGCTTTTGTAGGGTTCATCATGCCGTTCTTTTTTGTTTGGAACGAGGCGCTTCTGGCGCAGGGAAGCGGCCTGCAGATCACGGTCGCAGCCCTTGGCGGCATTGTCGCCGTAACGCTCCTGGCACTTGCGTTGGAGGCGAAGATGAATGTTGTCGTGCGGATCGTGTGTCTGGCGCTCGGTGCAGCCGCGCTGTCGCCTTATCTGTGGCTTGCCATTCCGATCATCGTGCTTGCGATCCTCGCCGGTTTGTGGTGGAAGCGAAAGGGTGGGCTTCCCTTCATTCGCGTTCCGGCGCCGCCGACCTTGGACGCGAATCGCTAAGCGTCAAGCTTCCAATCTCGCCTCTGACCACTTTCGCAAGCGTGGCCAGGGGCGCAACTTCGACTAGGGCGCGAGCCAAATGTTGCCAAACCAAGAGCATCTGGATGACGGCTGCCTCGGAATAGTAAGCTCAGCCTTCCAAGAGAACTACGGCACGCTCATCTCGAAGGCGCATTTCGACTGCGAAGTGGACTTCATCCTTTCTGTCAAATCTGAAGGCGCGCGTCCTCGTATCGGACGCGAGGAAAGCTCGGCGACCTGTTAAGTTTTACGCAAGTGAAAACCATCCATGTGAACCTTGTAGGCCAATAGAAGTGCGGCGTAGACACAGGGGTGAATTCAGTCGCGGTATGATTGCCTTCGCGGCGCAGCACGCATGACCGGAGCAGGGTTTGCCTTCTTGGCCGCGCTCTGCTTCGGAACGGCAAGCGCGGCAATCGCCAAGGGCTCTAAAGTCAAACGCGGCGACAATGGGGCTCTACTTTCGATCGTCTTAACCTGCCTTCTCTCCGGCGTATTGTGGTTCGTCATCGGCCCCTCCTATGAACAGGGACTGTGCACAGAGGGGCTGTGGCTGGGCATCGCGATCTTCGTCGTCGGGGGAGTACTTGCCACAGTCATCGGTCGGACGATGATGTTCAAGTCGGTCGCGCTGGCTGGCGCGATCAATGCTAGTCTGTTCCGCCGGCTCATTCCCCTCTTCGCAGCATTGATTGCGTTCGCCGTTCTCGGGGAAACGATCGCCGCACTCGCTATTACCGGCATGGTCATCACGGTTGCGAGCCTGATGATCGTCCTCTTCGACAGATCGCCGCAGGCCGTTGCTTCGGGCGAATTGAAACTGCGCCAGCCGGCAGGCGAGCTTGGGCCCATTTCTTCAGCTTATTCGTCGTTGCGGCTTGGGCAGATGCTAGGAACCGCTTCGGCGGCATCCTACGGCGCCTCCTATGTCGTGCGCAAAATGGCTATGCGACATCTGCCGGACCCGGCCTTAGGTGCATTCGTGGGAGCGGTTACGGGGCTTGTCTGGTACCTCGCCGCCGCGCTTTTCAACAAGCGATACAGGCAAACGTTCAGGGGTTTGTTTCGCGACACCGGGCGGTGGCAGTTTATTGCAGCGGCCAGCATGTCGTTTGGCCAAACATCTCAATTCTTCGCGCTCCAGAATGCCGACGTCGCGGTGGTGGCCATCATCGGCTCGCTAGAAGTGTTTATCGGCGCCTATCTGGCCGCCTACGTGTTGCGCACCGAGGCTAAGCCAAATATGCGTATCATCATTGCGTCGATCGTCGCCACGATCGGCGTGGCGCTGGTCGCGATCAGCTCATAGCTGACGCTTGCGAGATAGGCGTTAGGGGTCTGTTCGACCAGAGCGCGAAGGTTCATCATATCGGTGGTCATCGGTGGTCCTTTCGGATTGTGGTTTCAGCAACCCGACATTACCGGAAAATCGCCGGTGACCACTCTCCCCAAAAGCTACACCACCTTCAGGGACACCATCGGCCAAATTGTGTATTGGAAGTCTTGATGTCAAAAAATCGCCATCTCCTACCGTTCGAAACAAGCCTTGGCTATCAAATCCGAGCAACGCACCGTTTGTTCCAGAGCTACCTCCAGTCGAAGATCGGACCTTATGGCGTATCTCTCGGCATGTGGTACTTCCTACGTGTACTATGGGAAGCGGACGGCCTTACCCAGCGCGAACTCTCGCACCGGGTCGGTACTATGGAGCCGACTACGTTAACCGCAATGCGTTCTATGGAACGGTCTGGTTTTATCCGGCGTGAGCGGAACGCTGAGGACGGCCGGAAGATTAACATCTTCCTGACCGACAAGGGGCGCGACCTCAAACCACTACTTCTGCCGCTTGCCAAGCAGGTCGTCGACGATGCCGCGGCCAATTTCACGGCAGACGAACGACGCCAGTTCCTCGAACTCCTAGGCGCCGTTCAAAGTAGCATTGTCGCGAAGATGGGCACGGCACCTGCCAATGAGGATCAGTCGTAGCTCAGGCTGCCGTCGATTGCCAGCGACTGGGGTGTTGAACTGCTCACTTCGGAAACACGAACAGGATCGCGCCGCACAGATCTATGGAACGCATCTGGAGAACGCTTGCATCTATCCGACGTCTGGTGGCACAGTGTCGCGCATGAGAAACCGTCAGGCGCTTGCCCTCTTTTTCCCGTCTTCGATGGCCGACAGCCTGTCAATCGGCGTTGAACTTTGACCCTCTATCGGCATCCAATATTGACCCCCTTGGTGCGGCGGTCAGCACTTGCCGGCCCGGCGCTGGTCCGGGTTGCAGAGGGTCGGCAAGTGCGGATGGGTTTGCGCTTCGGCTTTAGCTTTGAGAGCGGTTCTTGAAGCGCCAGGATTCGTTGCCGGTCTCGACGATCTCGCAATGATGGGTGAGCCGATCAAGCAGCGCGGTCGTCATCTTTGCGTCACCGAAGACGGCGGGCCATTCTCCGAATGCCAGGTTAGTGGTGACTATGATCGAGGTCCGTTCGTAGAGCCGGCTGATCAGGTGGAACAGGAGCTGTCCGCCGGCCTGGGCAAATGGCAGATATCCGAGTTCGTCGAGGATGATGAAGTCGAGGCGGGTCAGATAGTCGGCGAAGCGGCCCTGCTTTCCGATGCGGTGCTCGGCTTCGAGGCGGTTGACGAGATCGACGACGTTAAAGAAGCGGCCGCGCGATCCGTTGCGGATCAGGGCTCGTGCGATGGCGATGGCCAGATGCGACTTTCCTGTTCCGGTGCCACCGACGAGGACGACGTTGCGCTGGTCGGCGACGAAGGTCCCATTGATGAGTTCGCGCAGGAGGGCCTGATTGACCGGGGTGTCGGTAAAGTCGAAGTCGTCGATGTCCTTTGCGAGCGGCAGCTTGGCCAGCGTCATCTGGTATTTGATGGAGCGCGCCTGCTTCTCGGCGATCTCGGCCGACAGGAGGTCACCGACAATCCTGGGCGGTTCGTGCTGGCGTTTGATGCCGGTGGCCATGACCTCGTCATAGGCGTTGCGCATCCCGTAGAGCTTGAGGTTGCCCATCAGGTCGAGAACCTGGGTTCGTTCCATCAGCTTGCCCTCCTGAGGCTGTCGTAGCGGGCGCAGTCGGCTTGCGGTTCATGGCGCAGGCGCAGCGCGTCGGGTGTGAGGATTGTCACGGCCGGTGCCGGATCGCGCCGCCGGGTGAGGATGTTGATGATGACGGCGGACGAGCAGACGCCGTGATCGAGCGCTTCCTGACAGGCCGCGTCGACCGCGCCGATCCCGTCGGTGAGAACCGCCGACAGGATCTCCACCATCTGGCGATCGCCATCATGCATGCTCTTCAGTCGCCGGCGGATACGCTCCATGGCGGAGGGAAGCGGCCAGTCGCGGAACGGCGCGCCATTGCGCAACGCGCCGGGCTTGCGGGCCAGAACCGGCACGTAATGCCAGGGATTGTAGACCGTCTCGCCGCGCCCGAAGCAGCGGGCATGCTCACCGACGACAGCGCCGTCCTGGCGAATGACGATGCGGTCGGCATAGGCATGGATGTCGACCGGTCGGCCGACGGCCGTCGACATCACCGAGTATTTGTTGTTGTCGAAGCGCACGAGGCAGGTCTTGGCGACGGAGACCGGCAGCGCATGGAACCCGTCGAAGGGACCGCGATACGGCACCAGCGCACCGCGCTCTTCCTCGAACACCTCCCAGATCGTGCGCCCGGGTTGATCGACATGGCGATGCGCCTTGGCCCAGGCGATGCAGCGGTCGAGCAGCCAGGCATTCAGTTCGTCATAGGTCCTGAAGCGCAGCCGCGGCGTGAAGAAGCGTTCGCGCACCAGGCCGACCTGGTTCTCGACCTGACCCTTCTCCCAGCCCGACGCCGGCGTGCAGGCGACGGGATCGACAAGGTAATGGCTGCACATTTGAAGAAAGCGCCGATTGTACTGCCGGTCCTTGCCGATGAAGACCGTCTCCACCGCCGTCTTCATGTTGTCGTAGATGCCACGCGTGCAGGTTCCCCGGAAGAAGGCGAAGGCCCGCTCATGAGCGTCGAACACCATCTCCTGCGTCTCGCGCGAGTAGGCGCGCACGAACATCATGCGGCTGTGACAGAGCCGGACATGCGCGACCTTCACCGTCGTCGTCACACCGTTGATGACAACGATCTCGTGGCTCCAGTCGAACTGGTAGGCCTCGCCCGGCGCGAAGAACAGCGGCACGTAAGCATCCGCCGTCGCCGAACCCTGCGCCTTCGCCCAGCTCTTCGCGTAGCGGCGCACCGCGTCGTAGCTGCCGTCGTAGCCGAGTTCGCGAAGTTCTTCGAAGATGCGGATGACTGTCAGACGTTCGCGCTGCGGCTTCATGCCATTGGCGCTTAGGAACCCGTCGAGTTGTGCACGCCAGGGATCGATCCGCGGCTTCGGCTGATGCTCGCGCTCGTAGCCAAACACCGTCTCGCCTGAGCGAAGGATCTTGCGCACCGTGTTGCGCGACACATGCAGCTCGCGGCTAATCCGCTTCACCGACCAACCCTGAACGTGAAAGGCGCGGCGCACCTTGGCAATCGTATCCACTGACTTCATCCCCTGCCCACCCGTTCAAAACCAAACGGATGGACCAATCCAAATTAAAATTGGGGGGTCAAAATTGAATGCCGATTACCCCTGAAACAGGGTCAAAATTGCACGCCGAAACACACACCCGGGATTACACCGTTGACGGCGCATAAACTACACCACGTGCTCGGACACTAACCGTCGTCTTGCCGTCATCATGCACGCCATGCTGCGCGATGGCACTTTGTTCGAAGCATGAGGTGCGATAGAATCTGATTGCCAGCGGTGAAGCCGTAAAGCTGATTTGAGGGCGATGTCCCGAGAGGGAACGCAGGGACGGACGATCTGCGAGGGTTACCGAACGGGCCAGAAAGCCTGCTTCGAGTCAATGCAACGTTCTGCCTTGTGAAACCCGATACAGCACGATCGCTGCTTGCAGCCATAAGGGCGGACAGAGAAACCCTCAAGGGAAGCACCGCCAAGCTCTGCAAATTACAGATACTGAGCCTAGACGATCAACTCTCCAAATATGCGGTATTTCACTGAGCGAGGACGCGTGCTTTCCTCCACAGTCGCTGGAACAAATGACGACAGTCCACCTTTCAACTCGGAAGGTAATAACATAACGCGCACGAAAACGTTTTCGCCCTTGCTGATATTCTCTCCGATGACCCAGTCGTTGCCGGTCTCAAACCAAGCCTGGCCCGCCTCGATACGCTCTAGATTGTCGCCGATAGTGGCCAGTATCCGACCTTTTGCGAGCCGCCTAATACCAGGTCCGCGATGTCCATGAAGCGGCGTCTGGGCACCAGAGTCCGAAGAAACTCGATCTGCCCGAAAAAGCCAAGGACCCTCGAAATCGGGCTCCACTATGTGCGAGAGAACCGGAGCGATCGCCTCGCCGCCAAGCAACGGCGCGCCCCGCTCAGTCAGATCAAACAACCAACCAGTACCCTGCAGGCGGGCGCTGCAATCGAACAGGTAACCCTCGTCGACTTGAAGGTCTGCATCGCCATTTGCGCTCAACACCCTCACCGTACCATCGACAGCATAAATGAATCGAATGCCCGCCGAACCTAACGTCAATTGCGCGATAGACGTGTCGAAGTCGTAAACTGTTAGCCGCATTGGTTCATGGGTCATTTCCCAAAGCTCCTCTTAATAAGGCTAAGACCGATTGGCGCATCCGGATTGACGAAATCGTTGAGGATGTCGAAATGGCCGTAGGTCGGCAGCACATGCACCTCAGGACGCAGACCTTCACGGTGAAGGTGATGCGCGTAGCGATAGGTCTGGTCGATCCAGTGCCACGGCTCTAGCCCGCCGACGAACAGCGAGACGGGGCAGGGCGCGCGCACCGGGCGCACCTCCACATTGCGCCGCCCGATGATGTCTTCGGTCAAATTAAGCTGCGCGTTTACACTGGTGCGCTTCGCGGGTTCGGGATTGAAAATGCCGCTAACGGGCACCGCGCCGATGAGGAAGGCGGGATCGACGCCTCTCGCGGTCCAGTCTTCGGCCATCGCCTCGGCGACCAGATGTGCGCCCGCCGAATGACCCGACAGGCTGACGCGCATCGGATCGCCGCCATACGTCGCGATGTTGCGGAACACCCATTCAAGACCGGCCAGCGCCGAGTCCGCCACGCCGTCGAGCGTCGAGTCCGGGCACAACTCGTAATTCATGATGACGGTCGTGATGCCGCGCTCGACCAGCATTGGCGCGATGCAGGCAAAACTGCCCTTGTCCTGCGCGCGCCAATATCCGCCATGGAAAAACACGTGGACCGGCCGGGGTCCGGATTGGTTCGCCGGGTAGATGTCGAGCTTTCGCAGCGGATGATCGCCGAACGATATGTCGCGATGCTGGGTTAATTCTGCCTGTGCGCGTGTATTGAGCGCCTCGCGCGCCTCTCGGGATTTGGCAAAATCCGGAAAGGCATTTTGCGGGTTATACTGAAACTCGTGCTCTTCTTGGCTCAAATTGGTCCACGGTTTCGCTGGTTCGATCATCGCCTGTCTGGCCCTATCCTGTCTGTTTCAGTTACAATAGAGCGATAATCGGCGGAATTGAAAGTAGCCTATTGCTCTTTGGGCGAAAAATGGTTCACATATAATCCATGATTGATCCTCTTTTGGGTCGGGGCCTTTCCGGGCCCCAATTTTCATTGATCGGCGAAAGGCTTTCGATGCGGATCAAGTCCATTCAGTTCCTTGCGCTCAGCGTTCCGCTCGGTTCCGGGAAGGCTTATGGAATGTCGAAGTCGCTGGCGACCGGGCGGCAGTCGACGCTGGTGCGGCTGACCCTTGAAAACGGCATCGTGGGCTATGGCGAGGCTTGGGGCGTGCCGGCCGTCAACAAGGCGTTCGAGCCGCTTTTGTCGGGCTATCTGGTGGGAACGGACGTTTTCGCCAGCGAACACACTTTCACGCGGATCCTGGCGCGGCATTATCATTTCGGCGTGCAGGGCGGCCTGATGTGGGCGCTGAGCGGCATCGATATCGCGTGCAAGGACGCCATGGGCAAGGCGACCGGATTGCCCGTGTCGCAATTGATTGGCGGGCAACGCATCGCAGCAGTGCCCTGTTACATGTCGGGTGGCTATCTGACCGAGACACCGGAGCCGGATTACCGGCCGCAGATCGAGGCGATGGCCAAGGCCGGTCACCGCGCCATCAAGATTAAGGTCGGTCTAAGCCCGGCAAGCGACGAGGACCGCGTGGGGCTTGCCCGCGAATTGCTCGGGGACGATGTCGAAATTCTGGTCGACATCAATTCCAACTACACGCTCGATCTGGCGCTCGACACCATGGCGCGCATCGAGAAATACCGGATCGGCTGGCTAGAGGAGCCGTTGAGCCCGCAGGATTTCGACGGTTATTCAGCGCTGCGCAAACGCGCCCTCATGCCGATCGCGACCGGCGAGGCGCTTTATACCGTGCATGATTTCAAGCGACTGACGGATGTGGGTGGCGCCGACATCCTCCAGCCAGATCTGTCGCTGTGCGGTGGTTTCTGGCAGGCCCGCAAGATCGCGGAACTGGCCCATGCCAACCATCTGCGCGTGTCGCCGCATGTCTGGGGCGGCGCGGTCGGGCTTGCCGCCGGTCTTCAGTTCATCGCATCGCTCCCGGTCGGCCCGCATTCCGACAACATCCCCAAGCCGATCCTCCTCGAATACGACCTTGGCGCGAACCCGCTGCGCACCGAATTGTTGAAGACCCCGATCGAAATCCGCGACGGATTCGCGATCGTTCCCAAAGGTCCCGGCCTCGGAATCGAAATCGACGAAGAGGCCGTGGCGCGTTATGCAGTCTGAAGTCATCCGGCATAGCGGCCGCGCCGTGCTGTCCGTGCGCGACCTCAAGACGCATTTCTTCACGGGTGCCGGCGTCATCAAGGCCGTCAATGGCGTGACGCTGACGGTAGGCGAGGGCGAGACGGTGGCCGTCGTCGGCGAATCCGGCTCCGGCAAATCCGTGACCGGCCTCACGGTCATGCGCCTTCTGGGCCGCACGACGGCGCGCGTGATCGGCGGCTCGATCCACTTTTCTGGCCGCGACGGCAAGGAGCGCGATCTTCTGGCGCTGTCCGAAGGCGAGATGCGCCATGTGCGCGGCCACGACATCGCGATGATTTTCCAGGACCCGATGTCGAGCCTCAACCCGGTATTCACGATCGGCGACCAGATCGCCGAGCCGATCCGCATTCACAAGGGACTGGGCAAGAAGGAAGCGCGAACACAGGCCATCGGCCTGTTGGAGCAGGTCGGTATTTCAGACCCGCAGTCGCGCATCGACGCCTATCCACATCAGTTGTCGGGCGGCATGCGCCAGCGCGTGATGATCGCCGTGGCGCTTGCCTGCGACCCGCGCCTGTTGATCGCCGACGAGCCGACCACCGCGCTCGACGTCACCATCCAGGCGCAGATCATCACGCTTCTGAAGCGGCTCCAAGTCGAGCGTCAGATGGCGATGATCTTCGTCACGCATGATCTGAAGCTCGTCGGCGAAATCGCTGATCGTGTGGCCGTCATGTATGCAAGCCAGGTGGTGGAGGAAGGGCCGGTTGCCGAGGTTCTGGCACGGCCAAAGCATCCCTATACGCGAGCTTTGCTCGACTGCATTCCAACCCGCCGCGATGCCGCAGGCATTCGCCGCCAGTTGCGTCCTATTCCTGGTATGCTGCCCAATCCTCTATCGCCGCCGGCCGGCTGCCGGTTTCATCCGCGCTGCGTCCACGCGCAGCCCAAATGCATCGCCACGCAGCCCGAGCTCGAAGCGGTGAACGAGACCCATCAGACCCGCTGCCTACGCTGGAAGGAGATCGCCCTATGAGCGTGACCCTTGACCAGGCGCAGCCTGCCGATCTCGGGGGGGCGCACGTCAAGCAGCCGCTGGTTTCGGCGCGTAGCCTCAGCAAATATTTCGAATCCGGCGGCGGCTTCCTGTCGCGCGCCAGGCCGCCAGTGCGCGCGGTCGAAAGCGTCGATCTCGACATAGCCGCCGGCGAAGTTCTGGGCGTCGTCGGCGAATCCGGCTCCGGCAAATCGACGCTTGGACGTCTGATGCTGCGCCTGATCGAACCCACGGCAGGAACCGCCACGTTCCAGGGACGCGATCTGGGCGGGCTCGGCCCATCCGAACTGCGCCGCTTTCGCCGCCACATGCAGATGATCTTCCAGGACCCGTTCGCAAGCCTCAATGCGCGCATGACGGTCGGCGCGGCCATTCTCGAACCGCTGTCGCTGCATCGCGGGCTGAAGGGGCGGCAGGCGCGCGAAGCGGGTGTCGCGCTGCTCGAGCAGGTCGGCCTCACCGGCGACCACATGGATCGCTATCCGCGCATGTTTTCCGGCGGCCAGCGTCAGCGCATCGCGATTGCACGCGCGCTTGCCTCCGGGCCGAGCTTCATCGTCGCCGACGAGCCGGTCTCCGCGCTCGACGTGTCGATCCAGACCGAAGTCATCAATCTCCTGCAAACCCTGCAAGCCGATCTCGGCCTGACCTTGATGTTCATCAGCCATGACCTGTCGGTCGTCGAGGTCATCACCGACCGCGTCATGGTGCTCTATCTTGGCCGCGTCATGGAACTGGCGCCGACCGAAGCGCTCTACGGCAATCCGGCCCATCCCTATACGGCGGCCTTGTTGCAGGCGGCGCCCGGAATGGCCGCCGAGCGCAAATATGTGCTCAAGGGCGAAATTCCGAGCCCGGCCAATCCGCCCTCGGGCTGCGTCTTTCGCACGCGATGCCCCTTCGCCATCGACGCCTGCGCGCAAGTCGTTCCCGAATTGCGCCGCGTCGGCGCCGGTCATTTCAAGGCATGTATCCGTGACGACATCCAGCTCTAGCCTCTTTAATCCGGCCAGGCCGGTTCTGGTAATTGGCGGACGTGGGTTCGTCGGGTCGCACATAGTGCGCGCACTTCTTGATGCCGGCCTGAGCGTCCATCTGTTCGGTCCACGGATGAAGGCCGATCTCCTCGCCGATCTTGTCGGACGGTTCGAAGAGACCGACGGGTCCGTCGAAGACCTCGCCAGCATCGAGGCGGCGATCGACGCGTCGGGCGCCGGTGCCATCGTCACGACGGCTGCGTATGCATCCGGAAATCTGGGCTTGATGCGCGGCGGCGATGCGGATGCGCAGAAGGCCATGGCGATCAATGTCGAAGGCCTGCGCCTCACATTCGAGGCTGCAAGGGTCAAGGGTATTGCCCGTGTCGTCTGGGCCGGCTCCACCGTCGTGTACGGTCATGCCGACGGCTACGACAAGGCACGCGTCGACGAGGATGATGCGCGCCGCCCAACTACCTTCTACGGCCTGACCAAGGTGCTCGGCGAGGACATCGCGCAATATTACCGCGACCGCTACGAAATGGATATTGTCGGCCTGCGCATGTCGCTGCTGCTCGGTCCTGGGCTTTGGTATCAGGGCGCGGCTAGCGCTATCGCCGGCGTGGTGCGCAATGCGGCGCCGACGACGACGCACAAGGTGAGCTTCCATGCCGAACGCATCGACCTGATGCACGTGGCCGACGTTGCCAGGGCGACGCTCTTGAGCCTGCGTCATCCGCGCCCCTTGGCTGCGGTGTACAATATCAATGGCTTCACCGCCTCGCTGCCTGACATCATCGCCAGGGTCGAGGCGCATGTTCCCAGTTACCGCGTCGACCACGAAATCGTGCCCTCGCAAATGATCTTCCCACTGATCAGCGACGAGCGCTTTCGGCAGGATGTGGGGTTCGAGCCGGGTTATGGGCTGGAGGAAGTCGTTGCTGAACTGATCGGAACTGGAGTGAACGCATGATCGCGAACCGCTTGACAGAACTCGGCATCACGCTGCCGCAGGCAGCCGATCCTTCTTTCAACTATCTGCCGGTCACGCTTCACAACGGTGTCGCCTATGTCAGCGGGCAGATGCCGAAGGTCGATGGCGAGGTGCGCGTATTCGGAAAGGTCGGCGGCGAGGTCGATCTTGAAACGGCCCGCGGCCAGGCGCGCATCTGCATTTTTCAGGGACTGTCCTGCCTCGAGGCTGCACTTGGCAGTCTCGACCGGATCACCCGCATTCTCAAGGTCAATGGCTATGTCGCATCGGCGCGCGATTTCAACGCGCAGCCCAAGGTGCTCGATGCCGCCTCCGACCTGCTCGTCGAAGTGTTCGGCGAAGCCGGGCGCCATGCGCGCGCCGCCGTCGGCGTCGCCGAATTGCCACGCAACGCTGCCGTCGAGATCGAAATGATCGTGGCGTTCGAGTGAATCGGATGCGCCCAGTGGCGCGTTCGCAAATGGCTGGTCCGGAGAGCCTGTCCCGGATCGGCATGCCCTGGGGAGGGCAGACCAACCAACAGGTGAGCAAAGGGGTTTAAGAATGTCTTTTTCGCGCATGCTCAGCCGCAAGAATGCCTTGCGGACCGGTCTGATGGGGGCGGCCGTGCTTGGCCTCCTTCAATCGGCGCCAGCCTCCGCCCAGAGCGAGAGTCTCTACGGACCGATCGCCGAAAACGCTGCCATGGGTGGCCGTCTCAACATGGGTCTTCTGGTCGAGCCGCCCGGTCTCGATCCTTTCCACCAGGCCGCCGATGCCCGCATCCGTATCTCGGTGCTGATGTATCAGGGCCTCTTCTACGAAGCCCCGTCCGGCACTGCCGAGCCGCTTCTGGCCGAAAGCTATGAAGTCTCAGACGACGGCCTGACATACACGATCAAGGTGCGCCAGGGCGTCAAGTTCCACACCGGCGCCGACATGACCGCCGAGGACGTGGCTTACAGCTACAACTACATTCGCGATGCGGAGAACGGTTCGCCCGGCGCCGGTGATTTTGCCATCATCTCCGATATCACCGTCGTCGATCCGACGACGGTCGAAATCAAGCTCAGCACGCCCAACGCCTCGCTGCCGATGACGCTCGGCAACAAATATGGCGCTGTCGTCCCGGCCGGCACGTTTGACGACGAGAATTCCCGCAATATGATGAACGCGCAGAGCGTGGGCACCGGCCCGTTCAAGCTTGCGGAATTCGTGCCCAATTCGCATGTCGTGCTCGACAAGAACGAAGACTATTGGGAACAGGGCATGCCCTATCTCGACGGGATCGACTTTGCGATCCTGCCGAACAGCGCCTCGATGCTGGTCGCCCTGCGCAACCAGCGCGTCGACCTCGTGGCCCTCTCACGTCCGCAGGACGTGCAGCAGGTCGAGAGCGTCGAAGGTTTGGAGATCGAACGATGGCCCTCGCTCGGCCAGGCGTCGATCGATCTGGGCTCTGAAACCAAGCCGCTCGACGACGTGCGCGTGCGCCAGGCGATCTCGCTTGCCGTCGACAAGGACGAGGTGATGAAAGCCTCGATAGGCGATTTCGGCACCGTGCTCGGAACAGTCCCTGCGGGCCTTCAGGAACAGTGGGGCCTCCCGCTCGATCAGGTTCCGATGCAGGGACCGGACATCGAGAAGGCTAAGGCGCTTCTGGCCGAAGCTGGCATGTCCGACGGCTTCACGATGACGCTGACCAGCATCAATGGCTATGACTGGATGGATGCGGCCGCCGTCACGCTGCGCGAGCAGCTTGGTCAGATCGGTGTTACCCTCGACATCCAGAAGGTCGATCTGGGCGTCTGGATCAACAATTTCCGGTCGAGCCAGATGGGCTTCACGTTTAACGATTGGGCGACGCAGCCGGACCCGAACCTGCTCTTCTATCGTCACTTCCACAAGAAGCCGGAAGGTGCGGATTTTCGCAACTGGGCCAATGACGAGGCGAGCACGCTTCTTGACGAAGGTCGGGCCGAGTCCGACCCCGCCGCCCGCCGTGAAATCTACAATCGGTTCCAGACGATCCTCGGCGAGACCGTGCCGACGATCATGCTGTTTTCACCCGATCACATCACGGTGCGCAGCGCCCGTGTCCAGAACTACGTCCAGCACCCGACCGGTTGGTATTACGGTCTGGCACGGACCTATCTGAGCGAGTGATCCCGCTCCGGCCCCGCCATTTTTCCGGCGGGGCCGGGCGCCCCTGTTACCTTCACAAGGCCATGTTCCATGGGCAGATATCTCATCAAGCGGCTCGCCGCCTCGCTGCTGACGGCGCTTCTGGCTTCCATGCTGGTGTTCATGCTCGTGCGCCTCGTGCCGGGCGATGTCGTTGCCCAGATGATGGGCCAGGCCGGCGGTGAAACCGCAGCCGGCGCCATGCGCGAATTCTTCGGCCTCGATCAGCCGATCTACGTCCAGTATTTTCGCTGGCTGATGCAGGTGCTGCAAGGCGATCTCGGCACCAGCTGGACGCGCGGCTTGCCCGTGACCATGCTCATCGGCCAGGCCTTTCTCGTCACGCTCGAAATCGGCCTTCTCACTCTTTTCATCGCCACGATCATCGGCGTGCCGCTCGGCATTCTAGCCGGCATCTACGAGGACCGGCCGCTCGACAATATCATCCAGAGCATCAATGTCGTGGGGCTGTCAGCACCGGTCTTCTGGGTCGGGCTGATGCTGCTCGTCGGCGTCTCGTCGATGTTCGCCTGGTCGCCGCCGCTACGCTACGTCCCACCCACCCGTTCGCTGTTCGACAATCTGTCGATCCTGGCCCTGCCAATCGCCAGCCTCGCCTTACTGCAGATCGCAGCCTACAGCCAATTCGTGCGCCAGAACGTCGTCTCGGCGCTGCACCAGGAATATGTGCGCACGGCGGTCGCCAAGGGCGTTCCGGTGCGCACCATCTTCTTCAAGCACATCCTGCGCAACGTGCTGATCCCGATCGTCACCTTCATGGGCCTGATCCTGATCCAGATCCTGGGCGGCGTCGTCATCATCGAATCGCTGTTCGCGCTTCCGGGGCTGGGGCGCCTCCTCCTGACGGCGATTGAAACGCGCGACTATCCCGTCCTTCAAGGCGCGCTCCTGATCGTCGTGGTCGCCGCGATGGTCGTCAATCTTCTCGTCGACCTCGCCTACCGCCTGATCGACCCGCGCGTGCGCGTTTCGTGATCGGGAAAGGACAATCATGATCGACCTTTCGCAACACAGTCCCGATCGCCGCCGTTTTGGTGCTGCCGGAAATCTAGTCCGCAAATTGCGCGCCGAGCCCGGCCTCGTCATCGGCAGCGCGTTGCTCATCGTCATCGCGGTCATCGCCGCCTTCCCGGGGCTCTTCGCTTCGGCGTCGCCCTTTTCGATCGATGTTGGCGCTTCCATGCTCCCGCCATCGGCCGAACACTGGTTCGGCACCGACGACGTCGGTCGCGATCTCTACGCGCGCGTGATCCACGGAACACGCGTGACGCTGTCGATCTGCGCTGGGTCGCTTCTCATTTCCGCGATCATCGGCGGGACCCTCGGTCTCGTCTCGGGCTTTTTCGGCGGCTGGGCGGATCAGGTTCTGGGCCGCTTCATCGACGTGCTGTTGAGCTTCCCGCCCATCATTCTGGGTGTCATTATCACGGGCGTGCTCGGCCCCGCGACCGTCAATCTCATTCTCGCATTGTCCGTCGTCTACATGCCGGTCTTCTTCCGCATCGCCCGTGCAGGGGCGCTCGGCGAAAAGGAAAAGACCTATGTCGAGGCGGCGCGCTCGATGGGCATCAGCGAACCGGCGGTACTGGCGCGTCACGTGACGCGCAACGTCATGCCGCTGATCCTGACGCAGTACATGATCCTGTTCCCGTTGATCCTGCAGATTCAGGCCGCCCTCGGTTTTCTGGGGCTCGGCGTCCAACCGCCGGCGCCCGACTGGGGCGCGATCTTGGAGCAAGGCAAGGATTACATCCTCTACGCGCCCTGGATGTCCGTCTTTCCGGGGCTCGCCGTGCTGATCACGTCGCTGTCGCTGATCCTGGTCGGAAGGGCGCTGCAAAAGCGCATCGACCAGCGATGAGGAACTCAGCCGCTGCTGGCGTTGGACAATGTGCGCAGGAGATAATCGCGGATCGCGGTGCGGGCTGCCGCCGCATCGCCCCGCTTGAGCGCCTGGACTATGCCCAAATTGTCCGCATAGGCGGTCTCGCGCACGGCCGAAACCGGCGCGGGATGACCGCCCGGACGGTCCCATCCTGCGCGCCGGCGCGATTCGAGTATCTGCTCGAAGATCGAGACGATGAAGCGGTTGCGGGAGCCGCGCGCGATGGCAAGGTGCAGCCGGTACTTGGCTTCCTTGAATTCGTGCCAGCTCGTGGCGCCGCGCATGGCGTCGAGGCTCTTTTCCATGTCGGCGATGTGCTCGGGCGTCGCCCGTTCGACGACGAGATCCGGCAGGCTCGGCTCGAACAGGAGCCGCGCTTCCAGAAGCTCGGTCAGGCTGTATTCGTCGGCGCGGTGCGCGGTTCCGTTGACGACCGTCTCCGAAACGAAGGTGCCGCGTCCGACATAGCGAACGATCAGCCCTTCCTCGACAAGCTGGTTCATCGTCTTGCGTACCGTATTGCGCGCCGCCTTGAAGCGGCTCGACAGCGTGCGCTCCGTTGGCAGGCGGCTACCCGCCTCGAAGCTGCCGCTCAGGATTGCGGCTTTGAGGTCGCCATAGATTTTCTGCGAATCGCGTTCCGATTTTTCCCGAACGCCCGGAGGGTCGATGTCGTCTTGAGTCACATTGTCGAGCATGTCGGCGCTTTTTTGGCTGGAAGTGATGCGTTTTTGGCCGGACGGCATTCAACGCTGATTACACCATTCTCGGGCGGACGACAAATGAATGCGCGGCCGAACCATGTTGATGCCGACCAAATCGACGGAAATGGGTCGGTTTTGGTAGGGAATTGGCGTGTCGGCCGGCGGTGCCGCACGCAACAACGCAGAATTGCAAGCGGATTGGATGCCCTGACAGGCATTGCTCGGAATCGAGGAGATTTTCATGGAACGAACGGACCGGACTGAGCGGGGTGCCGACATTCTCGTCTCAAGCCTCTTGGCGCAAAATGTCGACCGCATTTTCTGCGTCCCCGGCGAAAGCTACCTGCCAGTCCTCGACGCACTCTACGAAGCGCGCGACAGCATCGATCTCGTCGTATGCCGGCAGGAAGGCGGCGCAGCCAATATGGCGGACGCCTACGGCAAGCTCACCGGCAAGCCGGGCGTCTGCTTCGTAACGCGCGGTCCCGGTGCCACCAACGCATCGATCGGCATCCATACCGCGTTTCAGGATTCGACGCCCTTGGTGCTCTTCGTCGGCCAGGTCTCGCGCGAGATCAAGGATCGCGAAGGGTTTCAAGAGGTCGATTTCGTCGCCATGTTCGGGCCGCTCGCCAAATGGGTGGCCGAAATCAACGATCCGCGCCGTATTCCAGAATATGTCCACCGCGCGTTCCAGACCGCCGTCGCCGGCCGGCCCGGCCCCGTGGTCCTGTCGCTGCCGGAAGACATCTTGAGCGAGATCGTCGAGGGCAAGTTCGACATCGGCCTTGCAGCGGCTCCCCTCGACGCCGCGCCCGCCGCGCGTCATCTCGAAAAGCTCGCGACCATGCTCGATGCGGCTGAAAAGCCGCTATTGATCGTCGGTGGAGGCGGCTGGACCATCGAAACCGGCACCAACGTGCTCGCCTTTGCCGAGCGTTTCGGCGTCGCCGTCGCCAGCTCGCTGCGCTGCCAAGATTACGTCCCGAACAGCCACCCGTGCTATATCGGCCATCTGGGAATCGGCGCCGATCCTGCCCTTGCCGCCCATCTGCGCGACTGCGATCTCCTGATCGTGCTCGGCGCGCGGCTGGGCGAGATGACGACGGCGGGCTATCGCATGCTGCAACCGCCGCGCCTGCGCCAGAAACTGGTCCACATCTATCCAGACCCCGAGGAACTCGGCCGCGTCTACCAGGCCGATCTGCCGATTAACGCATCGTCCTCGGAAATGGCAAAAGCCCTTGCCGCGCTGCCCACGAAGTCGGCGCCGTTACGCCCCGGTCTTGCAACATGGCGCGCGGATTTCGATAAGACACTCGATCTGCCTGCAAAGACGCGCGCGCTCGATATGGCCGAGATCGTCACGCGGCTGCGTAAACGCATGCCGGCAGACACGATCGTTACCACGGGCGCCGGCAATTATACGGGCTGGGTCCACAAATACTGGCCGTTCGAAGTCTTCCGCTCGCAATTGTCGCCAACTTCAGGCGCCATGGGCTATGGCGTGCCGGCGGCAGTCGCGGCCAAGCTCACCTGTCCGGATCGCAGCGTCGTGGCTTTTGCCGGCGACGGTTGTTTCCTCATGAGCGGCCAGGAACTCGCCACCGCGACCCAGTATGGCGTCAAAATCGTTGTCATCGTCGTCAATAACGGCATGTACGGCAGAATCCGTATGCATCAAGAACGAGACTTCCCGCGCCGGGTCTACGGCACGGAATTGATAAACCCTGATTTCGTGACGCTCGGCACGGCCTATGGGTTCCACGCTGCGAAGATCACGGACATAGCGCAGTTCGACGAAGCGTTAGAGCACGCACTGGCCGCGCCGCAAAGCGCGCTACTCGAACTCGTCGTCGATCCCGACATTATCTCCACCCGCACGACCATCACGGCGCTTCGCGAAAAGGCCGTCGCCTGAGAACTTCAGATCAAGCAAGGACAGACATGACCTACATTCCCAATGGCGATCACCTGATCGCCGGCGAGCGCATCACGGCAAGCGAAACGTTTCAATCCGATCCGGCAAACGGCGAGGCAATGCGTGTCTCAATAGGCACCGCCGACCATGTCGATCGCGCCTGCCGAACCGCCGAAGAGGCCTTCTGGACGTTCGGCGCGTCGTCGCGCGAACTCCGGGCAAAGTTCCTGCACGCCATTGCCGACCAGATCGAGGCACACAGCGCGGACATCACTCGCATCGGCACGGCCGAGAGCGGCTTGCCGGAGGGACGCCTCGAAGGCGAACGGGGCCGAACAACTGGGCAGCTGCGGCTGTTCGCCGACCACATACTGAAAATCGATCACCTCGATGTGCGCCATGATGCGGCACTTCCCGATCGGCAGCCCGCACCGAGGCCCGACATTCGAACAATGCAGCGGCCGATCGGCCCGGTCGGC
>JAFAFP010000154.1 GCA_023423415.1 Pseudomonadota bacterium | reverse complement strand
CATCGATTTGTTGATGCTGGCTCGCTGATCTTCAAGCTTGTGCATCGGGATCTGTTCATAGCCATGCGCGTTCAGTTCCCAGCCCGCATCGACACAGGCCTGCACCACCTGCGGATAGTTTTCGCATACCTTGGCGTTGAGTGTCACCGTCGGCGTCGCCCCGACACGCTGGAGCATCTTCTTCATACGCCAGAAACCCACCCGCATGCCGTATTCGTGCCAGCTCCAGTTCGGATGATCGGGCAGAAGCGGCTGCAATTGCGGCGGTACGATCACCATGCGCGCCATGGCCCGCGAAATATCCCATTCCTCCAGTGCGAGCACCGGCCAGATCACCACCCGCACGCCGTCCGGAAATTTCAGGTTCGGCCGGCCTTCAATCGGTGAGAAGGTAACGCGCTCGCGCGGCTGCATATGGTTTCACTCCCGGTGATTTCTTATGGCCGGCCGACTTTGGCGCGCCGACCATCACTTTCTCCATAAGGGCTTTTTGTCGGGTGATGCGCCTGCGGGTCAAGCCCGGGTGTGACGACGCAGATCAGGACTGCCGCCGGTAGGTGCCCGGCGGTGCGCCGAACCGTGCACGGAAGGCCTTGGTGAAGTGCGACAGGTCGTTGAAGCCCGCGCCGAAGGCAATCTGCGATACCGTCATCGACTGGCAGCGCCTGTCGGATAGGGCGCGGCGACAGGATTCGAGCCGTTGCTCCAGTACCCATTGGCGGAAGGTCATGTCCGCCTGTTCGAAGCGTTTGTGGACCGTCCGCACCGACATTTTCATATGAGCGGCAAGAGCCTGTGGCGACAGGTCGGGATCGCTGAGGTGCCTTCGCAGAAACGCGAACATACGGTCGAGGTCCGAGATGCGATCCTGCGACATGGCTTTCTCTTCACCGCCGCGGGCGCTGAGCAAGGCAACGAGATTGCAGAGATTGTCCGCCAGCAGCTCTGCTTCGACGGGCGAGTCGCATTCGGGACCGGCGAGACGTTCGATATAGGTGCGCAGCATATCGTGCAGCGCATTACTGCGGACCATCAGCCCAATCGGTCGTTCGCGTAACCAGGGCGCACGGCTGTTGAGCATGGCCGAGGGAATAACCGCGACGACCCGGTCCACGGTTTGCGGGAAGGTCACTCTGAAGGGGCGCGAACCATCGACGATGCCGATATCGCCCGCCTGCAATTCGCATGTCCTCCCGCATTGCTGCATCTGGCTGACGCCGCTGCGTTGCAGGCTGATGAGGTAATGGTCGTGATCGGACCGGGCGATGTGAGAGGCTCGCCGGACCACCTGATGCGGCGATGACGTGAACGCGGCGAAGCGCAGGTCGCCATAGCCGGCGCAGCCGATTGTGCCGGAAAATTCGTCGGCGCTGGGATTCTCTGTCGCCACGTTCAGTACGGCTTCGCATACCGCCTCGCGCCAGTAGGCGAAGTGGTCGCGGTTCGGCACGTCGTTCGTGGACCAAAGCCTGTTCGTCATGACTGCCCGATCTGTCGCCTCGATTTGCGCTGCCAGCCAAAATCCGGTGCCCGGAAAACCAAGATTCCGGATCCGGACTATGCTGGGATTGCAGGGATCAGTCCATATCGCGCGGAGGCGCGTGAATCGTTGCAGACGTCGTTTTCAGCTGAGCAATTGGCCAAGCCCGAGATCGCAGAGGCGGATGGGATACTGAGGACCTGCGTGCATTACGGTTTTTGCACCGCCACTTGCCCAACCTATGTGCTGTTCCGGGACGAGAACGACTCCCCGCGCGGCCGCATCGATCTGATCCGGGCCATGCTGGAAAAGGGCGGAGAGCCCGACCCAAAAACGGTCCATCATCTGGACCGCTGTCTCTCCTGTCTGTCCTGCGTCACCACTTGTGCGGTCAAGGTCGATTATACCCACCTGATCGATATCGCCCGCAGCTATATCGAGACGCATTTCCGTCGGCCGCTGGGTGAGCGGTTGCTGCGGTTGATGCTGGCCAAGACCCTGCCTTATCCGCGCCGCTTCGCGGCAGCCATGAAGCTTGCAAGGCTTGCGCGGCCGGTTGCGAGGATGATGCCGAAGCGGATCGGCAATCTCATGAAGCTAGCCGAGCGCGAAACACGTACCGAATTTGTCACGCCGCAGATTATCCCGGCGGAAGGCCGTCGGCGAATGCGTGTGCTGCTGCTGACGGGCTGCGCGCAGCAGGCGCTGGATGCCGAGATCAATGCAGCGACCATACGCGTGCTGACGCGACATGGTTGCGAGGTCGTGATCGCCGACGGCGCTGGTTGTTGCGGCGCGCTGCCGCTGCATATGGGGCGCGAAGAGGAGGGCCGGACCCTCGCACGGACCAATGTCGCGGCATGGTCGCGCGAATTCGTGAACGGTGTGGATGCGGTGGTGGTCAACGCGTCCGGTTGCGGCACCACTGTCAAGGACTATGGTCATTTGCTTGGCGATGAGAACGCGAAGCGCATCGGCGCTCTGACACGCGATGTCACCGAGCTTCTCGCCGGTCTCGATCTGAAGGTGGCGGGCACCGTCAAGCCCTATCGCGTCGCCTATCACGATGCGTGCTCGCTGCAGCATGGTCAACGTGTCACGGCGCCGCCACGCATGCTGCTGAGTCAGGCTGGCTTCGAGGTAATCGATCTGCCGGAAAAGCACTTCTGCTGCGGTTCGGCCGGCACCTACAACCTATTGCAACCCGACATCGCCGAAACGCTGGGGCAACGCAAAGCGGCTCACGCTGAAAGCGTCGATCCGGATTTTATTGCCGCCGGCAATCTTGGCTGCATGGTGCAGATCGGTCGCTACACCGACGTGCCGATGCTGCACACCGCCTCATTGATCGATTGGGCGACCGGCGGTCCGATGCCACAGGTCTTGCGCGGACGCACGCTGCGCGAGCCGCAGCCAAAACCAAAACAGCCGGAGTCGGCACCGGGTATCGTTCCGTCAGCCGCGCCATCGAATGACTCCGGTTTCTGGTGATTGAGGGAGAGAATATTATGAGCGCAATCGATACTTTCTTTGCTGACATCGAGAAGGACCTTGGTGCCGGCAGCGTCAATCGCTCAGAAGAAACCATTCGCCGTTACGGCGAGAACACCATGGCCGGTGGCGACAAGCGTCCCTCGGGTGTTGTCTATCCGACTTCGACGACGCAGGTGCAGGCGATCGTGCGGCTCGCCAATAAATTCAACGTGCCGCTCTATCCGGTTTCGACCGGCCAGAATATCGGCCTCGGCTCGCGTTCGGCGCCGCGTGAAGGACAGGTCGTTGTCGATCTCGGTTTCAAGATGAACCGCATCCTCGAGATTGACGAGAAGCTTGCCTTTGCAGTAGTCGAGCCGGGCGTCAGCTATCAGAATCTCTATGATGAGCTTGTCCGGCGCGGCAACAAGCTGATGCTTGACGTGACATCGGGCCCGCCGCAGGGCGGCATGATCGGCAATGCACTCGACAAAGGTGCCGGCTACACACCGTATTTCGATCACTTCGGCTTTTCCTGCGGTCTCGAAATCGTACTCGGAAACGGCGAGGTGCTGCGCACCGGCGACGGCGCATTGAATTCCGATACGCTCGCCAACTGGCATACCTCGAAATATTCGTTCGGCCCGATTCTCGATGGCCTGTTCGCGCAATCGAATTACGGTATCGTCACACGCATGGGCGTATGGCTCTTGCCGAAGCCGCCGGCGGTGCGCTCCTTCCACTTCGCGTTTCCAGAAGACAGCGACCTCGAACAGGTCGTCGAGCTATGCCGCCCGATGAAGATGTCGAATTTCGTGCCGACGCTATTTCGCTTGTCGAACGATCTCTATCTGTGTGGGTCGGAGGGCGAGAGTCCGGAATACGCGGCATCAAAAGGCAAGAAAGCGATCAGCGACGAAGGTCGTAGAGCTCTGCGCGAAAAGCACGGTCTCGGTGCATGGAATTTGTCGGGCGCATTTTACGGCCCGAGCATGGCTGCGCTCGATCCCATGATCCAGCGCGTCATCGATCATTTCGGACAGGCCAAGAACGTCAAATACATTCCGCATGAAGAGGCCGGTCACATTGGCCCGCTGCAGGTGGCGATCAACGCTTTCTCCGGTATTCCGAGCTATGGAGAGTTGGGTCTACTCAAATGGCGGCCGGGCGGCGGAAACTTGTGGTTCCTGCCGGGCACGCCGATGGATGGCAAGACCGCCAATGAATTCCAGACCATCTGCCGTGGCATCTATGAAGAATACGGCATGGACTACATGGTCATGAATGTCTGCGGTCCGCGCTTTGCGCGCGGCCTGCATGTGATGACCTTCAATCGTGAGGATGACGATGAGCGAGCCCGCGCTGACGCCTGCTATCGCAAGATGTCGGAGGCGGTCGGCCAGCGCGGCGTGTTCGTTGGTCGCGCGCCGGTGGATTATCATGACTTCCACATGGCGCAGGCGATGCCGGCCTATCGCGATGCCTGCAATGGCATCAAGACGGCGCTCGATCCGCAGAATGTCATCGCGCCGGGGCGATACGGGATTGGATAATCATTTCGATCATCCGCTCGTCCCCGTGAAAGCAGAGATCCAGGCTTTTTTGGGTTCCCGTCTGCGCGGGAATGAGCAGAGCCGAGAAGGCAATCTGCTAGCTGATCACCTTGATCGGCTTGCTATCAAGCCAGGAGCGGATCGCATCGACGGTGCCGCCATAGAACAGCCTGTAACCATCCTGCGTCACATAGCCAAGGTGCGGCGTCAGCACGACATTAGGTAGTTTGCGAAGAGGATGATCGCGCGGCAGTGGCTCGGTGTTGAACACATCGAGCCCGGCGCCGGCGATCGTTCCGTCTTGCAGAGCCGTTATCAGAGCCGCTTCATCAATGATCGGTCCGCGCGACGTGTTGATGATGTAAGCTGTCCGCTTCATCAGCGATAATTCCGGTGCGCCGATCAATCCGCGTGAGCGGTCGGACAACACCATGTGGATGGTGACGAAGTCGGATTGCTTCAACAGCTCTTCTTTCGTCGCGTATTCAACACCGACTTCCCTGCATCGCTCCGGCGTCAGATTCTGGCTCCAGGCCAGCACCCGCATGCCGAAAGCCTGAGCCACTTTGGCGACGCGCCCGCCAAGATTGCCAAGGCCGAGAATGCCGATCGTGTGCTGGAACAGGTCGAGGCCGACCGTCGATTGCCAGGCTTCACCGGCTTTCATGCGGGCATTCTCGACACTGATGTTGCGCGCGAGATCGATCAGCAGGCCGACGGCAAGTTCTGCTGTCGGGTGTTTCGCACCATCGGTGCCGCAGACGATGACACCATGGTCCTTCGCCGCAGCCATATCGATAGCGGCATTACGTGCGCCAGAGGTGACCAGCAGCTTCAGGTTCGGCAGCTTTTCGAACAGAGCGCGAGGGAAGAGGGTACGCTCACGCATCAGGCAGACGATCTCGAATTCACGGAGTTCTCGCGCCACAGCCTCGGTATCGCCGAGACTTTCATTGAAGACGGTGACCTCGACGTCGTCAGTCACCTTCGACCAATCCGCCATTGTCAGGGCGACATTCTGGTAGTCGTCGAGTACGGCGCAGCGGATTGGCATGAGCAAGACCTTCTGAAATACCCAAGACTTGATCGCGGAACGGAGCAAGCAATACCAATCTTGCATCCTGACGCAACCATTGCCGTGTACGGGGACGATTTGACCGTTTTTTTTGCGGCCAGCGTGACTATCTTGGATCGGGCGGGATGCGCTGGTACAATTAGTTATGTATTTGGGCTGGGGTGCGTGGAGGCTCACGCAATGAGGCGTCTGGCAGCGGTTCTTTGCGGGCTTTGGGCCTTGTGCGCGCTGTCCGTGGGCCAAGCGCATGCCGACAAACGTGTCGCATTGGTCATCGGCAATTCTGCCTACCAAAATGCATTTAAGCTCTCCAACCCCGGTAACGACGCCAGTGCAATGGCGGATCTGTTTCGCCGTGCCGGCTTCGATGTGGTCGAGGCGAGACAAGACCTGGGCAATCTGGAATTCAAGCGTGTGGCGCGGGACTTCACCGCAGCGGCTCGCGATGCGGATATCGCGGTGATGTATTTCGCCGGCCACGGCATTGAAGTGAACGGCACCAATTATCTCATTCCGACCGACGCGCGCCTTGCCACCGACTTCGACGTCGAGGATGAGGCACTCTCGCTTGATCGGCTGGTCCGCGCTCTGGAGCCGGCACGGCGTCTTCGCCTGATTATTCTCGATGCCTGCCGTGACAACCCCTTCGTTCAGACGATGCAGCGCAGCGTCGCCTCGCGTGCTGTGACGAGTGGCCTCGCCAAAGTGGAGCCGGCGACAACCGATACGCTGATTGCCTTCGCCGCCAAGGCCGGATCGACAGCCGACGATGGGCGTGGCGCCAATTCTCCGTTCACGACCGCGCTTCTGAAGCACTTGACAGTGCCGGGTCGCGATGTGCGCATCGCGCTTGGCTATGTGCGCGATGAAGTCATCAGATCGACCGGCAATAAACAGGAGCCGTTCGTTTACGGCTCGCTTGGTGGCGCCACCGTTGCGCTGGTGCCGGAGCAAAAGCGCGAGATCGTGATCCAGCCTGCACCGTCCGCCAGTGCTGCCGTGCCATCCGGTCCTGATCCGCGACGCGATTACGAATTCGCCGAGCGCGTTGGCACCAAGGAGGCATGGGAGGCCTTTCTCGCGGTCCATCCGTCCGGATTCTATGCTGATCTGGCGCGCGCCCAGCGCGACAAGATCGCGGCGCGGTCCGAGGGACCTGACGCCAAGGTGCCCCCAGTCCCGCAAGTGCCGAACATCGCCGTGCTGCCAGCGCCTGCGGCGACCCAGGATGAGCCTCCGGCCAAACCGAAGCCGGCGCCAAAGAGGGAGGCCGCGCGTCCGCCCGACCCAAGTCCACGTGATCGCGCCCGCGAGCGGGCCCGTGAACAGGCGCGGGAACGCGTTCGCGAGCAGCGCCAGTTCAGCACGCGGCCCACGGCTCCGCGTCGCGCAGCCTGCTCGGAGGGTACGCCGATTTCCGTAGGCGGCCGATCGTGCTGCGAAGTCACACCTGAACGCGGCGCGGCGCGCATCTTCTGTCCGTAATCATGGATGCTCAGTTTTTCTTCCCCATCGGCGCGGCAAGCTTTGCGGCAATGAGGATCAGCGCGACAGCGATGGCAAGCGGCCATGACGGCGTCGCGAGGCCGAGCAGGATCAGCAGTCCGGTGGAAATGACCGGCGAAGCATAGCCGAGTACGCCGAGATAAGCGACGTTGCCACGCTTCATGCCGATGTCCCAGATGAGGAAAGCCGCGCCAACGGGACCCAAGCCCAGCAGCAGCAGGGCGATCCACGGCGTTGCGCCTTGCGGTGTCACCCACTCCTCGAACGCAAGGCTGCACGCAAAGGCAAGCGCGGCGGTGATGAAACATGGCAAGGCCAGGCTTTCGCTGGGCACCGCAGCGACGAGCCGCGACATCACCGAATAGCTCGACCACACCAGCGCGCAGCCGAAGGCCAGCGCAAATCCGATATGGCTGTGCGGGAAATCCGACGACCCGCCGATCTTGTTCCACACCAGCAGCGTTGCCGCCCCAAGGCCGAGCAGAGCGCCGACGACATGACGCAGATGCAGCGTGTGGCCCGGCAAGAGACCCGAGAACAGCACCGTGAACAGCGCCCAAAGCGAAGTGATCAGGCTGGCTTCTGCCGCGGGCGCGAGTTTCAGCGCCGCAAAGTAGAGAACATGGAAGACGAACAGGCCATAGATGCCGAGCGGGAGCGAAGCCGCAGTTGGCTTCATCGCCGCGGCTCTGCCGCTAAGAACGGCAATCGCCGCGATTGTAACACCGCCGATCAGGAAGGTGATGGCCGTGGTCTGAAATGGCGGAATGCCCGGCCCTTTCAGCGCGGTAAGCGAGGCGAGAGTGGACCACAGCAGCACCGCGCCAAAACCGAGCAGGGTGGCTGTGCGAGGGGAGACGACCGTCGTGTTTGCGCTGGATGTGCTGGCTGCGTCGGTCATGCGTATTGGCGGGTGCTTGTAAGAACGAAAGCCACCTCGGAATAGAGGGAAACTCGGGCAAACGCCATCGCCCGTATTGTTTTGGACGGCGCCGGGTGCGCCCTTGAGGCTCTTCAATGCGCATATCGGGTAAACCCGACATGCGTGAGGGAATGGTGCGCCGGGAGGCGCAGGGCATTCCTGATTGTGCTGCGCCTCATTGCTGAAGCACAGCCGCCTCACGGCGCACCATCGGCGGCGTTCATCCAGCGCCGGGCCGCGCTTCGCATCGTACCTGCGATCAAAAGCAGATACGCGTCAGCCAGCTCCTGGCAGGAGGCCTTAGTACCTCCGGGCGGAGCCCCGGCGCCGCCCGAGTGCGGGGTTACGAGCCCCGCCCGCGGGCGCCGCGTCCCATCCCGCCATCATGACGTCTCATGAGAACGCCCTCGGTGGATGGAATTAATAGGAATATAATCCAAATTCGGATGCAATGTCAAGCGGTGAACCAGGCTGCCGGTGGCGCCTCGATTTTGGACGTCAGCGGTGAACGCTGACCTCCCAAAGATGTTGCAAAGAGATTGCGGTATTATATCGTCGACAGAGCCGAGTAGCGCTGGAGCTTGTATGGCTGCTTCCGAGTCTTCGACAGCACATCTTCACTTGCCGTGGTTCTTTACGTCACCCGGACAGACCGATGTATTGCTTGTCGCCGCGGCGATTTTGCTGCTCATCTCCGTGCTTCTGCTGGGCGTTCTGTTCTTCTGGCTGCACTCGCTTCCCGAGCGTCTCGGACACAAAAAACTTCAGTTCGAGATTGTCGCCGTGCTTGGGCTGATTTCGCTTTTCACCCATATGCACATGTTCTGGATCATCGGTCTGCTGCTTGCGCTGATCGATTTCCCTGATTTCATGTCGCCATTGAGGCGTATCGCAGGTTCGCTTGAAAAGATGTCCGGCAGCAAACCACCGCCGGCGGTGGAAAGGCGCGAGGCCGGTACCACCAAGTCGAAGCATCCGGAAATGGCCGGTTAGCGCATGCTTGAAGTCATTCTCTGCTCGCTGGTGACAATCGTACCCGACTTCCTCTACCGCCGTTTCGCGCAGGGCAAGCGGATAGGTCATGAGATCACGCTGTTCTCGGTCTGGTACGAGCTGAGATGGGGTATCACGGCGTGTCTGATGCTGACCGTGCTGCTGATTACGCTGATCTTCTACTTTCATCCCTCGACATCCTCCGCGACCTCGTTTTTCCGTGCGGTTCCGATTTTGCCGGAAACGAGGGGACGGGTGAGCGAGATTTATGTCCAGCTGACCGACGAGGTCAAAAAGGGACAGCCAATCTTCAGGCTCGACAGTTCCACGCAGCAGGCGGCCGTCGAGGTCGCGCAGCGGCGGATCGCCGAAATCGACGCGTCGATGCTGATGGCGCGGGCCGATATCGCGGCGGCCGCGGCCCAGATTCGACAAGCCCAGAGTGCGGAAGAACAAGCTCTCGACGAACTTCGAACCAAGCGGGAGCTTGCAAGGCGCGATCCTGGCAATGTCGCCGCGCGCGACATCGAGAAACTGGAAAACCTGGCTGACGGCCGAAAGGCGGAAGTCGCTGCCGCCGAAGCGACGAAGGAGGCAGCTGAAACACGCCTCAGCACCCTGCTGCCGGCGCAGAAAGCCACCGCACAAGCCACGCTCGAGGAGGCGCAAGTCGAACTCAGCAAGACCGTGATCTATGCAGGTGTGTCGGGCCGCGTCGAGCAATTCGTGCTGCGGGTCGGCGACGTCGTCAATCCGCTGATGCGCCCGGCAGGCGTCCTGATTCCGTCGGAAGCCGGCCGCCGCGGCCTGTTAGCGGGCTTTGGGCAGATCGAGGCGCAAGTCATCAAGACCGGTATGGCGGCCGAGGTGACCTGTATCTCGAAGCCGCTGGCGATCATCCCTATGATCGTCTCGGATGTGCAGGACGCCATCGCTGCAGGACAGGTGCGTGCCGGCGAGCAGCTGATTGACGCACAACGGGTCACCGCGCCCGGCACGATTTCCGTGTACCTCGAGCCGCTGTTCGAGGGCACGATGGACGATCTTCCGCCAGGAAGCAGCTGCATCGCAAATCTCTACACCAGCAATCACGATCGGCTCGCCAACGAAAAACTCAGTCTTGGAACCTGGTTGTCCTTGCACACAATCGATGCGATCGCGTTGGTGCATGCCTTGCTGTTGCGGGTGCAAGCCTTGGTGCTTCCGATCAAGACGCTCGTGCTCGGTGGTCACTAGTCCCCAATTTGATCAGCGTCATGGTGGAACGTGGGCTTGGGGTAACGAAAGCTATCCCGACCTGTTCCAGCTCAATCACGGCTTCCTGACAGCGTGAAGGTCGAGGACGGTCACGTCGTCATGCCGAACTTTCCCGGCATCCGCTTCGAGGCCAAGTCAGATCTGATCAAAGTGATGCGCGAATTGCCGGAGTGACACCACATGCGGCTCATGCGACGAGGCAAGCGATGCCAGTAAAAAAAGCCCCGCGTTGCGGGGCTTTTTATTATCCAGCCTCGTCTCGATCGCCGCTAGTAGCGGAAGCCGCCCTGGGCCCATTGCCACAGGCCGGGCGCTGCGGTGAAGCGATAGCTCAAGGCGGCGCGAACGATGTGCGCACGCGTTTCGACGTCCGTATTCCAGAACGACGGCTGGCCCGGCGTCGATGTGCTGATCGCGCTGAAATAATCGCGGGAGCCGAGATCGACATACAGATACTCGCCGCGCAGGAACCAGTTGTCGGTCATTGCATATTCGACACCGCCGCCGATGGTCCAGCCATAGCGGGTCTTGCTGTCGGAGCCGACGTAGTTGAATGCGGCGGCGTCCGGTTGCAAAACATAGGACGACTTGACCCGGCCGCTGGCGAGACCGCCGGCCGCGAACACCATCCAGCGATCCCAGGAATAGCCCAGCCGTAGACGCGTGTTGGACTGCCAGGACAGATCCTGCGTCAGGTTTTCGCTGTAGGCCGCAACGCCCGGCCGGGCCGCATGGCTGACGGACAGTGTTTCCTTGAGGTTGGTAAAGTCGAAGTCTGAATCGAGACCGACCACCCATTGCCCGAACTGTTGTTGGCAGCCGTACTGCACCCCGCCGATGAAGCCCGAGTCGTCGAGCTTGTAGGAATAGGTCGAGTTCGCAACCGCCAGTGCGGGAAAGCCTCCCTCTCCGACGGAAGTGGTGGCTCTGCTGTCGTTACCAATCCAGCCGGCATTGCCGCCGATATAACAGCCGGTCCAGGAAAAGGCCGGCGGCGGCGGAGGTGCCTTATAGGCGGGTCGCAGATCGGCTGCGTTCGCAGCGCTCCCAGCCAAACTTGCGATTGTGAAAGCGATTGCGGCCAGTCCGCTCATGGCACGACACGGCCGGAAACCTTCAATTGAATTCCGCATCCCCCAGACCCCCAAAGAGCCATTCCGACGATCAGATTCAACGAATGATTGCAGTAGAATAGGCGAGTGTGGCCCCGCTGGCAATGACGGCTGATGCTGTCTTTTCATGCACCGTTCCGGGGTACCCACCCCTTGGCAGAGGCCGGACGGCTGAAGCCGCATTCAGGCCAAAACGGCCACTCGCCCGGATGCCAATCTGCTGCTAAATGCCCGGCCATGAGCCTCAAAGTCGCCGCCCTGTATCAGTTCGTGTCGCTGCCGGATTATCGCGATCTGCGCGAGCCGTTGCGCGCGCTGTGTGACAGCCTCGGGATCAAGGGCACGCTGCTGCTGGCTGCGGAAGGCATCAACGGCACGGTGGCGGGCGATGACGACGCGATCGATGCGCTGATGGCGGAACTGCAGGGCGGTGCGCTGTTCGGCGGCCGGCTCGACAATCTTGAGCTGAAATTCTCCAGGGCGCCCGAGATGCCGTTCGGCAGAATGAAGGTGCGCCTGAAGAAGGAGATTGTCACGCTCGGCGATGCGGCGACCGATCCGGCGCGGCAGGTGGGCGTCTATGTCGATGCCGCCGACTGGAACGAGCTGATTGCCGATACCGAAACGCTGGTGATCGATACGCGCAACGATTTCGAAGTGCAGATGGGCACATTCGAGGGCGCCGTGAATCCGAAGCTTATACGGTTCAGCGATTTTCGCGATTACACGACGCGGCAACTCGATCCGGCGAAGCACCGCAAGGTGGCGATGTTCTGCACCGGCGGCATCCGCTGCGAGAAGGCCAGCTCGTATCTGCTCGCGCAGGGGTTCGAGGAGGTCTATCACCTCAAGGGCGGCATCCTGAAATATCTCGAAACCATCCCGCAGAGCGACAGCCGCTGGCGCGGCGAATGCTTCGTGTTCGACGAGCGCGTGGCGCTTGGGCACGGGCTGGCGACGCGGGCTGGTACTCCTTCCGAACTGACGGAAGCGGATCATGTCTCCGCTCATTCCCGCGAGGGCGGGAATCCAGACTAAGAAACTTCTGGGTCCGCGCCTTCGCGGGGACGAGCGGGCTGCATTTATGGAAACAGCCGGCACTCAGCTCCGCAAACCCGGCGCTTCCTGGCCGGTCCGCGCGACATATTCGGTATAGCCGCCGCCATATTGATGGACGCCGTCTGGCGTCAGTTCCAGCACACGATTGGACAGGGCGGCAAGGAAATGCCGGTCATGCGAGACGAACAGCATCGTGCCCTCGTACTGCGACAGCGCGCCGATCAGCATCTCCTTGGTCGCCATGTCGAGATGGTTGGTCGGCTCGTCGAGCACCAGGAAGTTTGGCGGGTCGTAGAGCATCTTCGCCATGACGAGCCGCGCCTTCTCGCCGCCTGACAGCACCCGGCATCGCTTCTCGACATCATCGCCGGAAAAGCCGAAGCAACCGGCGAGCGTGCGCAGCGATCCTTGGCCGGCCTGCGGAAATGCATATTCCAGCTCTTCGAACACCGTGCGCTCGCCATCGAGCAGATCCATCGCGTGCTGGGCGAAGTAGCCCATCTTCACGCTGGCGCCGATTGTGACCGAACCTTCATCGGGCTCCGTTGCGTTGGTCACAAGCTTCAGCAGCGTCGATTTGCCGGCGCCGTTGATGCCCATGACACACCAGCGCTCCTTGCGGGCGATCATGAAATCCAGCCCCTCATAGATGCGCTTGCTGCCGTAGCCTTTGTGCACGCCTTTGAGGCTGACGACGTCTTCGCCCGAGCGCGGCGCCTGCGGAAAGTCGAAGGCGATATTCTGACGCCGCTTCGGCGGTTCGACGCGCTCGATCTTGTCGAGTTTCTTCACACGGCTCTGCACCTGCGCGGCATGCGAGGCGCGTGCCTTGAAACGCTCGATGAACTTGATTTCCTTGGCCAGCATCGCCTGCTGGCGCTCGAACTGCGCCTGCTGCTGCTTTTCGTTCTGTGCGCGCTGCTGCTCGTAGAATTGATAATCGCCCGAATAGGTGGTCAGCGCGCCGGCATCGATCTCGACGATCTTGTTGACGATACGGTTCATGAATTCGCGATCGTGCGACGTCATGAGCAGCGCGCCGTCATAGCCTTTCAGGAATTGCTCCAGCCAGATCAGGCTTTCCAGATCGAGATGGTTGCTCGGCTCGTCCAGCAGCATGACGTCGGGACGCATCAGCAGAATGCGGGCCAGCGCCACGCGCATCTTCCAGCCGCCCGACAGCGCGCCCACATCGCCGTCCATCATCTCCTGGCTGAAACCAAGGCCCGCAAGCACTTCGCGCGCCCGCGCATCCAGCGCATAGCCGTCCATTTCCTCGAACCGCGCCTGTACCTCGCCGTAGCGTTCGAGGATCTGCTCCATCTCGTCGGCGCGATCGGGATCGGTCATCGCGGCCTCGAGTTCCTTCAACTCGGCGGCGACCTCGCTGACCGGGCCGGCGCCATCCATCACTTCGGTGACGGCGCTGCGACCGGACATCTCGCCGACATCCTGGCTGAAATAACCGATGGTCACCCCGCGATCGACGGCGACCTGCCCCTCGTCGGGCTGTTCCTGACCCGTGACCATTCGAAAGAGCGTGGTCTTGCCGGCCCCGTTGGGGCCGACCAGGCCGATCTTCTCCCCCCTCTGGAGCGCTGCGGAGGCGTCGATGAACAGGATCTGGTGGCCGTTCTGCTTGGCGATATTATCGAGACGGATCATGTGCGCTGGGGAGGCCTGAGAAAGTGGAGGCCGTCCTTAGTGCATACAGCGCGTCAGCGAAAGAGTGTTGCTCGTGCGGAAGGCGTTCGAACCTATCGCGTATTGGCTGCGCTGCGGAAGATGCTGGGCCGCGCGAACACCGGCGGCTTGTCCATCTTGTACACGACCACCATGCGGTCGACTTCGCCGCGTTTGAATGCGGCAAGGAACTTCGGATAATCCTTGACCGACACGCAGCCATTCGACTGACCGTTCGGGCCCAGCAAATAGGGGTGCACCAGGATGCCGTTGCGCCCGAACATGGCGCTCTGATCCAACGGCGTCATCCGGACGGCTTCAATCCCGTGAAACAGCGATTCACGCATCGTCAGTTTATAGGTGTTGGGCGGCGTCACGCCGCGCATCCGCAGCCGTACATATCTCGGGTCGTCCATGTATTGGCCGAACCCGGAATGCGCTTCGAGCCGCTGGCCGTTCGGCATGTAAACGATACGGGCATTGATGTCGTACACCGCCGTGCGCGCAGGATGGGTTGCATCATTTGGGATGATGCCGATGTCGTCGACCGGCGGCAGTGATGCAAGCTGGGGTCTTGCGCGCGGCATGGGCTGCGGCGAGGCGACGGCCGGACGATCCTCGGTCTTGGCCGGAATCTGCATCCGCTCGGTGGCGGTCGCGTTGATGGCGTCGAAGCGGGTGGTGAAGCGGTCGATGGAGCCGGTGAAGAGCTGATCGGTGGTGAAGTCCGCGAGTGTCCCCGATGAAGCCGGGTAGGAGAGGGCGGCCACACGGGGCGCTTCGGCCGCATCGGAAAGCGTTTCGTCATTCTGCGACAGAGCGGCGCCCTGCAAGCGCACCGGCATGCCACTGTCCGGAAGCGCAACAAGGGATAGTCCGCGCGATTCGGACTGCAGGCCGACAATCGATCGTGCGTCTGATCGCGCGTCGACGGAAACAGCGAGCAGCCGCCCGGCCGCCACGAGGGTTGTCGCGAAAATCATAATGGCAATAGCCAGGCTGACGAGGCCGCGCGTCGCGACCCTGATCCATCGGCTGCCGGATGCTGATGTGCGCCGTGTCGGCGCGTTGACGCGCGACCGGGCAAGACCCCCAACTGATTTCAAACGCATTACTCGACTTGACTAGACACGATACCGATCCCGTTAACCATCGCGCAGTGTGGTTAAGCGGCCGTAAAACTCGCCGGTTTTTGGTCCATGGAGTTCCCCCGTACAAACAAAACCCCGCTGTTTCCAACGGGGTCAATAAGTTGAGAACAGCTCCGTGGCCAGAATAAGTCAGGCCAGACGTCGATGGCCTGGGCGATGCGATCCGATCTGCGTCATCGTTCAGCGGATGATGGCCGAGCCTGTGGCCCGGTAAAAAATCCCCGCCGTTTCCGGTGCGGTTGTACAGCTCGGAAAATCGTGCGGGTGGCGGTCGATCGAGCGCAACTTTTTCTGTCTGCGAACTCGCACCGTTGGTCTGAACCGCCCGTGCCGGGAGACGCGGCAGTAGATTTCAGCGGTGCTTTCGTAAGACGGCTCGCGTCCGGCGTTGAAAATCACTCGCTCATTTTGTTGTTTCGCTGCGCTTGCTGCAGTTTCTCGATGTCGGCAGGCGATAGTTGTGGCCGGTCGACCTTGATCGTCAGTTTGTTCAGTTTGGCTGTCAGCGGAAACGGTGGCTTGTAGTCAGCGTCGTTCACGCCGGTCAGCGTATCGGAGCCGACGTCAAAGCTCTCGTCCCATTGCAGGATCATCGGCAGTGTTTTTTCCATCGTCTTGGTGTCGACCACCTTGCCGTCAACCTTCAACGTGCCAGTGCCGGGCCGCCCGACACCGCTGAAATTGTTGAACGCCAGCGTGCCGGCGCCGAGGCCGTCATACTTGAAATCAAACTCGACGGTATGCCGGCCTGGCATGAGCGCATCCGGGCCTTCCCATCTCAGACGTTCGAGATCGACCATGTTCCAAAGGAAGACCGGCTTGCCTTTGAGCAGATAGAAGCCATAGCCGGCGAAGCGTCCGCCCGATGTCAGGATCATGCCTTCACCTCCGTCCTCCGGCACGTCGATGTCGGCGGTGATCGTGTAGGACGTGTTGAGCAAGAGCGGCGAGTCGCCCTGCGGCAGGCCGACCATTGGGCGCGTGTAAACGAACTCGCTGCGCCCTGCAGTGATGTTCGGGCGCGGCGCAACGATGCGTGCGGCGACCGACGCATCCAGCGGGAAGACTTTATATTTCCCGGCTTCCGCAAGGAACGCTTTGCGCATCTCCGCCACCTTCTGCGGATTCTTTGCGGCGATGTCCTCGGACTGGGCGAAGTCCTTGGTCAGATCATAAAGCTGGAATTCCTGGTTGTTGAGCGGATCGGGATTGGCCGGTCCGAACGCCTCCCACGGCGCGCGATTGACCTTGGTGCTCAAGAGCCAGCCGTCCTTGTACAGCGCCCATTGACCCATCATCTCGAAATACTGGGTGGTGTGGCGCGACGGTGCCTTGGCATTCTTGGCGTCGAAGGTGTAGGCGAAGCTCGTGCCTTCGATCGGCTTCTGCTTGATACCGTCGACTGTCTCGGGCGCACGGATACCGGCGGCTTCAAGAATAGTCGGCACGACATCGATGACGTGCACGAACTGTTCGCGCAAGCTGCCCTTGTCCTTGATGCGCGCCGGCCATGACACCGCCATGTTCTGGTTGATGCCGCCCAGTCTCGACGCGTTTTGCTTGAACCAGTCGAACGGCGTATCGAAGGCCCACGACCAGCCGGCCGACATGTGGTTGTAGGTCTGATCGGTGCCCCAGACGTCGTAGAACTTCATCTGCACGTCGACGGGCAACTGGTTAAGGCCGTTGAAGAACGCGACTTCGTTCGGCGTGCCCATGGGGCCGCCTTCGGCGCTGGTGCCGTTGTCGCCGTTGATATAGATGATCAGTGTGTTGTCGAGCTTCCCTAAGTCCTCGAAGGCCTGGATCACACGTCCGATTTCGTGGTCGTTGTAAGCCGCATAAGCGGCAAACACTTCGACTTGTCGGATGAAGAGCTTTTTCTCATCCGCGCTCAACTGATCCCATGGCTTCAGGATGTCTTTGGGCCAGGGCGTCAGCTTCGCATTCTTTGGGATCACGCCGAGCCGCTTCTGGTTCTCGAAGATGCGCTCGCGCAGATTCTCGTAACCGTCGTCGAACAGCTTCATCGCGCTGATCTTGTCCACCCACTCCTTGGTCGGATGGTGCGGCGCGTGCGTGGCGCCAGGGGCGTACTTGATGAAGATTGGCTTGTCCGGCTGCGTCTGGTGGATGCGTGTCATGTAGTCGATGGCATCGTCGGCCATGGCGGTGACCAGGTTCCACGTGCCCGCCGGCTTGCCCTCGAACGGAAAGATCTGCGTCGTGTTGCGGAACAGGTTCGGCTGCCACTGGTTGGCGTCGCCGCCAACGAAACCGTAGAAGTATTCGAAACCCATGCCGATTGGCCACTGATCGAAGGGGCCGACCTGGCTGGCGGCGAACGAAGGCGTGTTGTGGTTCTTGCCAAACCATGATGTGGCATAACCATTCTCAAGCAGAATCCGGCCGATGGTGGCCTTGTCCCGGTCGATAATGCTGTTGTAGCCGGGAAAACCCGTTGACTGCTCGGAGATCACGCCGAAGCCGGCCGAGTGGTGATTGCGTCCTGTGATCAGGGCCGCACGCGTTGGTGAGCATAGGGCGGTCGAAAAAACCCGATTGTAGCGCAGGCCTTCATTGGCGATTCTGTCCATCGACGGTGTCGGAATGACGCCGCCGAAAGTGCTTGGCACACCGAAGCCGGCGTCGTCGGTGATGATCAGCAGCACGTTGGGCGCGCCCTTTGGTGGCACGACACGCGGCGCCCACCATGGTGTCGATTGCAATGCGCCATCCTTGATCACGCCGCCGAATTTCGGGTCAGGCGGCGGAAGTTGTTTTCCGTCGATCGTGGTGGTGGCGCCGGGCGAGCCTGGCTTGCCGGTGGTCTGCTGAGCATTGGCGAAGCAGACCATCAGAGTGGACAACGCCGTAGCAGCAAGGATCGATCTGCGCAGTGCCATGATCCGGACTCCTGATCGTTCGATGTTCAGGTGTCGTGTGGACGGTGCCGACGGCGCGGATGACGACCGGGATCACGCCGCAACGCCAATGGCTTGACCAGCAAGCTCCTTCCTACTGCTCCAAATCGGAACTCTGAATTTGACCGAAGTCAGATGGAACCTGCGCGCGGCGCCAAGCGCTGCTGCGCAAACAAAAACCCCGCCGGATGGCGGGGTTGAAGTTTTTGAGGGACTTTGAAGAGAAGCGCTAGGCGGGAATCTTGGCTTCGTCGTCGGTGGGCTCGCGCAGCACATAGCCGCGGCCCCAGACGGTCTCGATGTAGTTC
>JAFAFP010000062.1 GCA_023423415.1 Pseudomonadota bacterium | reverse complement strand
AGCCACGACTGTGAGTATGGCCCCCCGCTTTCGCGGGGGCGACTGCGTATGAGACGCTATGATGAAAACATCATCTTCGGAAACTGAACAAACCTTTCCCAACGTCTCGCCGGCCTATCGCGACTTCCTCGCCGCCTTGCCCAAGGCGGAACTGCATCTGCATATCGAAGGCACGCTGACGCCGGAGATGAAGTGGCAATTGGCCGAACGCAATGGCGTGTCGCTGCCCTATGCCAGCATTGATGAGATGCGCGCGGCGCAGGCCTTCGACGCACCGGATGCCCCAACGTATCTGAAGAAGTTCATACAGCACTATAACGAGGGCATGCTGGTCCTGCTGCACGAGCGGGATTTTTACGACATCACGCTGGCTCATCTGACGCGCTGCCGCGACGAGAATGTGCGCTATGTCGAAATCATGTTCGATCCGCAGCCGCATCTCGCGCGCGGGGTGCGGTTCGAAGCGTTCTTCACCGGCCTGGACGAAGCGCGCCGCGTTGGCGCGCGGGACTATGGCGTGGAGAGCAATTTCATTCTCTGCATCAATCGCGATCTACCGCTCGACACCGCGCATCAGGCACTCGATGCCGCGGCCCCGTTCCGTGATCGGATCGTCGGGTTTGGTTTGGATTCCGTCGAGGATGGCAATCCGCCGACGAAATTCATCGATCTCTATGACCGTGCACGATCGGAAGGCTACCGGCTGACGGCGCATTGCGATGTCGATCAGGCCGACGCCGTTGGGCATATATACGATTGTCTGAATCTTCTGAAGGTCGAGCGCATCGATCACGGTATCAACTGCATTGAAGATCCAGCGCTGGTCGAGATTCTGCGCGAGCGCAAGATTTGTCTGACGGCGTGTCCGACATGGCGGCCGATCGATGCTGTGCCGCGCCGGGTCGATCGCATTCGCACGATGTACGATCTCGGCCTCAAGGTCACTGTGAACACGGATGACCCAGGTTTGTTTACAAGCGGCACCTTGGGCACGCTGCTGCCGCCCGTCGCCGCGACCGGCAACTTCAAACCCGCCGATATGGCCGCACTCATGATCAACGCGTTCGAAGCCGCCTGGCTGTCTGCAGAGCAGCGCGCCGGTTATGTGGCGGAGGTGAAGGCGACAATGGCGAGAGAAACCAGGTCGATGTGACCGTCCCACAGAGCGCCGGTCGTTAATCTCGACTACGCCGCCTGTCGCGCGCCCGCTATCATCCGCACAAACTCCAGCAGCGTCCTGTTGAACTCGCCGACTTCTTCGACATTGGCCATATGTGCGCTGTTTTCGAAGGTCTTGAGCGTCGCATTTGGCATTGCGTTGGCGAGATATAGCGCGCCCTCATAACGCTGTTTGCGATCGTGCCGGCCCTGCGCAATTACTGTCGGGCAGGAAATATGCGGCAAGCGTTGGCGGTGATCGATCTGGCGCAAGCTGCTCGCATAGGCTTCCAGCACATACTGGGGCCAGGCGAGGGCCTGCTCCATAGCCCATTGATTGATGCCAGGGCTCTGCGGCTTGTGAAACATCCATTTGTCGCCGAGTTCGAAGCACGTCTCCGGATAGGGCACGCTGCGGCCCTGCTGCGATGTCACAAACAGCAGAAAATCTTCCGGCAGGCCGCCAACCTGGCCGTCCCGCTCGCCAGACATCCAAGGTGCAGCCGCGGTCAGAAACAGGCCTTTGACCGTACGCGGCCGCGCCTCGGCGGTCAGGAGCGCCAGATGCGCCCCCAGTCCGTGTCCGACAAGCGTCGCCGATGCAAGCCCGAGACCGTCCAGCAACGCCCCGACATCCTGTGCGGCTGTACCGATCGTGTAGCCGCTGCGAGGCTTGTCGGACGCACCGGTGCCGCGCCAGTCGAACGTAATAGTGCGAAATTCACCGGCGAGCGCGGCGACCTGCGACCCCCACAGTTTGTGGGTGGCTTGTCCGCCGCTGATGAAGACAATCGGTTCGCCATCGCCGAAGTCCTCATAGTAAAGCGAAATGCCGGGTGACACTTCACACTGAGGCATCTGAATTCTCCGATTGATCCGGCACCGCTATCCCTCGATCTCTCGATATACATCCACCTGGACGTCCGGCACCATCGCGCGCCACACCTGCAGGTATGCCTGCACGCGCGGATCGGAGGCCAGGGATTGCCGGTTCGCTTCCATCGATTCCGGTGCATCGTATTCGACAATCTGGATGACCCTGGTCGGGTCGTCCGCATTCTGCAGAAACCGCACGTGCATTTCGCCGAAGATGGTCGCGTAAGGCATGGAATTCTTCATCAAAGCAAAAAGCTGCGCCGTATCAGCCGAGGGCAAGGTGAACTTGAAATGCAGAAAGCGGCGGACAGTTTTTTCGCCCGGCATTGGTGTCGTCGCTCCAGAAGCAGGATCGTGTGAGTGTGCTGCAATATCGGCCTTGAAGTATAGTCTTCGTAGTTCGCTTCAGGCCGGGCCTATTCGACAGTTTTGACCGACGTTACAGTCCTGGAGCCCTGTCGACCAAAGGGGACCTGTAGCAGGCTCCGTTGCGCTTTCCACGCAGGCGGGTTGTGAAACACGCCTTTCAGGAGTGGGGGGCGGCACGAGGTCCCCCTCAAGACTTTGCTCAAATTTGATTTACCTTACCGAAGCACCGCCGCGAACGATATACCCTTGCTATGAATTCGGTAACCGGGACGCCGTTAGGGTTGCGGCAGGGGGACTTTGGAATGAAATCACTTCAGTTGGGCCTGATCGCGCTGTCTGTCACGATGGCGTCGGGTGCCGCTTTTGCCGCCGATATCGCGCCCGCAACCGCTCCGGCCTTTGTCGCCCCGACGCATCGTCCGCACGACATCGTCATCGAGCTCGGTGCCGGCGCCCAATATGCGCCTGCCTATGAGGGTGCGTCGAAATATGAGTTCACGGCGATCCCGTTCGCGGAGCTCCATTACCTCTGGCTGCCCGGCCTCGGCACGGTAAAGCAGGAGCGTTTGACCCAGGGTTTTAGGATCGGCCCATCGTTTCGCTACATTTCAAAGCGCAATTCGAACGACTATCCGCAGTTGTTCGGGCTGCCCAATATCGATGCAGCCTATGAAATCGGCGGAGAGGTAGGTTACCGCTTCGGCGCTTGGAGCATTTTCGCAAATCTCCGGAAGGGGTTTGGCGGGCATGACGGCCTGGTTGGCGAGGCGGGTATCGATTACACATTTAAGCCGACCCAGGTCACCGAGGTCAGCATCGGTCCGCGCCTCAACTACGCAAACGCCAGTTATCTGCAGACCTATCTCGGTGTGACGGCCGCGGAATCGATCACGTCGGGCCTCCGCGCCTATGAGCCGGGCGGCGGCATCAGGAGCTATGGTTTTGAAGCCTCCGGGCGTTATGAACTGACCGATGTCTGGACCCTCGTTGGTTCGCTCGAATACGCTCGGCTGACCGGCGATGCGGCGGATTCGCCGATCGCTCAGGTTGGTGACATTGATCAGTGGACCGCCAAGCTCGGGCTGACCTACAAGTTCGCCTGGCGCGTGTTCAACTGACCGACTGCGACGGTGGCACCGGCGCTGGCGCGATTTCGGAAAATCGCGTCAGCCGGATGACCGGCAGGATGCCGACGGCGACGATCAGCAAAGCGGCGAGAGCGCCTTCTTCAAAGCTGCCGCGCGTCGCGAACTGGTAGATGTAAGTCGAGAGCGTCTCGACATTGAGCGGACGCAGCAGCAGCGTCGCCGGCAACTCTTTCAGACAATCCACGAACACCAGCAGCGCGGCACCGCCCAGCGCCGGACGCGCGAGCGGGATATGGATCATCCAGGCGATGCCGGCCGGCCGCGCGCCCAGCGTGCGGGCGACATCGTCGATTTCGGTGGCGATGCGAGCAAGCCCTGCCTGCGCCGAGCCGGTGGCGATAGCCAGAAAGCGTGTCACATAGGCGATCACCAGTGCGGCGCTCGATCCGGCGATGACGAGCCCGAGATGCGGGCCGCCGAGGAATTTCGACACCGCATTGATGACATTGTCGGTGGCGACCAGGGGCGAAAGCAATCCGAGCGCCAGCACGGTGCCAGGAATGGCGTAGCCCATCCCGGCGATTGTCAGACATGTGAATGCAAGCTTGCCGCGGATCAGCCGTACAGCGAGCGCAGCGGCGAGACCGAGTGCGATGGCGATGGCTGTAGCCGTTGCTGCGAGCGTGATGGTGGTGATGGTGTGCCGGATCAGCTCGTGATCAAAGCCGACCAGCAGTCCGCGCTGGATCACTTGGTAGGTGAGAAACAGAAGCGGGAAGAAAAAGCCCAGCGCCACCGGCAGCAGACAGACGGCGAGCGATACATAGGCTGGACGGCCCTTCAGCGGAATGCGCGGGACATAGCGTTGCCGTCGGAGCGACACGTTGAAGCGGCGGTGACGCCGTCCGTATCGCTCCAGCGCCATCAGCGCGATGACGATCAGCAGCATCACGCAGGCGATCTGTGCGGCTCCGGGCAGGCTCGAGCGGTTGATCCATGTGGTGAAGATCGACAGCGTCAGCGTCTGCACGCCGAGATACTCGCTCGCGCCGATGTCATTCAGTGCTTCAAGCAGAGCGAGTGAAAGACCGACGGCGAGGGCAGGGCGTGCCAACGGCAGGGCTACGTGCCGCGCCAGCCTGAGGCGTGACGCGCCGAGCGTGCGGGCCACTTCGATCAATGAGGCACTCTGCGTCTGAAACATCGCACGTGCGGCGAGATAGACGTAAGGATAGAGCACGAGGCTCATGACGAAGATCGCGCCGGGCAGCGAGCGGATCTGCGGAAACCAGTATTCGGCAGCGGTGTGATAGCCGAACAATGCGCGGAAAGCGGACTGCACCGGTCCTGCCGCATCGAAGATGTCGGCATAGACATAGGCGACGATGTAGGTCGGGAACGCGAGCGGCAACGGGAGGAGCCAGCTCAGCGTGGAGCGCCCGGGAAATTCATAGGCGGTGACGATCCAGGCGGCTCCGATGCCGATCGTGGCCGTCAGGATAGCGACGCCGGCGAGCAGTCCGGCGGTATCGATCGCGGCATTCGGGACAACATAGGTCCACAAGTGCTGCCAGATTTCGTCGTCGCCGCGCACGGCAATGACCGCGAGGGTAACCAGCGGTGCGATGACCGCGGCGGCGAGAGCCACGAGAAAGATGCGCGCGAGCATATGCCGCGGCCAGTGCAGCCGATGCGGCATTTGGGGCAGATCGCTCACGCTGGCATGCGCCATTTTGGACTCTAAGAAAAAGCCGCCTTCGCGTTGGCGAAGGCGGCGCTGGTGTTACGCCGGTCGGCTTAGTTGTCGAAACCGACCTTGTCGACCAGATTGGCCGCCGCCTTCTTGTTGGCCGCGATCTTCGATAACGGCGTCGTGTCAGGCTTGAGCGTGCCGTAGCTGGCGACGATCTCGTTGACCTTGATGCCGCTCTTCACCGGATACTCGAAATTGGTGTCGGCATACATATGCTGCGCCGTATCGCCAGCCAGCCATTCGATCAGCTTGATCGCATTGGCCTTGTTCGGCGCGTTCTTGGCAAGTACCACGCCGGACACGTTCACATGCGTGCCACCGTCGGCGAAGGTCGGCAGGATCACGCGTGTTGCGTCGGCCCATTCCTTCTGGTTGCTGCTGTTTTTCATCAGCGCCCAGTAATAGGTGTTGCCGATGCCGATGTCGCACTTGCCGGCCGCGACGTCACGTGCCTGTTCGCGATCACCGCCCGATGGCTTCTGCGCGAGATTGGCCTTCAGGCCGCGCAGCCATTCCTCGGTCTTGGCCTCGCCGTGCTTGGCGATCATCGCCGCGATCAGGGCGTTGTTGTAGATATGCTGGCCGGAGCGGATGCAGATCTTGCCCTTCCACTTGGGATCGGCCAGCTCTTCATAAGTGATCGCATCCTGCTTCACGCGGTCCTTGGACGCGTAGATCACACGCGCGCGCATCGACACGCCGTACCAGCGGCCTTCCGGGTCGTGATATTGCGAGGGAATGGCCTTGTCGAGCACTGCGGATTTGATCGGCTGCGTGATGCCGGCGTCAACGGCATCGCCAAGACGGCCAATATCGACGGTGAGCAACACGTCGGCCGGGCTGTTGTTGCCTTCAGTTTTAATGCGCTGTTCGAGACCCGACGAAGCCGATACCACGTTCACCTTGATGCCGGTGTCCTTGGTGAAGGCGTCGAACAGCGGCTGGATCAGTTTCTGCTCGCGATAGGTATAGACGTTCACCTCTCCCTGCGCGGAGGCGAGCGTAGGAAGGCAAACAGCGATCAAGCTCGCGCCAAGGGCTGACCCCAGCAGGCGGGCCTTTTTCGACGGCATGGTGTTCTCCCGATTTTGAATTTCATAGCACCTAATGGACGGGGAACAGCCGCGGTCAAGGTAAATTCCATTGAAAAATCAATATCTTAGAACTATTCCAGACTGGATCAGTCTGGAATGTATCAAAACAAGCTTCTTTCCATTTGAAGAGTCGAAAGGATTGCTGAGGTTGAGAACGCCACAAAATCGGATGGCGTCTCTGCAGCGAAATGTCTCACCGTTTGGAAAAGTCTCAGCGTTTGAATGCGAGGCCCTGCGCTGGCTTCGTCGGCACGCTCGCGATTTCCGCGATCAGCTTGTTGATCAGGGCCTGACCGAAGGAGTTGAAATTCTCGGCGACTGCAACGAATGCGCCGGGTCCGCCGATCACGTTGTCCTGAAAATATTTGGCAAGACCGCCGGGCGGGTTGGTATGCTCGGGATTCCAGGCCAGTGGCCGGTCGCTGAGAATGACAAGGCCGTTGATGGTCACGCCCTGTGCCAACGCATCCTCGCGCGCGGCAAGGAGGCCGCGCCCGGAATTGTGGGTGCCGTCGCCGGAGATATCGATCGTCCGTCGCTGAGCCTGGAACGGGGCGCGTGCAAGTTGTTCCATCGAGAAGTCGATGGCGCCGCTGATCGAAGTACGGTCTGCGAACGAGCGCGGCGCTTCGATCAGCGTATCGGAGAATTTCCGCGCGGCATCGGCGCCATCGATCAGCGTCCAGCCGATCACCACCTTCTGCGTACTCGCGCCGGACCATTCGATGAAACAGACTGCGATTCGCCGATTGACGCCCGACGTGATCGCGTCCAGCACGCGTTGATCCCTGATCGCTGCGGCATAACCGTCGCGCTGAAGCTGGAATTTCTGCTCGTCGATACTGCGCGATACATCGGCTGCGAGGACCAGCAGCAGATCCACCGTCTCGGCCGCACGCGCCGTTGCAGCGACGCTGAAGAATACAAAAGCAGCGAGAAAGACACGAAGGATTGCCATCGGGTGCCTACCCTTGCGGTGCCGGCTGCCGCAATCCTAGCGCATGATCCGGTAACGTGAAATCACGTCGTCGGCAGGTGGTTCACCACTTTGGGAGGCCCCGTGACCTACTCCGCGAGTACGCGGGCAGCAGGGAAGACGATTTCCACCATCGTTCCGGAATTCACGGCGCTTTTGATCGAAAAGCTTGCGCGGTTGGCTTCCGTGAGGGCCTTGGTCAGCGGAAGCCCAAGACCCGTGCCGCCGCTCGTATCCATCCGTGAAGCCGATGCGATTTGGCGAAATGGCTGCAGCGCCATCTCGATGTCCTTTTCACTCATGCCGATGCCGGTGTCTCGGACGCGCAGCATGACGTCGCCGTGATCGGTCGCCGCGGTGGAAACGATCACCTGTCCGCCGGCGCTGGTGAATTTGATCGCATTCGACAGCAGGTTGAGTAGGATCTGACGCACTGAGCGAGCATCCGCGACGATGCCGGGAATGTTCATGGACAAGGCGGTGCGGACGATGATGCGGGCGCGATTGGCCTGCGCTTGCATGATGGCAACGGACTGCTGGGTGATGTCGTTGAGGTTCACCCGCTCGAATTCCAGCTCCATCTTCCCGGCCTCGATCTTTGACAGATCGAGCAGATCGTTCAGCAGTGAGACGAGATGCGAGCCGGACGTCCTGATGTCTTTCAGATAGTCGCGATAGCGATCATTGCCGATCGGTCCGAACCGCTCTTCCATCATGACTTCGGAGAAGCCGATGATGGCGTTGAGCGGCGTCCGCATTTCATGGCTGATGCGGGCGAGAAATTCGGATTTCGCGGCCGACGCCTTCTCCGCCTGCTGACGCGCGGAGATCAGGTCTTTCTCCGCATTCTTCCAGCGCGAGATATCGCGGAAGACCACGCAGTAACGGACGCCGTTCTGATCGGCACGGCCGAACAGGAGATGGAGTGTCATCAGGCTGCCGTGACGGCGTCTGCCGATGATTTCGCGGCCGTCGTCGAGCGGCGAGGCTTCGCGGTTGACGATCAGGCGCTCAAGGCCAGCTTTGACGATTGGCTGGCTTTCAGGTGCAAACAGCTCATCAAAGGCGCGGCCCGACAATTCGTCTCTTTCGTAGCCGAACAGTCTCGCTGCGCCGGTATTGACTTCAAGGATCCGCCCGGTTCGGTCAACCACGATGACGCCATCGGTAGCGATATCGAGCAGCGATGCCGTCTCGCGTGCTGCTGTTGCTGTCCTGACAGCAGGTTGTGCCGATGTGGCCGGAAGCAGCACCAGCGCCATCGCATGTTCGCCGTCGAATGGAACGGTGATGAGGCGGCCATCGGTTGGGGCGTTGTTCGTAGGAGCAGCGATACGCAGTGACTGTCCGTGATCGGCGTCCGACAAAGCGTCGCTGTCAAATTCGATGAAGAGCGAGTCCAGTCCACCGGCATGGGCGAAATCGCCGAGCGACGCATGGCCAGTCAGTTGAAGGAACGCCGGATTGGCATAGAGAAGGCTATCGAGTTGATAGATCAGCACGCCGACCGGCAGCCGGTCGAGGATCGGCCTTTGTAGCGCAAGGTCATTATTGAACGCTCGAAGATCGCGTGCGGTTTGCTCGCGCGGGTCGAAGATTGGCGGAGCATCTGATCGCACCAGGCGTTCCGAGCGAGTATCGTCACTGTTTTCGGTTTGGCCGCGTGCCAAAATGTCGGCGCCTTTGAGGCGCGCGGTCAGCCGGCTTGCCAGTTCCTGAAAAGTACTTTGTTCGACTGGCGCAGCAATGACCGGTCGCGCGTCGGGGTCGGTTGCACGGAATGGAACGACATTCTCGGACGCTGTGCTCGCGGGCACTTCTGTGATCGAGGCAGTCTCGGGCGACGTGGTCTTGGGCGTGGCAGGCTTGTCGTCGGCTGGTGCAGCAGTCGCAATTTCCTCTGCTGCCTTGGCCTCGACCGCCGTTTGCTCTGTTGGCTTGTCGATGCTGAAGTTGGTGTGCGGCTGATCGCGCCATACGCCCCATCCACGATAGCCACAGAACACCTGCTCATGGTCAAAGGCTGGAATGCCACAGAGTTCGATCCTGATGCGTTCGCCATTGCCGGTGGGCCAGCTCACGTCAATGCCGCTCCAGGTGTCGCGCGTCACCATCGCGTGTGCGATGCGGCCCTCCGGATCGATCGCCAGCTTGGCCGAAATCTCATTCCAGAAGCGGCCGAGCAGGCTCGCGGTTCGCGCACCCGCCAGCTCAATGAATTCGCTGCTTGCGATCATGAGGCGGTTTTCAGCGTCCGTTTCCCAAGCGAACCGCATGGGATGGCGGCGTGTGGTTTGGTCGCCGGCTGGCGTGTCGGGTGTTGGCGGTAGCGCTCCGTTTGGTGCGGTCGGTCGAGACTGGGTGCCGTCTGAACGCGGCGTGTCTTGCCGCTGCCGCGCACTCATTGCCGTCATCGCATCGGCGATGGGAGCAAGATCGACCGTACTCTCGACGGAGGCTTCGCGCGACGGCGCTTGATGACGAGCCGCCGGCATCGCCTGCGTTTCATCAGCGAGAAATAGCAACGTCACGGCGTTCTCGTCTTGGCCGACGTATAGGGTTTCCCCGTTATCCCTCACGTCCGTCAGCGATGTGATGCCGTTCAGCAGCTTTGCTGCCTTTCCTGTGGCGTAGAGACGATGGCCGTTTGCGTCGAAGGCAGCGATTGCATCGGGGCCGTCGATCAGCCGGCTGGCTCGCTCGGCGAGCGTCATGGCCGGACCGCATGGTTCGGTTGCAACCACGAGCACCGCAGCCGTGGATCCGAGTTTGACCCTGGAGCAGGTGCAGATGACCGGCTGGCCGAACGGTATGCCCATGCCGCGCAATCGTTCTAGGCGCGGTGTGCCATCCGGCTTCAGCGACTCCGCGCTGCGCGCGATCTGCGCGCCGATCTCGGTTTTCTCGAAGGATGCGGCCGCCGCCGCGCCGCTGGACGTGAAGCCAAACAGGGCGGCGCCAGATGGATTGGCGAACAGCAGCCTCGTGCCGGACCGGTCGAACAGCCAGACCGGCAATTCGCTCGTGGCGCGCGCTGCGACGATCGGGTCGCGCAAAATCTCGAGCGGGTCTGTGTGGCGCGTCATCAATCGGGGCCTGATCCGGCGTCCATTTGCTGGAAAGACTGAATTTTAAGGGATTCTTAATAGTCCTGGCACGCAAGCCCGTCCATCAACCGGCGACTGCGACGGTGAATAACCTTAACGCGCTCAATTTTAGTTAGTTTTGAGGTAGTTTGACAAAACCGTGTCACGGGAAACGGGTTAGAGTTTCTTGCATCAATTATTTTTTCCTCTCTCTGAATCGAGGACATCATCATGGATCCGATGAAGCCGTTTGAAGTCCCGACCGATATGCGCAAGTTCGCCGAGCAGAGTATGAATCAGGCTCGCAAGGCGTTCGATAACTTCGTAGGAGCGGCCCAGCAGGCGATGAGCGACCTCGAAGGGCGCGCCACCGCCGCGCGGAGTGGCGCGATGGACGTCGGCGGCCGCGCCATGACATTTGCCGAGCGCAACATGACCGCCTCGTTCGAGTTCGCCCAGAAACTGGTGCAGGCGAAGGATGTCGAGGAAGTGCTCCGTCTCCAGACCGAATATTTGAAGGCGCAGATCCAGACGCTCAATGAGCAGACCAAAGAATTGGCAGAAGCAACTGCCAAAGCCGCAAAAGAGGCCGCCCAGACCGGGTCACAAGGGTAGCTTCGTCGCCGGTTTCTTTCACATAAGTGTCAGAAAAACCTAGAGAAATTGTGCGTTGCAATATCTTTGTTGCGACGCACAAATGCATATGCTACCAAAGTGCCGCAGCCAGCAACCGCTAACCCTTCGAAGGATGCCCCATGACAGAGGCGACCACACTGAAGAAGAAGCCGGGCACGGTATTCGACACCCCGGCGCTGGAATTCCCGACGTTTGAAATGCCCAAGATGGAAATCCCGGCCGCTTTCCGCGAATTCGCCGAAAAGAGCGTTTCGCAGGCCAAGGACAACTGGGAAAAGATGAAGGCGGTCACTGAAGAGGCGACCGACATGATCGAGACCAGTTACTCGACCGCCTCCAGGGGAGCGTCGGACTACGGCATGGCCCTGATCGAGGCCGCCCGTGCCAATACCAATGCAACCTTTGATTTCTACAGCCGGGCTGTCGCCGCGAAGTCGCTGTCCGAAATCATCGAGCTGTCGACCTCCCATGCCCGCAAGCAGTTCGAGACCCTGACCGCGCAGTCCAAGGATCTGACCGCGCTGGCGCAGAAGGTCACGACCGACTCGTTCGAGCCGATCAAGTCCGGCATGAGCACGGCCTTCAACAAGGCCTCTTAAGCAGCGGGCTTTCTGCTGAAATCAAAAAGGTTCGGGCTTGCTGGCCCGGACCTTTTTCTTTGTCGGAAGAGGTGCGAAGCTTGCTTGCCAAAGCGGCTTCAAGCCCCTAGTTTCCGCCCCGTCTCCTCCGGCCAGCGTCCAGCGGCGGGGAGACATTCCGGTGGCATTTTGCCGGTTATGCAGCTGTAGCTCAGTTGGTTAGAGCGCCTGACTGTGGATCAGGAGGTCGGAGGTTCAAGTCCCCCCAGCTGTACCATTCGATCACTCGGACGCCTTGACTTGGCATCTTGGTGATCTCCTCGCTGGGCTGTCAGCTTCCCGATGCGACATACGACAGAGAGCGGTCAGTGCATTGATGCTGACGCGGAATTCGCGGCCGCCACTCTAAGCCGCGGGTCGCTTGTTTTCCCATATGTCGTTCCAGGTCTCGGAGGGAAAAACGTCATCGGCGCCGATCACTGAAAGGAAGGATGGAATAACCGAGCGTGCACGCGCCACTTCTGCATCGTAATCGAGCACGATGACATTCTCTTCTCCAAAAGCGCGTCGGAACGTTTGAAGTCGGGCATCGATATCGAAAAGCCAGCTGTCCGGTTCGACGTAATTGAAAGCATCGGGATCCTTCGAGAAGGAGCCATCCAACGCGAGCTGATATTTGAACGATGCTGTCCAGTGGACGAGATTGCGCCGATGGAAGACCACCATGGTCGATCTGTCGCCCAGGATTGCTTTTAGCCGATCCATTTCGTCTTCGAATCGAAGATAGGAGAGGCCTTCGGCCGAGAACAGCACTGCCGGGCGCGGAGCTTCTTCGATCGATTTCCCGACGCGATTGCGGATTTCATCGAACATCGCGGACGACTTGAATCCGGTCGAGACTTTGAACCCGGACATCCGTTCGTCCCGCATGGCTGCGGCATGAAGCTCGACATGATTGTTGTCGATGTATTTCCCCGCGTAGAAATCGATGCCGACCTTTTGAAGCCGACTGCGGTGCTGTTGCAAGAAGCGCTGGATTGATGTCGTGCCCGTTTTATGAAATCCGGCGTGCAGAATGATTCTCCGCATCGCTAGCTCACGGACAAGGTTTCAGGTCTTGATCTTAGGCGAAATAATTCTCGTCGCCGGAATCCATACCGGTTGGTATTTGCTGATTTCATTTGGGATTTTCTAAGCCTTATTTCTTTCTCAACAGCTTCGCTGTCTCGCGCAGGATGATCCGGCGTGCGGCTTCGCTCAACGCCACGGTGACATGCGGGAGGAGCGGATTGCTCAATCGGCCCGCATCGATGTTGGTCGCCCCGGCGACGGACGGATAGAACGGCGTCTTCAGGTTGATGCAGGTCTTGACCGGGCAACGCCAGGCCGGCGTGGCGTCGAGCGTGATCACCATGGGTTCGAACAGCGTTCGTTCCTTCTGACGTGCGGCGAACTCGAGTGCTTTCCCGCCGCCCGCGCTGTGGCCGATGATGACGACCGGCTCTTCCTCGTCAGCCCGCATCATGAAATGCGTATCCATGATCACCCGCCAGCCTTGACGCCTGAGGTCATCGGCAAGGGGAGCCAACGGCGTCATGGAGTTGGGCTGATACATCGCCAGACCATTGAGCAGCACAGCGGTCGGCTTCACCTGTGCGGTGGCTGGCGTCGCGATCGGAGCGGCAATCAGAGCGGCAATCAGGGCGAGGGCTGGTCGTTTCATGGCAGGCGGAGGGGTTTACCATCGTTCCGTCCTGAGACAAAAGCACCCCTGCTATTCCGGATTTGCCTGTCATTTTCGAACGGAATCGAGCCGCGTTGCGGCGGCCCGATCTCTCTATTGCATCACCAACTTTGTCGTAATCGCGACGGCTGACAACATCCCTTGAATTCCTGCGCCGATTGCGATTGTCTTTTGGTCCTGTTCAGGCTGCGACACACCACGATATCCAACGATCACAGCAGAGCTAGAAACGGTGAGGGGGCATCTTGTGCTGAGATTCGGAATCTTCGACCATCTTGATGCCAATGGGTTGCCGCTTGGCGAAATGCTCGAGAAGCGGCTGAAGCTGATCGAACTGATGGATCGTGGTGGCTTTTACGGCTACCACATGGCCGAGCATCACTCGACGCCGCTCGGCTGGGTGCCATCGCCGAGCGTGTTCGCTTCCGCGGCGTTCCAGCGCACCAAACGGCTGCGTGTTGGCCCGCTCGTCTATGTGCTGCCGATGTATCACCCGCTGCGCGTGTTCGAGGAAGTCTGCATGCTCGATCACATGAGCAACGGCCGCATGATGTTCGGTGTTGGCCGCGGCGCGACGATGGTCGAGCATCAGCGCTATGGCATCGATCCGACGCAGGCGCCGGCCATGTATCACGAAGCCTTCGCGGTGATCATGAAGGCCTGTGAAAGCGACATCCTGAACTTTGAAGGCAAGTTCTACAACTTCAAGGACTACATCGTACAGAACCAGCCGGTGCAACGTCCGCACCCGCCGATCTGGTACGGCGCGCCGAGCGCGGATGCGGTCGGCTGGGCGGCGCCGAATGCGATCAATGTGGTTTCGCTCGGGCCGGCCGCGCGGGCGCGCGCCATCACCGATCGCTATCGTAAGGAGTGGGCGGAACTGGGTCGCAACGCTTCCGATATCCCGATGATGGGCATCACGCGTCACATCGTCGTGGCCGCCACGGATGAAGAGGCGAAGGACATCGCGCGGCGCGCTTATGCGCCTTGGCGTGAAGCGATGGAGATGCTGTGGTTGCGGTCCGGCGTGCCTTACGTGCTCGCGCCGGTCTATCCGAACGCCTATGACGAACTGGAAGCGATCGGCCACGGTATCGCCGGCTCGCCGTCAACGGTCCGCGATTATATTGCGCAACTCCAGAAAGACAGCGGCATCAATTATGTGTTGGCGCAGATGATTTTTGGCGACATGTCGTTCGATGACGCGTCGACGTCGATCCAGCTCTTCGCGACAGAGGTTGCGCCGGCCTTTGCAACGAAGGTTCCGGCATAACAGCGTCCGCTGGATTTTGTGGGCGCTGAATACGCTTGCGGTGATCCTGCCCACCGAACGAGTCGCGTAAGCGTTATTGGAAGAGGTATCACCCGCTTGACGCGGCGCGCTGATTGAGGCCCTGTTCGATGTCTCGCCGCCTCAATTTCTCGCAACTCGTGTGGTCATGATGGCAAGCTTTGATGTCGCGCATCTCGCAGATGTCCTGAAATCCGGCAAATTCGTTCTCACCGCCGAAATCACGCCGCCGGTCTCCTGTGACGCCAAGGATCTGCTGGAGAAGGCCT
>JAFAFP010000026.1 GCA_023423415.1 Pseudomonadota bacterium | reverse complement strand
CAGGAACGAGGCGGTCAAGCTGGCCGTTCTGATGCGTAATTCAGGAGTTCGTCGTGTCAGCCAATGAGGAAGGCAAGTGAAGATCGTTCTCGACATGCAGTCGCGACAAACGCCGGGCAGCCGCGACCGCGGCATCGGACGGTATTCCTTGTCACTGGCCAAGGCCATGCTGGATGCGGGGCGCCAGCATGACTTCATCATCTTGGCGACCCAGTCGATCGGCAATTTCGAGAAGGTGGCGGAGGACTTCGGGCTGGCGCCGGGTGCCTCCGAGCTCAAGGTGTTCAGCGGCATGCGCGGGACACGAGCCGACGACCCCCGCAATTCCTGGAGGCGAAAGGCAAGCCAGTACATCCGCGAGGACTTCCTGAACGGGCTCAACATTGACTGCGTGCACGCGAGCAGCGTTTTCGAAGGGTTCGACAGCGACGGTTGCACCTCCATTTCGTACGGCCATTGCAACTTCATGCAAGCGACGACGCTGTATGACTTGATCCCATTCAGCCATCCCGAGATCTACCTCCGGGAGCCGGTCGTCGCAAACTGGTACTACGAGAGGCTGGGCCACGTGCGCAGGTCGGACCTGCTGCTGACGATCTCACAGTTCTCGGCGGACGATGCGGTCGCGCGGCTGTCGCTGGAACCATTTCGCGTCCGCAACATCTCCGGCGCCGCGGACGAGCACTTCGTGCCAGTGGCATTCGACGGCGACGAGCGCGCGCGCCTGCTTGGGCGTTACGGGCTGGCGCAGTTCATCATGTACACCGGCGGCATCGACCATCGCAAAAACATCGATGGGTTGATCCGTGCATACGCGAAGCTTCCGCGCGGCTTGAGCGAGCGCTACCAGCTCGCGATCGTGTGCAAGGCGGAACTGCCCGAGCGCGAATGGCTGCTGGAGATCGCGCGACGCGAGGGCATCGCTGACGGGCGAGTGGTGTTCACCGGCTATGTCCCCGAATCCGACCTGCTCGGCCTCTACAATCTCTGCAGCCTGTTCGTGTTCCCCTCGTGGTACGAAGGCCTCGGGCTGCCGGCGCTAGAGGCGATGCAGTGCGGCGCCCCGGTCATCGCAGCCAACGCCTCGAGCCTCATCGAGATCGTCGGTCGTCAAGACGCGCTGTTCGATCCGCATGATGCCGCGGACACTGCCGCGAAGATGGTCCATGCCTTGACAGACGACGACTTCCGCGAGGATCTGATCCGCCACGGCCTCGAGCAAGCGCGTAGCTTTACCTGGAAGAATTCGGCACACCTGGCACTGGATGCGATGGAAGAACGCCACGCGCAATGGCGTCATTCGCGGGCAGACAGAACATCGCTTGCGCTGTCGTCAACGATGTCTGCACGACCACGTCTCGCCTTCCTGAGCCCGTTGCCACCAGAACGCTCAGGCATCGCGGTGTACTCGACCGATCTGTTGCCGCACCTCGCCGAGCACTACCGTATAACCCTCATCAATTCCGACGGGGAGACGACCAATCCGTACCTTTATGCCAACATGCCGGTCCGCAGCGTCGACTGGTTTCGCGAGAACGCGGCGTCCTTCGACCGCGTGATCTATCAGTTTGGCAACTCATCTTTTCACAGCCATATGTTCGACCTGCTGGAGGACATTCCCGGCGCGGTGGTGCTGCACGATTTCTGGTTGAGCGGCATCGTGGCTCACATGGACTTGACTGGTATTCGTCCAGGCATGTGGAATGAGGCCTTGCACTACGGACACGGCTGGTCAGCGCTCCAGTACCGTTGGGCCGAGGGGGACGAAAAGACGCGCTTGCCGTTCTCAGTGAACCAACGGGTGGTCCGCGCGGCGACGGGTGTGATCGTCCATTCGGAGCGGTCGCAGCAGCTACTGGCAGAAGAGCACGGCAAGGCGATCGCGACCGCTACAGAATTCATACAGCATGTCCGGGTGGTGCCCGCCGAAGTCGACAAGGCAAAAGCAATCCGGGAACTGGGCTATCCAGAGAATACGCGCCTGTTGTGCAGCTTCGGCTTCATCGACGGATCCAAGCGCAGCATCGACATCGCGGAGGCATTCCTCGCGTCGGGGCTGGCGCGGGATCCGACGGTCAGATTGGTCTTCGTGGGCGATAATCCGCCCACGGAGTACGGCCGTGAGATGCAGGATTGCGTCGCGAAATCGGGCGGTAAGATCCGCTTCACCGGTTTCGTCGACGACGCCGATTACCAGCGCTATCTGCGTGCTGCCGAAGCGGCAGTGCAGCTGCGCGCAGGTTCGCGTGGGGAAACCTCTGGCGCGGCCTTAGACTGCCTCGCCCATCGCGTCGCGTTATTGATCAACGACAATCCTGCCTTTTCGGAGATCCCTCGCGGCGCTGCGATCTGCATGGATGGATTACCGACGGGCAAGCAGCTGGCCTCGGGCTTGGAAACGCTGATGGCAGCCGGATCCGAGCGTGCGGCTCGGATTGCCGTCGGACTCAAATACCTGACAGAGCATTGCGCGCCATCGATGATCGCCGACGACTATGCGCGAGCGATCGAGCGCTTCAATGCGCAGAGCACCCGGCTCCGGGTCATGCGCACCTGTGCGGAGATAG
>JAFAFP010000270.1 GCA_023423415.1 Pseudomonadota bacterium | reverse complement strand
GGAGGATGGTGGTCAGCCCATCATCCCGCGGCGGGGCCCGCCGCGCAGGCTGCATTCGTGAGGAAAGGAAAATTTGGCCGAGCGCTGCTTCTGGCAGCGCTCGTTTTGTTGTGGGGCGGCGTGTCTTCTGCTGACGCGCAGACCGAAGCGCAAGCGGCGACGGAACCGCCGGTCAAAATTGAAATACGCGCCAAGCCGATCGAGGCCTTCGATCCGCGCGAGCCCCTGAAGAAGCAATTCGGCTCACTGACATTTCGTGGCGGCCTCGAATTGTCATCCTCCCACAAGCAGTTTGGCGGGTTGTCTTCGATTCGTGTCGCGGCGAATGGCGGCAATTTTCTGGCCGTCACCGATCGAGGCTTCTGGCTGCGCGGGCGTATCACCTATCAGGACACAAACCCTGCAGGCATAGCCGACGCCGAAATTGCGCCGATGCTGTATAGCGACGGCCGGCCGATCACGGCGCGCGGCTGGTACGATGCCGAAGCGCTCGCGGAAGATGGTGGTTTTGCCTATGTCGCGCTGGAGCGCGTTCATCGCATTCTGAAATTCGACTATGCCAAGCGCGGCTTGCTCTCTCGCGGAACGCTTGTGGCTGTGCCGCCGGAAATGGCCAAGCTGCCGAGCAACGGCGGTTTGGAATGTCTGCAGGTGATGCCGAAAGGCTCACCGCTGGCCGGCGCATTGATCGCGATCTCGGAACGTGGGTTCGACGACGCGAAGAACATTCGTGGATTTTTGATCGGAGGGCCGAAACCGGGGCTCTTTTCGATTAAGCCTAGTGATGCATTCGACATTGTCGATTGCGCGGTGACGCCGGGGTCGGACCTGCTGATTCTCGAACGGCATTTCTCCTGGCGCCGGGGCGTTGCCATGCGTCTTCGCAGTGTTCCACTGTCCGATGTCGTGCCGGGCGCGGTGCTGGAAGGCTCGATCCTGATTTCCGCCGATATGGGCTACCAGATCGACAATATGGAAGGGATAAGCGTGCATCGAGTGGCCAATGGCGACACCGTGCTGACGCTGGTTTCGGATGATAATTTCTCGATCATCCAGCGGACGATCCTGCTGCAGTTCACGCTGCCGGACCCACCAGAACGTGCGCGTGCTCAGCAATAGGCACACACAAAAAAACGACCGCCCGCTTTCGCGGGCGATCGGGAAAATCGGAAATTCAAGGGACTTCAGCTCGCAGCGGCGAGCTTCTTCTCCAGGGCGCGCTTCAGATCGAGCGCCTTCGGTGACAGCTCGACGTCCTTGGCCTTCGCCAGGAACGCGTCCAGACCACCGCGGTGGTCAACCGTCTTCAGCGCATTGGCCGAAATACGGAACCGGACCGAACGATTCAGCGCGTCGGACGTCAGCGTCACGTTGACGAGATTCGGCAGGAACCGCCGCTTGGTCTTGCGGTTCGAATGGCTCACCTTATGACCGGTCAGCGCCGCTTTGCCGGTCAGGTCGCACTTCCGCGACATGGTCAAATCCTAATAGTTCGAGGCCGCGCCACGGGCGCAAAAGCCATGATGGGATGTCTGCTAGGCCGCGGACGTATAGAGAGCCCAGGCCGGGGCGTCAAGGCGCGCGAGGCCAACCGGATCATACAATCGGCGCATTGGCGGCGAATCACTAAGGTTTACGGGGGCGCCAGCCGGACCCGTCCAGATCGGCCGATGAGGTATCGGGTGCCATTCGGATTACGACAATTGGCGGCGATGGTGGGGGTTGCCGGGGCCATGTTTGGTCTGCCGGCCGGCCATGCGCAAGCTCAGGCCAAGCTTGATGCCCGCTATGCAGTGACGCTGGGCGGGATCAAGCTGGGCGAAGGGTCGTGGATGGTTGACGTCGGCGAGAGCAAATTCTCAGCCACGGCCAACGGAGCCACCTCCGGCCTCGCGCGCATGTTCAGTTCCGGGCACGGCAAAAGTGCGTCGCGCGGCACAATCAAGAACGATCAACTGGTGCCGGCCAGCTATGCCGTCTCGATCAAGAGTGGCAAGAAGAGCGAGGATCTGCGCCTCAAGCTCAACGAAGGCGAGGTCAAGGAAGTCTCAATCGAGCCGCCGTCGCCCGAACCGCCTGGTCGTGTTCCCGTTACGGAGGCGCACCGGCGCAATGTGCTCGATCCGATGACCGCCTCATTGCTGCGCATTTCCGGCAATGGCGATCTGATGAAGCCCGAGATTTGCCGTCAGCATACGCCCATCTTCGATGGCCGGATGCGCTATGACCTCACGCTGGCCTACAAGCGGATGGAGCAGGTGAAGGTGCCCGGCTATGAGGGGCCGGCGCTCGTATGCGCGATCTACTTCGCGCCGCTCGCTGGACATGTGCCGAGCCGCGCGACGATCCGGTATCTGATCAATCAACGAGAGATGGAAACCTGGCTGGTGCCGATTGCGGGCACCCGGGTGATGGTGCCGATTCGGGTACAGGTCCCCACCCCCCTGGGGCTTGGGGTGATGGAGGCGACCAGCTTTCAGATCGTGCCGCGGACGAGCCGCGCCAGCCTTGAAACGCGATAGGTGACTTGTTTTATCCCCGTTGTTCTCCACATCCGGGCCTGGAGAAGGTGGCTTGACTCTTCGACGATGCTCCGGACTCCCGTGCGGGGCCTCGGCTAGAGGAAAGGCATCGTCGGAATCGCCGAAAAATACACGATCTAGGAGAGTACTTCAGGAAGATGCTACATATCGCGTGAACGAAACTGGACAGGATGATGAGTCGCGATTCGACCGCGATTCGTTCCAGACTCGTTCCGGGCCTTAACGACCAAGGGCGAAATCAACGCAGACGTGTTGCGTTGTGATACAGACCGGGCCATGGGTGACGTGATCGCAACCGGAAGCATCCCCCTTTAACCAACTGGCACGCCCTCACGCTTCGGTTTTTTTGGATCACCATGCCCATTTCGTTTTCGCCTGCCCCTCGAAGCGACACCCGCACGCGCGGTGCCGGCGTCACCGCTGTCCTTGGTCCGACCAATACGGGCAAGACTCATCTCGCGATCGAACGGATGCTCGCGCATTCCTCCGGCATTATCGGGCTGCCGCTGCGGCTGCTGGCGCGTGAGGTCTACAACAAGGTCGTCGACCGGATCGGCGCGGACTCCGTCGCCCTGATCACCGGCGAGGAGAAGATCAAGCCGGCCAATCCGCGGTTCTGGGTTTCGACCGTCGAGGCCATGCCACGCGACATCGACCCGGCTTTCATCGCCATCGACGAGATCCAGATCGCTGCGGATTTCGAGCGCGGCCACGTTTTCACCGATCGCATCCTCAATCGCCGCGGGCGCGAGGAAACACTGATTCTCGGTGCAGCCACGGTGCGGCCGATGATCGAAAAGCTGCTGCCCGGCGCCAACATCATCTCGCGGCCGCGATTGTCGCAGCTCACTTTCGCAGGTGATCGCAAGATGACGCGGCTGCCGAGCCGGTCGGCGATCGTCGCGTTCTCTGCCGACGAGGTTTACGCGATAGCCGAGCTGATCAGGCGTCAACGCGGCGGAGCAGCAGTTGTTCTAGGAGCATTGTCACCGCGGACCCGCAATGCCCAAGTGGCGCTCTATCAGTCCGGCGACGTCGATTATCTTGTTGCGACCGACGCCATCGGCATGGGCCTTAATCTCGATGTCGATCACGTTGCCTTTGCATCAGACCGCAAGTTCGACGGTTACCAGTTCCGCAACCTCAACCCGGCCGAACTCGCGCAGATCGCCGGTCGCGCCGGCCGCGCGACGCGCGACGGTACCTTTGGGACGACCGGTCGCTGTGCTCCGTTCGATGATGAATTGGTGCAGCGTCTCGAGAGTCATTCATTCGAGCCGTTGAAGCTTCTGCAATGGCGGAATTCCGATCTCGACTTCGGATCCATCGGTGCGCTGCAGGCCTCGTTGTCAGAGGTGCCCACCGAGGCGGGGCTCACCCGCGCGCCGTTGGCCGAAGACATTCTGGTGCTCGAACACGCGGCGCGAGATGAGGATATCCGCGCGCTGGCGAAAACACGGTCTGCAGTCGAGCGATTGTGGGACGTGTGTCAGGTTCCGGATTACCGGAAAATCGCTCCAGCCAATCACGCCGAACTTGTCACGACCCTCTATGGATTTCTAATGAGAGAGGGTAAAATCCCCGACGACTGGTTCGCCCGCCAGGTTGCGCAGGCGGACCACACCGAAGGCGACATCGATTCTCTCTCCACTCGGATTGCGCATGTACGAACCTGGACGTTTGTTGCCAACCGGCCGGATTGGCTCTCCGATCCCGACCACTGGCAGGGCGTTACACGCGTGGTGGAGGACAAACTATCGGATGCCCTTCATGAGCGCCTCACGGCACGCTTTGTCGATCGCCGCACCAGCGTTTTGATGCGGCGACTGCGCGAGAACACAACATTGGACAGTGAAATTTCAAAGACTGGCGACGTCACCGTCGAAGGCCATCTGGTCGGGCGGCTGGAAGGCTTTCGTTTTGCGGCGGACCCGTCCGCAGGCGGTTCAGAAGCGAAGGCATTGCATGCTGCGGCACAGAAGGCGCTGGCGGGGGAAATAGAAACCCGTGCCAACCGCCTGTCGCAGGCACCGGATGAGCAATTCATTCTGACGTCGGACGGTACGATCCGCTGGACCGGCGATGCGGTTGCGAAGCTGGTTTCGGGCGAAGAGGCGCTGCGGCCACGCATTCGCATTCTGGCCGACGAGCAATTGACCGGACCGGCGCGCGAACAGGTGCAGGCGCGGCTCGACCTATGGATCAAGGCCCATATCGACAAGCTGCTGGGACCGTTATCGGCGCTCTCTGCTGCCGAAGATGTCACGGGTATTGCGCGCGGAATCGCGTTTCGTCTCATCGAAGATCTGGGCGTGCTGGAGCGGCACAAGGTCGCCGAAGACGTCAAGGTGCTCGATCAGCCGTCGCGCGCGACGCTGCGGAAATACAGCGTGCGCTTTGGCGCCTATCACATTTACATCCCGCAGTTGCTGAAGCCGGCCCCGCGCACGCTGGCGACGCTCCTTTATGCGATCAAGCACGATAGCGACGATGTCCGCGGGCTTGACGAGGTCCAGCAGCTTGCCTCCAGCGGTCGCACGTCGATTGCGGCGAACAAGGAGATCCAGAAAAACCTGTACCGCGTTGCGGGCTATCGCGTTGCGGGCGAGCGCGCGGTGCGTGTCGATATTCTGGAGCGTCTGGCCGATCTCATCCGTCCGGCTTTGGCGTGGCGGAATAATTCGCCAGGCGTGAAGCCGGCGGGCGCACTCGACGGCACCGGCTTCACCGTGACCGTCGCCATGACGTCACTCGTCGGGTCGTCAGGCGAGGATTTCGCGTCGATCCTGCGGTCGCTCGGCTACCGCATGGAGCGGCGGCCGAAGCCGGCCGAAGCTGCGCCCGCGCGATCTGAGCCCGCTCAAAATGTCGATGCGGAGAATCTTTCTGCTGCTCTGGAGACCGAGGCGGAGAATGTTCTGAACGGCGAGACCGCAGACGCGGTCGAGACCTCAGTCGCCGAAGCAGCGGCTGTCGATGCCGAGACTCCGAGTGAGCCGATCGAAGGCGATCAGCCGCTGGTTACGGAAGAACCGGCCGTCGAGGCGATAGCTTCGGAATCGGTGGAGGCGCCTCAAGCTGAAACGGTGGATGCTGCTACTCAAGTCGACGCAGCCCCAGCCGATGTGGCCTCAGTCGAAGCTACTGCGCCTGATCGTGCGGAAGACGCGGCCGAAGTTGCACTCAACGCTGAGGCGACTGCGGACAGCGCGGAGAAGCCGGCCGAACCCGAGTTGATCGAGGTCTGGCGTCCCGGCCGATTCGAGCAGCGCGAACGCCGCCCGCACCGGCGGCAGGACCGTCATCGAGGGGCTCAGCGGCAGACTGGCGCCGAAGGCCAAGCCGGTGCCGCCGATGCGCAGGCGCAGCCATCAGGGGAGACCGCAGACGCGCAGCGCGGGCCGCGACCCCCGCGTAAGGATCGTCACCAACGGCACGGCCGTCAGGAGGGTGGACGTCGGCATGAGGGGCAGCGCCACGAAGGCCAACGCCATGAAGGCCAACGTCACGGCAAAGGCGGACCGCGTCAGGACGCACGGCCCCGCCCCGAGCGCCGCGAGAGGGAGCCGGACCCCAATTCTCCGTTCGCAAAGCTTGCCGCGCTGAAGGCGCAGCTCGAAGCGGATTCCAAGGAGCGCCGCTAGCGATTGGACCGGCAACGAATCGACAAGTGGCTATGGCATGCGCGCGTGGTTCGCACGCGCACAGCCGCGGCCGGACTTGTCGAAAGCGGGCTGGTGCGGATCAACGGCGCGCGGATCGATGCTGCCAGCCAGGCGGTTCGCCCCGGCGACGTGGTGACCGTTGCTTTCGACACCGTCAAGATCCTGAAAGTGATGGGCTTTTCAGAGCGCCGGGGGGCGGCGCCGCAAGCCGCCGTCCTCTATGAGAACCTGCACGCGGTGGCGCCGCAGGCGTCGAAAGCCGCCGCGCCCGTGCCCGAGACGCGGCGCCCGAGCAAACGCGAAAGGCAGGACATTATGCGGCTGAAGCGTCCCGGTTATGATGATTGACGCTTTGCAAATCCGGTCTCTTGCGCAGCGATAACCCTTGAGCTAGGGACCAAAGACTACGCTCTCTGGAGTTAGAATGACTTACGTCGTCAACGACAATTGCATCCGCTGCAAGTTCATGGACTGCGTGGAGGTCTGCCCCGTCGATTGCTTCTACGAGGGCGAGAACATGCTTGTCATCCACCCCGACGAGTGCATCGATTGCGGCGTCTGCGAGCCAGAATGCCCGGTCGAGGCGATCAAGCCGGACACCGATCCCGGGCTTGAAAAATGGCTCGCGCTCAATGCGGAATACGCAAAGATTTGGCCGAATATCACGGCCAAAAAAGAGCCGCCGGCCGATCACAAGGAATGGGAAGGGGTGGAAGGGAAGGAACAGTACTTCTCGCCCGAACCCGGCACCGGCAATTGAAAAGGCCGCCAGCGTGACCGGCGTGGTCATGCTCGCGACCCGGGACCATTTTTCGATCCTTGGGCTGGATTTGAGCCAAAGGCGGCGCGATCCGGGTTTCCAATTTCAAGCTTCTGCCCAATTTTGGCCTGAGGCCCTGGGAGGACGTCCCTTGCGGGGGCCATAACACATTGATTTTTACGGAAAATGTGTTATACATCCGCCATTGGAACGTCATAACCGATTGCCCCAAAAGGGGACACAGTTCGGGTCCGTTCCGGAGGAAGTCGTCATAGAAGGAGCGTGATTCTTCACGCGCGCGACCCGTGGCAGACAAATCGCGTTCAAAGAGGAAGAAGGCGTCCAGCGGTGGTGACCGCCGGGCGAAGAAAGCCCCCGCCGCGACCCGGCGGACCTCGCAGGCTTCCCGGCACGCTGGCCGTGGAGCTCCCGTGGCCAAGGCAACAAGCCGTCCGAAAGCGGGCGGTGAAGGAGCGACCTCCGGAATGACTGTCAATAAAAAGACTACTCAACGTCAAGGCTTCAAGACCACTGAGTTCGTCGTCTATCCGGCCCATGGCGTGGGTCAGATCATGGCGATCGAAGAGCAGGAAGTGGCTGGCGCCAAACTTGAACTGTTCGTCATCAATTTCGTCAAGGACAAGATGACCCTGCGCGTTCCGACGGCAAAGATCGCCACGGTTGGCATGCGCAAATTGTCCGAACCTGCAATGGTCAAGCGCGCGCTGGAGACCCTGAAGGGCCGCGCCCGCGTCAAACGCACCATGTGGTCGCGCCGCGCGCAGGAATACGAAGCGAAGATCAATTCCGGCGACATTGTCGCGATCGCGGAAGTGGTGCGCGATCTGTATCGTTCCGAGCAGCAGCCCGAGCAGTCCTATTCGGAGCGTCAGCTCTATGAGGCGGCGCTGGACCGGCTGTCACGCGAAATCTCGGCCGTTCAGCACATCACCGAAACCGAAGCGGTGAAGGAAATCGAAGGCGCGCTCGCGAAAGGACCGCGTCGCGGACCGAAGCCGACGGAAGCTGCGGCTGATGCTGACGCAGATGCCGATGCGGACGACAACGAAGCCGTTGAGGATGAAGCGGCCTGATGGCTGCGGCCTCGCAGATGTGATGCTGGGATAAAATCCGAGGATCAAGAAAGGCCCGGCCATTGCGCCGGGCCTTTTGTTTTCGGTCAGGCGGTCGGCAAGACGAAAACCGGCAAAACGCGAAAAGCGATGTGAGCAGCAGCATTTGCTCCGCTTTTTCACGTGAAAATATTCCTATAAACAAGCCGAATAGTCGCGTGTCATGTTCATAGAAATATCAATGCTCTGACGCGAGACGGCATCGAGTGTGCATCGTCGCGTCGATGTACGCGCGCAAGACAAATCAGAGCAAATGGACGCAGCAAGCAGGCGCCGTGTCTGATGAGCACAGGCCTTCATGACGGGTCATTCGGCCCGACGTGGGATTGTGCTCGAACGAGCGATCGGTGAAGGCCGACTGAGCATAGCGGCGTGAACGGTTCAGCGTTCACAGCCCTGTGTTCCTATCGTGCTTCTTCCTCAATCGTGTTTGTTCTGTGTCGTTCCTCGTTGTCGTTTTTGTGCAGCTTATTTTACCGCTGCAAATGCACTGCGAATTCTCTGCGTGCTCCGCGCGATCACGCATCAAGAAGTCGCGATCTGGAACATTATTCGTAGCCCGAGAAAATTCTTCCAAATAAGCTTGCGGCGATATGCTTTCGGAATTTTGCTCGCCCATTTTCTGAGCATTCTCGCGGAAATGCGACGATCATGGATATTCCATGACTGAGATCGAGCTTCGCGTTTCAGATTGCATCTCGGGAATGCGTTGCATCGACGGCGACGCCTTTCGCGTGAGTTCAGGCCGGCACTATCCCGAAGAAACGCCGGCTCATTGCGTCGCTGTCAGCGGTTTCTGGGTCGATACGACATCGGCCATGCCCCGGCATCACCCTTGCGGATCGAAGAGCAACATCAACGGTCTCGGCAATCATCCGGTGGTGCATGTCGCTTATGCTGATGCGATCGCCTTATTTTGCCGGATCGGAAAGGTGGCTCGCATTCATACGCGCCAAATTAATTGCCGTCGTTATCGGCCGACTGCACGTCACGCCGAACCAATCGGCACATCGACAAGTCACGTTGGATTCAGGTGCGTAGTAAGGGAGGACCGACGCTCGTAGCTCAGCTTATTTCAGGAAGGCATACGTCAGATGGAGGAACGTCATGATTGGCAATACCTTCGAAAACATTCTGCAAAAGGCCTTGACGAAACTGCGAGTCGGCGAAAGCGAAAATAGAAGAAACGTGATCTTGGGCGGCACCATGCTTGCCGCCGCGCTGACATTATCGCCCATGGGCATTATGGGTACGGCGCAAGCGCAACAGCCCACGCAGCGGCCCAACATCGTCGTGATCATGGGTGATGATGTCGGCTGGTTCAACATCGGCGCCTATCATCAGGGCATCATGTCCGGAAAGACGCCGAACCTCGACAAGCTTGCATCTGAAGGAATACGGTTCACCGACTATTATGCCGAGGCAAGCTGTACGGCGGGCCGAGCGAACTTCATCACCGGCCAATTACCGATCCGTACCGGGCTGACCACTGTTGGTCAGGCTGGCGCCGATGTCGGCATCCCGGCGCAGGCGGTGACGATTGCGACCGCGCTGAGGGCGCAGGGCTATGCCACCGGGCAGTTCGGCAAGAACCATCTCGGTGACTTGAACAAGTATCTCCCGACCTTGCACGGCTTCGATGAATTCTTCGGATATCTGTACCACCTCGATGCCATGTCCGACCCGTACTGGTACTCGTTCCCTGTCAATCAGGATTTCTACAACCGATACGGACCGCGCAGCCTGGTCCGCAGCTATGCGACCGACAAGGACGATCCGACCGAGATGCCGCGCTGGGGCAGGATCGGCAAGCAGCGCATCATCGACGAAGGACCGTTGCCTCCGTTCCCCGACATGTCGAACGTCCCGAACATGCACGACATGCCTTTCCTCAAGGCCAAATACGACATGACGACGTTCGACGAGGTGCTGGTCAAGGAGTCCAGCGCTTTCATGGACAAGGCCAAGAAAGCGGGCAAGCCGTTCTTCCTTTGGCACAACACCACGCGCATGCACGTCTGGACCTTCCTGTCGAAGAAGTACAGCGCGATGCAGAACAGCGACACCAATTATGGCCTCGAGGAAGCCGGCATGGCGCAACTCGATGACAGCGTCGGCGCATTGCTGAAGCATCTCGACGATATCGGCGAGACCAACAACACCATCGTCATCTTCACCACCGATAACGGCGCGGAGGTGTTTACCTGGCCGGATGGCGGCATGACGCCATTCAAGAACACGAAGGGCACCGTCGGCGAAGGTGGTTTCCGCGTCCCGTGCATCATCCGCTGGCCGGGCGTCATCAAGCCGGGCACTGTCGAGAACGCGATCTTCTCCGGCCTCGACTGGCTCCCCACCCTGCTGGCCGCGGCGGGCAATCCCAACATCACCGATCAACTGCTGAAGGGCGTGACGCTCGGTGACCGCAGCTACAAGAACCACCTCGACGGCTATAACCAGATGGACCTTCTCACCGGCAAGGGCCCGTCCAAGCGTGAGGAACTATTCTACTTCGGCGGCGCAAGCCTTGGCGCCGTTCGTATCGGTCACTTCAAGTTCACGTTCTTCCAGCAGCCTTATGGCTGGCCGGGTGAAAAGACGACCACGGACATGCCGATCATGGTCAACATTCGGCAGGACCCGTTCGAGCGGACACCGTCGATCCGCGGCGAGACGCTCAACAATCTGGGCGGCGGATACATGAACGATTTTTACGCCCGCGAATTCTGGCGTTTCGTGATGGTCCAGCAATTCGTCGGCAAGCTGGCGGCGACTGCGGTCGAGTATCCGCCGATGCAAGATCCCGCTTCATTCAATCTGGAGGCGGTGAAGAGAAAGGTCGAGGAGATGATCAAGAACCGTCCGGGACAATAGGAGTTTCCCGGCCGAAGGTTCGAATGAAATTCCTGCAGCTCAAGACGTCGAGCAACAGGACCGACTGACAGTCAAGGAACAAGCGGACGCCGGAGAGGCGTCCGCTTCAGAAGCGCGCAAGCTGAATGCCGAGGAAGAACCGGAGCTGCCAAATTATCCGAAAGATCCGGCTTATCGCGCCAAGGTCGGTCCGCGCGGTGTGTTGCGATGCCGGGCGACGAACCGGCCGTTCTTCTGCTAGTTCAATTCAACACGCATGCATCTGCGGATGCATGTCCACGACAGTCATCGTGGCCGTTATCCCATGGGGACAGCGAATATATCGAAAGGGGTGGTTTCCGATCTGACCGCTAAGAGGTGAGGCGCTCTTTCATTAGCGCGACGTCGCTTTTTGCATCCACTGTCACCGGCTCGAACGACGCCCACTTGAAGCGCGCCTTCGTGCTGCATGACGCCAGATCGATGCCAACGCACGCCGCAATATTGTTTGATCCGGCGGTGTGCGTTCCTTGGTAGCGCCTTGTTACTGGCGGTACCCGCTTGCGCGCAATTTTTCCTTATCAATGCGTGGTCAGATTTTTCACGTTCTAAAGTAGGCGGTGCAATGCAACATTCTTCGCGCCGTGATGAGTCATGACGAATTGTTGTTCGAGCTGCCCCGACCGATTCGATTGCCGATCAAAAATTTTGAGTTAGGCTTTTCGACAAGGCAGTGCGTCAAACGAGGTTAAATATCGAACTGAAAAATTGACGTCGGCGAGAAGAGTCTCAGTGCAATTCTGCATTGAGAAGGAGAGTGGCGTTGTGAATACGGCGTCTCCACGTGATACCGCTCGCATTCTGGCCTGGCTCGCTGTCGTTCTGACAGCCGCATTCGTCTTGCTTGGCGCCGCCTGGTACGGCTTTTCATCCGAGGTGCAGCACCGCATCTGGCAGGACATCGCCAATCGGCCTGGCGGGCCGATGACGTTTCGTTTCGTTTTGCAGCCGACGATGGCAACGATTGCCGCATGGCACGATGGCATGCAGGATGCCCGGCTCGGCCGTTCTCCTTATTTCTGGACGGTCCTCAGCAATCGGGCCAAGCGCGTCGGGCGTCTGCGCGAAGGTTTGCTCTCCGTCTCCCGCATCATCCTGCTCGGCTTCGCGATGGACGTCATTTACCAATGGCGGGTCCTTGGAACGTTCTATCCCGGCGAGGCCGTGATCATCACGCTGCTTCTCGCTGTGTTTCCCTATTTCATTCTGCGTGGCCCCATAGCGCGCATCGCGCATCGGTGGTTTGCGCGTAGCAACAGGACTCCGACATGACGGCAGCATGAGCACGTGTGACGGCAAGCGTAACCAGGAGGAATGCGATGAGTAAGAGGCCGTTCAAGGGCGTTATCAAGCTTGATGTTCGCGATTCCACTCCGGATTGGGGCCCCTACACACTCGCTCAGGCGCCGAAAGGCGCGCCGAATATCCTGATCATTCTCTATGACGACACCGGCTTGGCGGCGTGGTCGCCGTTCGGCGGCGGCATCAACATGCCGACGCTGCAAAAGCTCGCGGATCGCGGCCTGATGTATTCGCAGTGGCACACGACTGCGCTCTGTTCGCCGACACGCTCGACCTTCCTGACGGGACGCAATCATCATCTGAACGCGTGCTCGTGCATCACCGAAGGCGCGCAGGGCTTTCCCGGCTGGAGCGGGCGACTGCCGGCGGAATGTGCGACAATCGGCCAGGTGCTGCAGGACAATGGCTGGAGCACGTTCTGGCTCGGAAAGAACCACAACGTTCCGGAGCAGGACATTGCCTCGGGCGCAAGCCGCAGCGAATGGCCGCTGTCCAAAGGGTTCGATCGGTTCTACGGGTTCCTCGGCGGCGAGACGAACCAGTGGTATCCTGACCTTGTCGAGGACAACAAGTTCATCGACCAGCCTTACAGCCCTGAAGAAGGATATCACCTGTCCAAGGATCTGGTGGATCAGGCTTTGCAGATGATCCGCGACCAGAAGGCGAGCAATCCTTCGAAGCCGTGGTTCATGTGGTTCTGCCCCGGCGCCAACCACGCCCCGCACCATGCGCCGCAGGACTATATCGACAAGTACAAAGGCAAGTTCGACGACGGCTATGAAGCCTATCGCGCGTGGGTGCTGCCGCGCATGATTGAAAAGGGTCTGCTGCCGAAGGATACAAAGCTCACGCCCATCAATCCGCTTCCGGGCGAAGTTGCGAATCCCGCCGATGCGATGCGTCCATGGGATTCGCTGAATGCCGATGAGAAGAAGCTGTTCGCACGGATGGCTGAAGTCTATGCGGGCTTTTCCGAATATACCGACGTGCAGATCGGCCGGCTGATCGACTATCTCGAAAAGAGCAAGCAGCTCGACAACACGATCATTTTCTATTGTTCGGACAACGGCGCATCGGGCGAGGGCAGCCCCAGCGGCTCGGTCAACGAGAACAAGTTCTTCAACAACTATCCCGACGAGCTGTCCGAGAATTTGAAGTACATGGACGTGCTCGGGAGCACGGAGACGTACAACCACTATCCCACCGGATGGGCGGTTGCGTTCTCGACGCCGTTCCAGATGTTCAAACGCTATTCGGAATATGCCGGCGGGACTTGCTGTCCGCTGGTGATTTCGTGGCCAAAAGGCATCAAGGCGAAGGGCCAGGTTCGCAATCAGTATCACCACTCCACCGACATCGTGCCCACGATCCTCGATATCTGCGGCTTGAAAATGCCGACCACCTACCGTGGCGTGAAGCAATATCCGCTCTCGGGCGTGTCGATGCGCTATACCTTCGAGGCAAAACCGGACGCCCCGACCAAGAAGAAGCGCCAGTACTACGCCATGCTTGGCACGCGTGGGCTTTGGGAGAAAGGCTGGAAGGCCGTGGCGCTGCATGCGCCGCTGACCGGCAAAGGCCATTTCGACAAGGACCAGTGGGAGCTCTACCACGTCGACAAGGACCGCTCCGAATCCACCAATCTTGCGCAAAAATACCCCGCCAGGCTGAAGGCGCTCGTCAAGGCGTGGTTCGATGAAGCGAAGAAAAACAACGTTCTGCCTCTCGACGATCGCAGCGCCGCGGAACTGCTGGGAGTCGAACGGCCGAGCGAAGAGAAACCGCGCGACCGTTACATCTACTATCCAGGTACCTCGCCCGTTCCCGAGGGTGTCGCCGCGAATGTGCGCGGACGGTCGTACAAGATCCTTGCCGAGGTCGAGATCACAGATCCGGACTGCTCGGGCGTGATCTTCGCGCATGGCTCGCGCTTCGGCGGCCATGCCTTGTTCATCAAGGATCGCAAGCTGCACTACGTTTACAACTTCCTCGGCATCAAGCCCGAACAGAAGTTCGTCTCGCAGGAACTAAAGCCCGGCAAGTACACGCTGGGAATGGAGTTCATTCGCGACAAGGCCGGCAAGCACGGCGAGTCGCTCGGCAAGACAACGCTCTATGTAAATGAGCGGATCGTCGCGCAAGGCGAGATGAAAACCCAGCCGGGAAAATTCACGTTGTCGGGCGATGGCCTGTGCATCGGCCGCGACAGCGGCGATGCGGTCAGCGAGGACTACAAGTCTCCGGGCGAGTTCAAAGGCGGCACGATCTTTTTTGTCGGCGTCACTGTCGAGAAGAAGCAGTATCTCGATCTTGAAAAACTGGCGGCCGCTGCTTTGTCGGTGGACTAGCACGAGAAGCGCGGCCGCCCGAGAAGCCCC
>JAFAFP010000253.1 GCA_023423415.1 Pseudomonadota bacterium | reverse complement strand
TATTCATCCGCCCGTATGGCACGCGCCGCCGCCGAATTGGCGTCCGCCCGGTCGTCCAGGTGCGCGTCCGCCTGGTGCCTGGAGGCCGGATCGCCCCGGCGGCCGGCCCCAGCGGCCGGACGGTGTTCGTCCGGACCGTCCGGGTGTGAGGCCCGACCGTCCTGGTGTCCGTCCTGATCGCCCTGGTGTTCGACCCGATCGTCCCGGTGTGCGTCCGGACCGCCCCGGCATGCGTCCTGATCGGCCGGCTGTTCGCCCGGATCGTCCCGCTGTCCGCCCGGATCGTCCATCTGCGCGTCCTGACCGACCCGCTGCGCGACCGGATCGTCCAGCTGTTCGCCCGGATCGTCCCGGTGCGCGGCCGGATCGCCCTGCCGCTCGTCCGGATCGTCCGGCAGCGCGTCCGCAACGCCCTGCAGCGCAGCGGCCCGGTGCTGGAGCTGGCCGCCCGGCCAATATCCAGCGCCCGCAGGCGAGGCCACAGCGACCTAAGGCTCGTCCACAAACAAGGCCGCAACAACAACAGCGGGCACGGCCGCAACAGGGTGCGCGTCCGCAGCAGCGGGCCAGGCCTCAGGGTGGTGGCGGCGGACAACGCGGGGATCGCGCACCGCGCTCCCGGTCGGATCGATGACGACAACTTTCTACGATGAGTGAAAAACATCTCTGGCTGCTACACGGCAGCCAGAGATCCGTGGCCGGCATGCCACGTAAATCGATCAACGGCACATCTTGATGAAGATGGTGCGCGCCGCGGCTTGATAGCGGCTGGCAGTTTACCAGTCATAAACCAAAGTGGTGCTCTGGTCCTTTTGACTTCCTGCAAGTGGGACTGGGGCAAAACTCTCACTCGACAACCGGGAAACAGCGTTCGGTAAGGTGATTGGGCATATAGCCCGCACGCTTCCGCACGACAGCCTTGTTTTGCCTTCGACATGTTGGTCGTCGGAACGGTGACACGCACACAGACATAAGCCGGTTGCAAGGCGCAAACTGAAGGTGGAGCGGGGAAGAGCGTCAGCCCTCGCGAAACCGCAGAACGCATCGTTCCTTGACGCCGCCTACAAGGACATTGAAATGCTCTCGCTTGAAAGTCTGAACTCTCGTTTCAAGATCGGCACGCGCATCACTGCCGGATTTCTGTTCGTTCTCATTCTATTGGTAGGCGTCGCGGCGGCTGGCTATCTTGGTTTGCGCAGCGCGTCGAACAGCTTCGAGACTTTTGCGATCATATCAGAGAACACAGCCCGCGTGACGCAAGCGGATCGGGACTTTGTCGCGATGCGCCTCAATATTCAGTTTTATCTGGATAAGGCGGACGAAAAAGCGTTGGCGAGAGTTCGTGAGCTCGGCAAAGAGGTTCGCGCCGGATTTACGGTCGTCGCAGAAACCGCCGTGACCAGCGAACGGCGGGACATGGCGCGGAAGATCGTCGAACAGACTGATCAGTATCTGCGACTTTTCGAGGACGCGGTCAAAAATCAGACAGAGTCCAGTAAGATCATTGCGGAGTCGACCATTCCGCTTGGCAACAAGCTGCGTACTGAGCTCAAGGACTTGATGCAGGCTGCGGCAGCCGGCAATGAATTCGTATTTGCAAATCAGCTTGGTATTGCGACGGAACAGTTCCTGTGGGGTCGAATAAACGGGCTTCAACACAACCAAACCAGAAATCCGAAGCTTGAGGAGGCTGCGCGCGCGCAATTTGCGGCGATGGGGGAGACACTGAAGAAGGTCGGTGAAACCGCTCCGTCGCTTGCTCAACGCGAAAAAATTCAACACATCACGGCTTCGCTGAAGGCTTACGTGGCGGCATTTGAAGCAACGATGAAATCGCTCGCCGAGCGCAATCGTTTGATTGAGGCAGAGACTCGTCTCTCCGGTGAAATGCTGGCCAGTCGGGCCGCGTTGAGAAAGAGCCAGGAAACTGCGCTTGCCACGACGAAAAAACTAAGCGAATCGGAAATCGCATCAGCTTCGATGGTGGCCCTTACCGTCGCTGTGCTTGCGCTGATCCTTGGTGTGGCTCTCGCATGGATCATTGCACGCGGAATTACTCGCCCGATCCTGTCGTTAAGCGGTGTGATGCGTACATTGAGCTCAGGAAAGCTCGATACCGAAGTCATCGGAGCAGGTCGCCGTGATGAAGTCGGCGAAATGGCGCAGGCTGTTCTTGTATTCCGCAATGCGGGCCTTGAGAAGGTGCGTCTCGAGCAGGTCGCGGAAGATCAGCGCAAGGCTGTCGAGGCCGAACGTGCCCGCAACGAAGCGGCGCAACGTGAAGCTGCGCGTCAGGTTGCGCAGGTCGTCGATGGTTTGGGACGCGGCCTCGAGCGCCTTGCCCAGGGTGATCTCACCTATCGGGTCCAGGAAGAGTGGGCAGCCGACTACAGGAAGGTGCAGGACGATTTCAACGCCGCAATCGACCAGTTGCAGGACACGATCGCGAATATCGCAATGTCCAGCTCAGAGGTATCGAGCGCGGCCGCTGAAATCTCCACCAGTACAACCGATCTCTCGCAGCGGACGGAGGAGCAGGCGGCAAGCCTGGAAGAAACCTCCGCCTCTATGGAGGAAATTGCGGCTACTGTCAGAAAGAACGCCGAGAATGCCCAGCATGCCAATCAGCTTGCTCGGGGTACTCAGGAGATCGCGGGTCGCGGCGGCGCCGTTGTTGCTGAAGCTGTGAACGCGATGGCCCGGATCGAGGATTCATCGCACAAGATTTCCGACATCATTTCGGTGATCGACGAAATTGCACGGCAGACCAATCTCCTTGCGCTCAATGCCGCAGTGGAAGCTGCTCGTGCCGGCGAGGCAGGTCGTGGTTTTGCTGTCGTCGCCTCCGAAGTGCGCAGTCTTGCACAGCGCTCGTCGCAAGCGGCGAAGGACATCAAGGATCTTATCGTCGGTTCGTCAGGGCAGGTGCAAGAAGGCGTCGATCTCGTCAATCGCGCCGGCCAGTCGCTCAGCGAGATCGTTGAATCGATCAAAGGTGTCGCGGACATCGTTGCCGAAATCGCCAATGCCAGTTCGGAACAGGCGACAGGCATCGATCAGGTTAACCGTGCTCTGAGTCAGATGGATGAAGTGACCCAGCAGAACTCGGCGCTGGTGGAAGAAAATGCGGCCACCGCCAAGACGCTGGAGGAACAACAGGCAGCAATGAATCAGCGCGTCGGCTATTTCCGCTTCGATGGTCAAGCCAGTGCTTCTTCGCGCACTCCTGCCGTGGTGGTTGCGAAGCCGGTACAGCAGATGAAAGGGACGTCGCAACAGACCAGGCGGGGTGGCCCCGTGGGCCGCATGCAGACGAATCTTGCAACCGCATTGAAAGTGGAGTCCGAATTCGAAGAATTCTGATCCACGGTCAATCACTCCCGATCAGACTGGTAAGGAAATATGCCGGCCGCGCCTAAGCGCCGCCGGCATATTTATTTAGGGCGGCCAAAGGCTCTAGCGTGCCTGCATATAATGGCGTGCGCCCGAAATGTATTCACTCCGTGCTGTAAAATCGCGAGGTTGCAGGGCAATTGCGGTTGCGAGAGACCAGCTCATTGAGGCAAGATGAGTACAACAGGCTGGACATGAATTTCGACCACATCCTGCGTAATGTGCGGCTCGCGGATCGCAGCGAACCGTGCGATATCGGCTGGCGCAACGGTCAGGTTGCCGCCATCGAAACTAAGCTGATCTGCGACGCGCCTGGCACCGATGCGGGTGGTCGCCTTGCCGTTCCGGGTTTTGTCGATACGCATATTCATCTCGACAAGTCGTGCATTCTTGGCCGCTGCAATTGCCGCGAAGGCACGCTGGCCGAAGCCATTGCCGAAACCGCCGCTGCGAAGCGGACTTTCACCGAAGAGGATGTTTACGCCCGGGGAAAGCGGACCCTCGAAAAGGCGATCCTGCAGGGCACGACGCATATGCGCACGCATGTGGAGGTGGACCCGCGCATCGGATTGACCAGCTTCGGCGCCATCAAGCGTCTCAAGTCGGAGTATGCGTTCGCAATCGATTTGCAGATCTGCATTTTTCCGCAGGAAGGCATGCTGAACGATCCCGGCACCGAGGAATTGCTGATCGAGGCTTGCGAACAGGGAGCCGACGTCATCGGCGGCTGTCCCTATACCGACAGCGATCCCGACGGACAGATCGTCCGTATCTTCTCTATCGCCAGACGCTTCGATATCGACATCGATTTCCATCTCGATTTCGATCTCGACCCGTCCGCGATGTCGTTGCACGAGGTCTGCCGGCAGACGGACGCTCATGGCTGGGGGGGACGTGTGGCCATCGGTCATGTCACGAAACTGTCGGCGCTTGGCCGCAAGCAGTTCGATGGCATTGCGGATCTGCTGGCGCGTTCGGGCGTCGCATTGACGACGTTGCCTGCGACCGATCTCTTCCTCATGGGACGCGACCACGAGCACAGCGTGCCGCGTGGTGTGACGCCGGTTCACCGGTTGATCGAACGGGGTGTCAACGGATCGCTCGCAACCAACAACGTGCTCAATCCCTTCACGCCATTCGGAGACTGCTCGCTGGTGCGCATGGCCAATCTCTATGCCAATGTCGCGCAGATTGGCCGTCCATCGGATATGGAGCTGTGCCTGTCGCTGGTGACCGAGAGGCCGGCCCAACTCATGAATTTGCGAGACTATGGCATCGCCGTCGGCAAGGCCGCTGATCTCGTCGTTCTCGATTGCGAGGATACAGCGGCCGCGATCGCCGAAGTGGCGCTTCCGCTTATTGTGTTCAAACATGGCGTGATGACAGTCAAGCGTGAGGCTCCAACATTGATGCACCCACATAGGGACAAACCGGCTGTGTCTCCGGAAGCGGCCTGACGGCTTCTGTCTGACTGTCGGCAGGTTCCCGCCATGTTCCCGGCAAAAATTGCCGGGTCAACGCGCGGACGCATGGTTGCGCCGCTAAGTTCCCAATCCTTTCAGACGTTGGCGCGCTGGCATGCCGCTTGCTCATCTTCTGTGAATAACGGAGCGGGGAGGCGTCCTTGTCAACAATCAATGGGTCCAATCTCTCGTCTTTGCTGACGTCGGCCAGACGGAGTTATGTCGCTTCCAGCGTGCCGAGTCTTGTGCAGGTCCTTGAAGAAGAAACGAACAAAATCTCTTCGGGATCGCCATCAACAATTGTGAGCTTGTCGGACGAAGCCAAGGCGTATCTTGCGTCTTCGGCCCAGTCGTCACCGAACGGCCCTTCGTCATCGACCTCCATCGCCACCAGCGCCCGGGACTGGCTGGATCAGCAATACGAAAAACTTGGAATCACGTCTCCCCGCATCAATGGTCAAATTGCGATCGATTTCACAGGTCAGGACCGCGGTGGGTTGGCGGTCATTGCATCGAATACGCAGGGACTTTTCAACAAGGACGAGATCGACGCGGCAAAATCGATCCTGCAGTCTCGCTTTGACGATGCCATCAGCCCGCACACTGTCATTGCGCATCACACCGGTGAATATGCAAGCCTGTATGATGCTGCATTGGCTTATCTCAATGAAGCGGGATCTGACGAACGCGCAACGTCGACGTGGCAGGCTCAATACAAGGCCCTGACGGAGGGCGTTGCTGTGGCTCGGCGGAATCCGGGCAAAGCTCCGGATACTGGCAATGCAAACGACGTGGTTCGTGCATTGCTGGATAAATTATCGGAAACACCATCGCCTGACTCCAGCACGGGCGTGACCGAGCGTGCGCGGGTTTTGCTGGATAAACAGATCAATGGCGCCAAGGATAACGGCACAGAGTTGGTCTTTGATAAACGCCGCAGGGTCGGTCAGCAGGCGAACTTCTCGCAATTCGACAACCGGATGCTGGCGGCGGTCGCTCTCAACCAGGATACAAATTTTTCCGTTGAGGAAGCCCGTGCCGCCAAGGCCGAGCTGAACAGCCGGACCCGTCTCCGGCTGCTCGAGGCGCTCAATTCGGGCAGCGGAAGCGACGCGAGCGCCGGGAGCCTCGCCATGATCAAACAATACGCGACGATGAGCGCCGAGGAGAAGGCGGTGCTCGGTGTGACCGAACCGCTGATGAACCGTCTGGTTCAGAATCATCAAAATCTGTTGTCCGTGCAGAACGCCCTGAGCCGCAGCGGCGGCATGAGCGCCTATCTGTAGTCACGCAGAAGGCCCCGGCGGCTCCTTGCAGGCGGGTCCCGACCGATGGTCGGAGCGCGCCTGTAATACTGCTGTTATGTGACTTCGCAATACTTTCACAGAGTTGATTCTAAGACAGTCGCGAGCCGATGCTCAGCCGGCGATCATGTGCGCCGACAGCATGGATCATCGTTTGCTCAATCCGGTTGATGACGGCGGGATGAACACCACGCGTCATAGCGGTGACGGACGGAATCTCTGTTTGGTGGCCTCTCTTAACTCATTGATTGGCGGCGAATGAAAATGGTTGTCCAACATCACGACGATGCGACCGTGGGGCACTACGATCGCTGGGCGCCAGTCTATGACTTCGTGTTCGGTCCTGTCTTTCGGCGCGGGCGGCAGGTTGCCATTCGGGCAGCGGAGCGGATCGGCGGCAGGATCCTTGAAGTCGGGGTCGGGACCGGAATCTCGCTGCAGGATTATTCCCCGAACAACAGGCTCGTCGGCGTCGATATCTCGGAACTGATGCTGGAGAGGGCGCGGGCGCGTGTACGCGAACTCGGCCTCAGGCACGTCGAGCAACTCGAAGTGATGGATGCCAGCCAACTCGATTTTGAAGATAATTCCTTCGATGTCGTGGTGGCGCAATATGTTGTCACAACCGTTCCAAGACCTGAGGCTACACTGGATGAATTCGCGCGTGTGGTGAGACCGGGCGGTGAGATCATCCTCTTGAGCCGCGTCAGCGAGGAGACGGGGCTGCGGCGGTCGATCGAGCATCTGGTCGCTCCAGCGGCGCGAAAGCTTGGATGGCGGACTGAATTCGGCTGGGAGCGGTATTTGGCATGGCTGTCTCGAACGTCGGATATCGATCTCATCGAGCGTCGGGCAACGCCGCCATTCGGTCATTTCTCGCTGATCCGGTTCGGCAAGCGCGAACACGGCGCTGTTCTGAACGAACACGAAACATGGGCTCGTACGAAATCCAGAGCAGCATCCTGACTGGCTGCGCCGAGCAGTCCGTTTCCAGTTTTTCCAGATAGGGGGAGTTCAATGCAATTCAGGGAAGCGCTTCGCGAACAGCGCTGGGATGATCATCGCTATTATCATCACAGCCGGATCAACCAGTCTCTCCATCTTGTCAGTGCGCTGAGCTTCCTCGTTGCCTATGTGATGGTGTTTTTCGACCCTGCCATCTCGGCCCTGATCGGATGGCTTGTGGCCATGACCACGCGCCAGGCGGGTCATTTCTTCTTCGAGCCGCGAGGCTATGACCACACCAATCAAGCCACGCACGAGCACAAGGAAGATATCAAGGTCGGCTACAATCTTCAGCGCAAGGTTGTGCTGCTGACCATCTGGGCTCTGTCGCCGCTGCTGCTGTTCGTCGATCCGACACTGTTCGGCATTTTCAAGCCTTATACCAGCGTATCGGACTTCATCCGGCAGACTGCAAAGATCTGGCTGGCGCTCGGTCTTGGCGGTTTGGCGGCGCGCACGACCCAGCTCTTTTTCATCAAGGACGTTCAGACCGGACTTGTCTGGGCGACGAAAATCCTCACCGACCCGTTCCACGACATCAAGCTTTACTACAAGGCGCCGATGGCGTTGCTGCGTGGCGAGCTGATCGATCCGGGGCATGGCAAGCATCGGCCGAATGACGATGGGGATGTCGACGCGGTGCTGAAGACGCAGAACACCTAAGAGCGTTTGCGAGCGAAGTGGGCACCGGTTCGCGTGAGAAAGCGCGCCAAAAGAAAAGACTAGAGTCCCGGCTTTGACTCCATCAAAGTCGGAAAGTCTCTAGAAGCGGTGTGACAGCATTTCCTTCAGGAGTGATCGTTTGATCGACTTGTTGGTGGTGGCGCCGTCTGACCACCACCAACCATCCTGCTCCATCTCCGTCGCTGCAGCGACAAACCGATCGACGACTTCTGCAAAGTCTTCGTCGCTATAGTTCAGGCTGAAGATCAGGCGACCGCTTCCGACCCAGCTCAGCGCCAGTCCATGGGCTCTCAAATAAAACTGAAGCATCCAGTTGTAGCGCGAGGGGCGTGTGTAAAGAACGGTCCAGATCGACGACAGATGGGCGATTTGGAGCGGCAGGTTTGCCTTTCTCAATCGAGAATTCAGGATTTCCGCCCGCAAGTTCCAGAGCTGATCGAGACCGTCATAGATGCTGGACAGCGGCGGTTCGTCGAGGCGGGTGAGGAACTGATCCATCGCCGCCATCACATAAGGGTGCGAGTTGAACGTGCCGCGGGCAAAACAGATGTCAGCCGGACGATCGTCGCGGTAGCGTTGCATCAGTGCCCTCCGGCCACAGACGACGCCGACGGGAAGCCCGCCGCCGAGCGTCTTGCCGTAGACGACCATGTCGGCCTCGATGCCGAAATAGTCCTGCGCCCCGCCGCGTGCCAGCCGGAAGCCGACGAAGACTTCGTCAAAGATCAGGACTGTGCCGCGCTCGGTGCACACCTGGCGAAGCTGCTTCAGCCAGTCGGTGTAAGCCTTGCGATCGAAGTGTGCGCGGCGCGAACTGTCCAGCAGGGAGGAATCGCCCGGCGCGTTGGTGTTCGGATGCAGCGCCTGCAGCGGATTCACAAGCACACAGGCAATGTCCTTGCGCGTCTTGAGAACGTGCAGGGTTCGCTCGGACATGTCGCTCAACGTGTATGTTTCGTGGGCTGGAATGGGGTTGCCGATCCCCGGCTGCACGTCGCCCCACCAGCCATGATAGGAGCCGCAGAGCCGGACAAGATGCGAGCGGCGGGTGTGATAGCGCGCCAACCGTACCGCTTGCATGACGGCTTCGGTGCCGGACATGTGGAACGACACTTCGTCGAGGCCGGAAATCGCTTTCAGTCTGCGGACATTATCGATGATGACCGGATGATAGGCGCCAAGGACCGGGCCAAGCTCGCGCACCCGATCCTGGCCGCGGGCGATGCAATCCTTGTAGAAATCATAACCGAAGAGATTGACGCCGTACGAGCCGGTCAGATCGTAGAAGCTGTTGCCATCGAGATCGGTGACCATCACGCCGCTCGACGATTGCAGCAGCGATCCGCCTTTCAGATTGTCGCGGACGAGGCGGCTGAACTGGTACGGCACCCGATATCGGCTCGTGAATTGCATATCGGAAATGCCTTCGGTGGCTTCCGCTGTCAGCCGCGCTGTTTCGGCGTAGCGCGTCCGGTAGAGCTGGGCGAGCCGGTCGAAGGCGAGACGCCGTTGCCGTGCGATGTCGTCCGGTGCGCCATCGGTGCAGAAAAAACGTTCGTCATCATATTCATAGAAAGGGATCAGCCGGGCGAAACGGCGGGACATGCGCGCATGTCCTTCGATCGACCGGTGTTTCGCTTTCGAGAGATCAAGACGGGTTTTGAGCGTGATCAGCGACGCGCCCAGCGCAGTGGCGCCGAGGGCGTACATGGCAAATGCCGCATATGACGAATCCATGAATCATTGCGGTAAAGGGGAAAGTATACAGGACGATGACAGGGCGCAGGCTGATCGCAACGCTGCCGTTCCGGGAGGATCTCAATTTCCTTTTGACCAACCGGATCCCGCGCCGCCTGACGACGCAATTCATCGGCTGGCTGAGCAAGATCGAACATCCGGTGGTGCGGGATGTTTCGATCGGAATCTGGAAGTTATGTTCCGATCTCGATCTGTCGGAAGCCAAGAAGACATCTTTCACGAGTATGCATGATTGCTTCGTTCGTGAGTTGAAGGACGGAGCACGGCCGATCGATGCCGATCCTGCGGTGATGACCAGTCCGTGCGATGCGATTGTCGGCGCATGTGGGACGATTGCCGATACGGAGCTGTTTCAGGTGAAGGGATTTCCGTACAAGCTGAGCGATCTGGTGCCGGGTGCGGAGTTCGAGAACACCTATCGCAACGGTCAGTATGTGACGCTGCGGCTGACCTCGAGCATGTATCACCGCTTTCATGCGCCGTATGACAGCCGCGTGCAGCAGGTGAGCTACATGTCTGGTGATACCTGGAACGTCAATCCGATCGCGCTAAAGCGGATCGAGAAGCTGTTCTGCAAGAACGAGCGCGCGGCGATCCGCATCCGTCTGGCGCAGACGCAGCATGACGTGACGCTGGTGCCGGTCGCGGCGATCCTTGTGGCCAGCATCCGGTTGCATTGCCTCGACGTCGTGCTCGGAATGAAGCATCGCGGCGTCAATCGGTTCGTTTGCGATGCGGCATTTGGTAAGGGCCAGGAGATGGGCTGGTTCGAACACGGCTCGACCATCATCGTATTTGCGCCACAGGGGTTCGCGCTGTGTCCCGGGATACGGGACGGGGAGATCGTCCGGATGGGCCGGCCGCTGATGCGATTGCCGCAGTGATACCGTGCGCTGGCCACGGCTTGGTCGCGGCCAGTCTCCATGCTAGGTCGGGCGTTCAACTCAGAGACAACGTCTCAGCAACATGACGGCTGGCAAGGCCGCGACGGTGGAAATGCAAGGAGAAGCGAACGTGACAGACCATGGGTATCGGCTTGTCAGCTACAAGAACGGGAATGATGAGGCGCTGGCCGGCGTCCTGATCGGTGACACTGTTTACGCGCCGGATCGCTTGCTGAATCCCGGCTTGCTGAAGGTACCGAGCGTGCTTGGCATGCTGCAGCAGTGGGATGAGATCCATCCGGTGCTCGATGCGGTTGCGGGCAAGGTCGATCCCTCGCAGGGAACCCCGCTGGCCAACGTCAAGCTGCTGGCGCCGATCCTCTATCCGGGCGCGTTCTATTGCGCGGGGGCGAATTATTGGGACCATCTTGAGGAGATGGCGGAGATCGCCAAACGCACCACGGGCAAGGAACTATCCATGACCAAGGGCGCTGAGCCCTGGTTTTTCCTGAAGACGGCGGCGGGATCAATCATCGGCACCGAAACGCCAGCACGCCTGCCATCGTTTTCAAAGCAGGTGGACTGGGAGGCGGAAGTTGGCCTCGTGATCGGCCGCAAGACGCGCAACATTCCCGAGGCGCGGGCGATGGAGGCAGTCGCCGGCTTCGTGATCGTGAACGACCTCTCGGCCCGCGATCTGATGAAGCGCGAAGGCACTCCGTTCATCTACGACTGGATCGGTCAGAAGTGTTTTGAGGATGGTGCGCCGATGGGACCCTGGCTGACGCCAGCGGCGTATGTGTCCAATCCGGGCGACATGAGTATCAAGCTTTGGGTCAACGGCGTTCTCAAGCAGAATTCGAACACCTCACGGCTGGTGCACAACATGGCCGAGCAAGTCGCCTATCTCAGCCGGCATGTGACGTTGCAGCCGGGTGATGTGATCGCCACCGGGACGCCGGCCGGCGTCGGCATGCCGAAAGGCGAATTTCTGAAGGTCGGCGACGAGGTGAAAGTCGAAGTCGGCGGTTGCGGCACGCTGGTGAACCGCATGGTCGCTGACGACGCCTGAACGACGTCAGCCGAAGCGCGATGCAGCGATCAGTGAGACCGGGTAGCGGTCACCGGTCTTGCGGATGATGGCCTCAAGCTCCGCCTTTGTGCTGGCGCTGGCATCGACCAGCGGCAGCCGAACGGTTGCCGCCGCGAGGCCGAGTAGCTCCAGGGCATATTTCAGCGGAACGGGGCTGATCTCCAGAGCAAGTGCTGCACTTAGTCGGCTGACAGGTGCTGCAAGTCGCTGCGCTCTGGCAAGCTGTCCCTGCCTGACGGCAAGGAACAAATCCCGGCACAACCCCGGTGCGATATTGGACGTCACCGAAATGCAACCGTCGCCGCCATTGACGAGATAGGGCAGCGCCAATGCGTCGTCGCCGCACAGCAGACGAAACCTGTCGCCGACCGCACGCCTCAGACGCAAGGGGCGGGATGGGTCGCCCGTCGCATCCTCAAGTCCGATGAACCGTGGAATCGTGGCAAGCCGCGCCACGGTCTCGTCCGTCAGCCGGGAGACGCTTCGCGATGGATTGTCCGAGATGATGATCGGAAGCTCAGTCGCGGAGGCGAGGCTTCTGAAATGCACGAAAATTCCGTCCTGCGTCGGCCTGTTGTAGTAGGGCACAGCCGAAACGATAGCATCTGCGCGTCCCTGTTCGGCAATGGCCGCGAGTTCGATCGCATGTGCCGTCGCGTTCGAGGTCGCGTCCATGATGACAGGAATGCCTCGCGCGCAGGACACTGCGACACTCAGGAGAACTCGGCGCTCTTCCTGCTGCAACGTCCAGTTCTCGGCTGTCGCGCTGCAAACGACCAAGGCGGTGGCTCCCTCGGAGACCTGCAGCGCGCACAGCCGCTCGAAGGCGGTAACGTCGACACGACCATCGCTGTCGAACGGAGTGGGCAGGGCGGGCGCGTAACCGGACAACTTGGAAACGTGTCTGCCGATCGGCATGGCTGTAGTTCCGGTTGCGTGAGATGCTGGCCCTGGCGCCAGTACGCGGGAGGAGAGCATGTTGGGATTGCTGCGCGTCTAGGTGAAGTTCTCACAACACAGTGCAAATCCCGCCTGCGGTCGCACACGTGGCGTCACAGCCACATTGGTCCGCGGCTCCGGTTTTCTGCGGGATTCCACCAGCGCACAAAGGATGGCGAGCGGCAGATCGTGATGAAAGGCATCTGCTGAATCGTCTAACTCAGCGGGTAGCCCTGGCTGTCGTGACAGGGAGCAGAACCACATCCCGTCTTCATAGACGATGCGTCGAAGCGACCATGCCGGACGTGTGTCACCAACAAGGAGCAACGCGGCATCCATCCAGGCGCCGGTATCAACCAAGCGTTCGAAATCAACTCGTTTCGTTCTCGTGACTAAAAGTGCGCCGATTTCGGTCGCGACGCGATGCAGAATTGCCTTCGTACACGTGTCAGATTCTACGAGAGCATGGGCCAAAGCATCCAGCGTACTGATGTCGTTGACATTGTGTTTCATGACACTCACCGACCACTTGTCTGTGGGCGTCTTCAACATCGCGCTTGGCCCATATAGAATCGAGACCGGACCGCGCACCTTGAAATAGGCGCGATATAGGCAAACGGTACCAAGGACATAAGCGTTCATTTTGTGAAAATTTGCGCTAGCGCAGCCCTCTCCAAAGATCGGCCGCTCTGGAGCGTCTTTCCTTGGATCTCCGTTCGGCGCCTGTCTGTTTTTGAAAGCCGGTGGCCGCCAAGAACGCCTGTCTGAGACGCGGATTGTCGATGCGGGACGCATGCTGGAAAAGTATTGCGACTGACGCCTCGGTCCGACCGTGCATGACTGCATCACACAGCTCGCGGCTCGTTCGATCGAAATAGCTGAAGCTCGCTGCAGACGTTGTCGCAAACGAATCGAGTTCCATGGCCCGATCAAGCACCGCGGAGCGGTCGGCCTCATCGTGCGTCACCGCCAACCGCAAGAGCGATAACAGCCAGTTCTGCAGCGTCTGCTGATGCAGCTCATTGCGGGCACCGCCGGACGCCTCCGTGCCGTCGCGGTGTCTATCCAACGAGGAGAGCGCCAACATCGGCTTTCAGGATTGCGATGGCCAGACCGACTGCGATGGCAATGCCAATCATGCCGAGGACGATGATGAGCAGGTCGCTCATTTCTTCGCTCACACGAGGCAGAGTGATTTTCTTTGGCATTGTAACGCCAACTTGCTGTGATGGTGATGGCAGGGCGTGCACGCGTCACGCCAACGGATGGAGACCTGATGCCAGAGGTGACTGGCCCTCTGAGCTGTCGAGATCAAGTTCCATCGTGTTCGGAACCATGATCACGGCGTGGGGCCGGCGACCATTCTCAAACAGCGCATAGCGAACGGCCTCGGCGCGATCGACAAACAAGCCACCACATGTCCGGCGTTGATCCTGGACCACCCAGTTGCCGCGGCTGTTTCTGCCGATGAAGAACAGATGCGATGTCTGCGTCGTTTGCGACGAGGGAGGCTGATGCTGGCCCATTTGGGTCTCCGACAGTGATTGCCGCGCACCACAAGATTCGGGTGCGTCGGCGTTCGGCGTAATGTCACTGCCATCCCGTAGGATTTCGAGAGGAGAGGCCTGGGCACTTCATAAGTACCGCATATATATTCGGCTGGATTTGAAGTGTCGGTCTTAGCGAGAATTTTCTGTGGTTTCGCCGGGGATACTTATGAGATTCCTATAACATCCCTTCGATCCTCGTCTCGAAATCAAATGCTGCCGGGCCGTATCTAAGCATCGTGCGGCTCTGTTATGAACCGCACAGAACATACGTGAACTCCTACCAAGGAGCCCAGATGCTGGACTTTTTGATGTTGGCCATAGGCCTCGGTTTCTTCGTGCTCTCTGCAGGCTACGCCTATGCCTGCGCGCGGCTCTGAGGAGGCTATCGTGATTTTCGACTATTCACTCGCCGGTCTCGTGACGGTCGGTCTTCTTGTCTATCTCACCTTCGCTCTGTTGAGACCCGAGCGGTTTTGAGGCTATTCACATGACGCTCGTCGGTTGGGCGCAGATCGCCCTTTTCTGTCTGATCATCATCGCCCTCGCGAAGCCGCTGGGCTGGTACATCAACAAAGTATTCAATGGAGAGAGAACCTTCCTCTCACCGGTGCTGCGGCCGGTTGAGGCCGGCTTGTATTGGGTGGCCGGTGTCGATGAAAGGCGTGAACAGCACTGGACAACGTTTCTCGTGGCGATGCTGCTCTTCAATCTCGGCGGCTTTCTCCTTCTCTATTTTCTGATGCGCTATCAGGCATTCTTGCCGCTCAACCCGGCCGACATGTCGGCAGTTGCACCGGATCTGTCGTTCAACACCGCCGTCAGCTTCGTTACCAACACCAATTGGCAGAACTATGGTGGCGAGAGCACGATGTCCTATCTCGTGCAGATGCTGGGGTTGACGCAGCAGAACTTCCTGTCGGCAGCGACCGGTATCGTGCTTGCCATGGCGCTGGTACGCGGATTTTCTCGCTCGTCATCGCGAACGGTCGGCAATTTCTGGGTCGATATGACCCGGTGCACGCTCTACATTCTGCTGCCGATCTGCGTTGTGTTCACGCTGTTTCTGGTGTGGCAAGGCATTCCGCAGACGCTGTCTTCTTACCTGGAAGCGACGACACTAGAAGGGGTGAAGCAAACAATCGCGGTCGGGCCAGCAGCATCGCAAATCGCGATCAAGTTGCTCGGGACGAATGGCGGCGGCTTCTTTAACGCCAACGCTGCACATCCCTTCGAAAATCCGACGGCGCTCTCTAACCTGTTTCAGATGGTGGCGATCTTCGCGATCTCAGCGGCGATGACGAATGTCTTCGGCCGGATGATCGGGAACGAGCGCAAGGGCTGGGCGATCCTCGCGGTTATGGGTGTCCTGTTCATTGCAGGCGTTGCCGTTGCCTATTGGGCGGAAGCAAGGGGCAATGACGCTTTCACGGCGCTGGGCCTGACCGGCGGCAATATGGAGGGCAAGGAGGTTCGCTTCGGCATCGTTGCTTCGGCCTTGTTTGCGGTCGTAACCACGGCGGCATCGTGCGGTGCGGTGAATGCGATGCACGATTCGTTCACGGCGCTGGGTGGCATGATTCCGATGATCAACATGCAGCTCGGTGAGATCATCGTCGGCGGTGTCGGCGCCGGTCTTTACGGCATGCTGCTGTTCATCATCTTGGCGATCTTCGTCGCCGGTCTGATGGTCGGTCGCACGCCGGAATATGTTGGCAAAAAGATCGAAGCAAAGGAGGTCAAGATGGCGATGCTGGCCATTCTGGTCCTGCCGCTGATGATCCTTGGATGGACGGCGGTTGCCGTCGTCTATCCGCCAGCGGTGGCGTCGATGGCGAATGCCGGCCCGCATGGTTTCTCGGAAGTGCTCTATGCCTATACGTCGCAAACCGCCAACAACGGTTCGGCGTTCGCAGGTCTGACCGGCAACACCTTCTTTTACAACGTGACCGGTGGTCTTGCGATGCTGGTTGGCCGCTTCTGGATGATCATTCCCGCCATGGCGATTGCGGGTTCATTGGCTGAGAAGAAGACGGTCCCGCCTTCAGCCGGCACATTCCCCACGGATGGCGGGCTGTTTGTCGGTCTCGTGGTCGGCGTCATCCTCATCATGGGCGGTTTGACATTCTTTCCGGCGCTCGCGCTCGGCCCGATTGTTGAACATCTCGCGATGATCAACGGCACATTGTTCTGATCAGAAGGTTTCGGAGTTTTCCGATGAAAGCAGTCAAGTACGCCAAGCGCGCGCCGGTTTCGGCGATGTTTGATCCAAAGATTGTTGTGCCGGCGATTGGATCGGCCTTCGTCAAGCTCGATCCGCGGACTCTGATGAAGAATCCGGTCATGTTCGTGCTGGAAATCGTGACGATCCTCACCACGATCATCCTGATCCGCGATGTGCTGACAGGTGCGGAAGACGTCGGTTTCGGACTTCAGATCACAGTGTGGCTTTGGTTTACGATTCTGTTCGCCAACTTTGCGGAAGCGATTGCCGAAGGCCGGGGTAAAGCCCAGGCGGCGTCGCTCCGCAAAACGCGAACTGAATCTCAGGCGAAGCTCCTGGCTGGCGCTGGCAGGACAGTTTACAAGGTCGTCCCGGGCACCAGCCTGAAAGTTGGCGACATCGTTCTCGTCGAAGCCGGTGATACGATCCCGTCCGATGGCGAAGTGATCGAGGGCGTGGCTTCGGTCAACGAGGCGGCAATCACCGGCGAATCCGCGCCGGTGATCCGTGAATCCGGCGGTGACCGTTCGGCCGTCACCGGGGGCACTCAGGTGCTGTCTGACTGGATTCGGGTGCGGATCACCGCCGCGCCGGGCTCGACCTTCCTTGACCGGATGATCAAGCTGGTGGAAGGCGCCGCGCGCCAGAAGACGCCCAACGAGATCGCGCTCAATATTCTGCTGGTCGGGTTGACGATCATCTTCGTCTTCGCGACAGCGACCATACCGAGCTATGTTGCTTATGCGGGCGGCACCGTTTCGATCATCATTCTGGTGGCGCTGTTCGTGACCCTGATCCCGACCACCATCGGCGCTCTGCTGTCGGCCATCGGCATCGCCGGCATGGATCGCCTGGTTCGCTTCAATGTGCTTGCGGTCTCCGGCCGTGCCGTGGAAGCAGCGGGCGATGTCGATACGCTGCTGCTGGACAAGACCGGCACCATCACGCTCGGCAACCGGCAGGCAACCGAGTTCATGCCGCTGCGCGGCGTGACGGACCGTGAACTGGCTGACGCGGCACAGCTCGCGTCGCTCGCGGACGAGACGCCGGAAGGCCGGTCGATCGTGGTGCTGGCGAAAGAGAAGTACGGTATCCGGGGGCGCGATCTGGCCGAGATGCATGCGAACTTCATTCCGTTCACCGCACAAAGCCGGATGAGCGGCGTGGAAGTGGATGGATCGTGGGTTCGCAAAGGGGCGGTGGATTCGATTCTGAAATTCCTCGCTACGCCCGCGACGCCGATCTCAGGATCGGGCAACGCTGTGCGCGTGCTGCAGCCTCAGATCAGCCCCGAAACGATGCGGGAAGCGCAGGCGATTGCCGACACCATCGCGAAGGCGGGTGGTACGCCGCTGGCTGTGGCAAAGGATGGGAAGCTGCTCGGCCTCGTGCACCTTAAGGACATCGTCAAGGGCGGTATCCGCGAACGCTTTGCAGAGCTGCGCCGGATGGGCATCCGCACCATCATGATCACCGGCGACAATCCGATGACAGCCGCCGCCATCGCCGCGGAAGCCGGTGTTGACGACTTCCTGGCGCAGGCGACGCCTGAGGACAAGCTCCGGCTTATTCGCGATGAGCAGGCTAAGGGCAAGCTGGTGGCGATGTGCGGCGACGGCACCAACGATGCGCCGGCGCTGGCGCAGGCCGATGTCGGCGTAGCGATGAATACCGGCACGCAGGCCGCGCGCGAGGCCGGCAACATGGTCGACCTCGATTCTAATCCGACCAAGCTCATCGAGATCGTGGAGATTGGCAAGCAATTGCTGATGACGCGGGGAGCGCTGACCACGTTCTCGATCGCCAATGACGTCGCGAAGTATTTCGCGATCATTCCGGCGATGTTCCTGGCTTTCTATCCACAGCTCGGAGCGTTGAACCTCATGAATCTTTCGACGCCGCAGAGCGCCATTCTGTCGGCGATCATCTTCAACGCTGTCGTCATCATCGCGCTCATTCCTCTCGCGCTGAAGGGCGTTGCCTATCGGCCCATCGGAGCGGCTGCGTTGTTGCGCCGGAATTTGCTGATCTACGGACTTGGCGGAATTATCGTTCCCTTTGCTGGGATCAAGTTGATCGATATGGCCGTGACCGCACTGGGTCTCGCTTAAGGAGTGGATCATGTTGAAAGAAATTCGTCCGGCAATCATTCTTCTCGTCGCGATGACGGTCATCACCGGCCTGATCTATCCGCTGGCAATGACCGGAATCGCAGGCGCGATCTTTCCGCACCAAGCAGGAGGCAGTGTGATCGAGAGCGGTGGGAAGCTGACCGGTTCGGTCCTGATCGGTCAGGAGTTCACCAGCGAGCGATATTTCCACGGCCGCCTTTCGGCGACGACCGCGCCGGATCAGAAGGATCCTTCCAAGACGGTGCCATCGCCTTACAATGCTGCGAATTCGATGGGTTCGAATCTCGGTCCGACCAACAAGGCGCTGATCGAGCGTGTGCAGGGTGACGTTGAAAAACTCAAACAGGATGGCGGCGCGGGTGTTCCAATCGACTTGGTGACCACATCCGGCAGCGGGCTCGACCCGCATATTACCCCAGAGGCGGCGCTATTCCAGGTCCAGCGGGTGGCAAAGGCACGCAACATGCCGGACGCAACGGTACGCCAACTGGTTAATGACAATATCGAAGGACGCCTGTTCGGCATTCTGGGTGAACCGCGCGTCAATGTTCTTGCGCTGAATCTGGCTCTGGATCGTGCAGTACGATAGAATTTGCGAATTGGGCGGCAAGAAACTGGAATGATTAATGGCTGATCAGAGACGGGATTCTGATCACAGACCGTCACCGGACGCGCTGCTTGCTGCGGCACGGCGCGAGACTGCGGGTGTTGGCAAACTAAAGATCTTTGTCGGCGCCGCTCCGGGGGTTGGCAAGACCTATGAAATGCTGCAGCAGGCGCGCTCCCGGGAGCAGGATGGCTACGATCTCGTCGCCGGCGTTGTGGAGACGCATGGCCGCAGGGATACCGAGGCTCTCCTCGAGGGCCTTGAGGTCATTCCGCGGCGGTCAATCGACTATAAGGGCCAGCGGCTCGAGGAAATGGACATCGACGCCATCCTCGCACGCAAGCCGCAAATCGTTCTCGTCGACGAGCTTGCCCATACGAATGCGCCGGGAAGTCGGCATCCGAAGCGATATTTGGATGTCGAGGAACTGCTGAACAACGGGATCGACGTCTATACGACGGTCAATATCCAGCACATCGAAAGCCTGAACGACGTCATCGCGCAGATCACCGGCGTGCGTGTTCGCGAGACTGTGCCGGATTCCGTCTTCGATCGCGCCGATGCCGTGAAACTCGTCGATTTGACGCCGGATGATCTGATTCAGCGGCTCAAGGAGGGGAAGGTCTATCTTCCCAAGCAGGCTGAACGCGCGCTGAAGAACTTCTTCTCGCCGACAAATCTGACGGCGCTGCGTGAGCT
>JAFAFP010000133.1 GCA_023423415.1 Pseudomonadota bacterium | reverse complement strand
GTGGTGGTCTTGCCCGAACCGTTCGGCCCGAGAAAGCCGTAGATCGTGCCCTTCTTCACCTGCATCGACAGATCGCGCACGACGACACGCTCGCCGAAGGACTTGGTCAGCCCATGCACGTCGATCGCTATGTCGGCGCCGACAGTCATTTTGACCCATATTTCAAAGCGACCTTGGGCAGCAGCGTGACATCGACGGGCTGGCCGACACGCAACGGCTTGGGATCATTCGGCTTCGCCTCGATCAGATAGACAAGCTTGTGCCGCTCCTCCATCGAATAGATTACCGGCGGCGTATATTCCGCGTAGCGCGAGATGAACATGATCTTGCCTTCCATGTCGGGCGGGCAACCATCGCAACTGAAGCGGATGGGATCGTCGATAGCGATCTTCGCCAGCAACGGTTCGGAGACATAGAACCGCACTTTCACATTGCCGGGCGGCAGGATCGAGACGATCGAGCGGCCGACCGGCACCGTTTCACCGGTGCGATAATAGACCTGCTGCACCATGCCCTCGACCGGGCTGAACAATTTGCGACGCGCCAACCGTGTCTGCGCGGCGTCCAGTCTCGCCTGCGCTTCACGATAGAACGCTTGCGCCACATCGAAATCCTTTTGCGTTCCGGCGCCGCTCTTCGCCAGTTGCTGCGCGCGATCGAAGGCCTGCTTGGTGTTCGTCAGCGTCGCCTGCGCCACGCCGAGATCGGACTTCTGCAGATCGGAATCAAGGACGACGATCAACTGCCCCTCTTTGACCGCATCGCCCTGCCGCACCAGCAAGTCCTCGATGCGTCCCTGCTCATCGGGGCTGACGAAGATGAAATCGCCCTCGACCCAGCCCTGCAACTTGCCGTCATCCTGCTTGCTGCATCCCGCTGTCGTAAGGCCGAGTGCGAGGCAGGCCGCGATGACGGCAGCTATGGTCCTTCGCTGCGCCATCATGCGCTCCCGCGATCCAGCAGAATGTCGAGATGGGCCTTCAGCATCGCGCGGGCGTCGAGCGGCGACAGCGTACCGAACACGCTGTTCCAGATGATCGCAACAAGCAGCGGCGCCGCGAGCAATTGGGGAAATTCGATCAGCGCTTTATGATGCAACTCGCCGCGATCGACGGCGCGTTGCAGCACCTGACGCAGCGCGACGATCACCCGGCTCAGCACTTCGCGGTGATAGAATTCGGCGAGCGTCGGAAAGCGCACACCTTCCGAGATGATGAGCCGAATGATGTCCTTGCGTGGCGTGTTCAGCACTTCGCGCACCATCACATCGACCATGTTGTCGGCGAGGACGCGGAACGGCACATCGGCAGTGGCGAAGTTTTCGATATGCCCGACCAGCGGGCTCAGCATCGAGCGCGCCAGTTCCTGAAACAGCGTCTCCTTGTCGGCGAAGTAGAGATAGATCGTACCCTTGGCGACGCCGGCGCGCTTGGCGACATCCTCCAGCCGTGCAGCGGCAAAACCTGACGCGGAAAACTCATCGAGGGCCGCCGCAAGGATCGCTTCCTTGCGGGCGGCGCTGCGCGCCTCTCGCGCGTTCTGCGGTTTTGCACCTTGCGGTTTGGTCTCGGACGCGGGCTTTTCCGGCCGCAGCCCTTCCAGGCGTGACGCGAGACGCGACGGTTTTTGTGACATGAGCAGCCTCCGCACCTCTGAAATGTGTGCCTTGCGCTTCGTCCCTGGCCTCAAGCCTCTTGGCCTCTTGGCCTCTTGGCCTCTTGGCTTCTTGGCTTCTTGGCTTAAAATGACTGACCAGTCAGTCATAGTCAGTGCAAGTTGATTATGCAAGGTCGGGATCGAAAAAAACGGCCGCGCAATGCGCGACCGCCAAACAGTCCATTTGAGGAACTTGCCCAGTCAGATCAAAGCCGATGCTTTGATCCGAATAATGCTCGCAAATGCCGGGCGCTCAATGCCGCTCGAGCTCCGCCTTCACCGCCGCAAGTGCATCGGGGGTATCGACATCGATCAGCGCCGCCTGCCCCGCCACCGGCACTTCGACGACCGCCTCGCCATATTTTCCAATGAGATGGCGGGCGCCGACATCGCCTTCCAGCGCCATCAGTTCGGGGAAGAAGCGGCGCGACCACAATACCGGATTGCCGCGCTTGCCATCGATCACCGGCACTGCAATCAGCGCCCCCTTTTCCGGGTCATAGGCTGAAATCAGTTTGTTGATCAGAGCGTTATCCACCTGCGGCATGTCCGCCAGCATCACCACCGCGCCGTCGATATCGGACGGCAAAGCGGCCAGCCCCGCCCTGAGCGACGTTGACAGACCCTCGGCAAAGTCCGGGTTGTCGGCGAATTGTACGGGGAGGTCTGCCAGAGCATCTGTGATGGTCTGCCGTTGATGGCCGGTCACCACGACAACCGGCTGGGCGTGCGACTTCAACGCTGCCTCCGCCGCGATCCGCGCCAGCGGCTTGCCCGTGATTTCCGCCATCAACTTGTTCGGACCGCCCATCCGTGTGGAGCGGCCAGCCGCAAGAATGACCGCGGCGAACCGTCCGGTCGGACGCGGCAGCGGTTCTTCGCGCGGCTGCGGACGCGTGACGATTTCCATCAGCAGACCACCGACGCCCATGCCGGTGATGTCCTCGCGCGTCACCGCAAGTCCGGCGAGCAAACGCATCAACACCCAGTCGAAACCGTTTTCCTTGGGCGAGCGTGCGCAACCCGGCGCACCGAGCACCGGACGCCCGTGCGCTGAACCGATCAGCATCAGATTGCCCGGATCGACCGGCATGCCGAAATGCTCGATCTTGCCGCCGACGGCTTCGATCGCCGACGGGATCACGTCGCGGCGGTCGGCAATGGCCGATGCACCAAAGACGATAATGAGTTCGGCGCCTTCGTTTTCGATCTCGCGGATCGCCTTTGCCAGCGCCGCCTGATCATGCGGCACGCGCCGCTCGGCGACGATGCGCGCACCGGCCGGCGCCAGCCGCTCGTCGGTGATCTTCAGCGTCTTGTCGATCACCTTCGGCGCAAGGCCCGGCAGCAATGTCGAAACGACGCCGACCTTCTTGATCTTGTAGGGCGCAACGCGCACCAGCGGCTTGGCCTGATGCACCGTTTTCATCGCCGACATGAAGATATCGCCGGATACGGCGAACGGAATGATCTTCACCGTCGCCAGCATCTCGCCTTCGACGACAGGCTTATACGCCGGCAGTGTCGCCACGGTGACGGCTTCGTCGATGCGGTTGATCGCGTCGATCGGCGCGCGATCGACAACCAGAACGCCCGCTTTCTCGGCAAACAGATTGCAGCGTCCTGTGAACGCCACATCCGTGCGGACGCCCTCGCCCGCCGCCGCTTCTGCAATCGCGGCCGCCGCATCGTCTTCCGAAACATCGCCGGCATCGAGGCGGGCCACAACGATGTCAGGAATGCCGGCCGCTTTCAGCGCCGCGACATGCGACGTTTCGATCACCGTGCCCTTCTTGAGCACAAGCTCACCCTTGCGGATGGTGTGAACCGCTGTTCCACCAAGCGCCTCCTCGGGTGAGACGGGACCAAATTTCATATTGCAACCTCCGGGCTTTGCCGCAGCCGCGCGGTGATCTGCCCCATGATCGAGACAGCGATCTCCGGCGGAGAAACAGCGCCAATATCAAGTCCGATCGGCGCATGAATGCGGGCGATCTCGTTGTCGCCGATCCCGGCGCCCTTCAGGCGATCGACACGGCGCGCATGGGTCTTTCTGGAACCGAGCGCGCCGATATAGAAGCAATCCTTCGACAGCGCATGCGTCAGTGCCGGATCGTCAATCTTCGGATCATGCGTCAATGCGACGAAGGCGGTGAAGCGGTCGATGTTCAGCGGCGGCAAGGCTTCGCTCGGCCATTGCGCCAGCACGGTCACATCGGGAAACCGCTCCGGCGTCGCGAATGCCGTGCGCGGATCGACAATTGTCACATCGTAACCGAGCAGCTTCGCCATCGGCGCCAGCGCCTGGCTGATATGCACTGCGCCGGTAATGACAAGTCGCGGCGGCGGCACGTGAACGGTGAGAAACACCTTGCTGCCTGCAATCTCCTCCATTCCGCTCTTGCCGCTGCGGATATGCGCTTCGAGGACATCGCGCAAAGGATCTGTCGCAATATCCGCGCCCTTCACAAGGCGCTGTTCGCCGCTCGCCGTATCGGTCACGACAATCGCTGCACGGCGCGCGGCGCGCTCTTCGTTGAGCGCTTTGAGAATGGAAAGTTTCAATCCACCTTCTCCACATACACCCGGATCGTGCCGCCGCAGGACAGCCCGACCTTCCACGCGGTCTCGTCGGCCACGCCGAATTCCAATGTCTTTGCCTTGCCGCTCTCGATCACATCGATGGCTTCGGTCACCACCGCGCCTTCGACGCAACCGCCCGACACCGATCCGAGGAAATTGCCTTCCTCGTCGATGACCAGATTGGAGCCGACCGGCCGCGGCGCCGAGCCCCATGTTTCCACCACCGTGGCCAGCGCCACCCCGCGCCCGGCCTTTCGCCACTCCTCAGCGGCGTGGAGGATGTCTTCGTCGGTTGCCAGTGATTGTTGAGCCATTTGAATCGTCTCCGGCTATACCCTGAATCACTCTTTGAACATGAGCTAAGCCAAGCTCAAGTTTACGCGACCTTGTTCAACCAATACTTCGCTTCGGCTTTACCATCGCCATCCGCGGACAGCGCCCGACACAAATCCTTCATCGCATTGAGGTTGTGGATCGGCCGCAATTCGTCAACGTGCGGCAGCATCATCCTGATGCCGCTCGCCTTCGCTTCAAAGCCCTCAAACCTTAACAAGGGATTGAGCCAGATCAGCCGGCGGCAAGAGCGATGCAGACGGTCCATCTCGAACGCCAGTTGGCCGCCTGGCTCGCGCTCAAGCCCATCGGTGATCAGCAACACAACCGCGCCCTGCCCCAGCACGCGCCGGCCCCAGTCGCGGTTGAACGCCGCAAGCGATGGCGCGATGCGGGTGCCGCCCGACCAGTCGAGCACACCGCCCGAACACGCGGCCAATGCTTCATCCGGATCCTTCTGCTTTAGCGCGCGCGTCACATTGGTCAGCCGCGTGCCGAACAGGAAGGTGGAGACGCGCTTGCGCGCATCCGTCACCGCATGCAGGAAATGCAGGAACAGCCGCGTGTACTGGCTCATCGAACCGGAGATATCGAGCAACGCGACGATCGGCGGCTGACGCGTCTTCGGCCCAAGGTATTTAAGATCAATCACCGCCCCGCCCGCCTTCATGCTGGAGCGCAGCGTGCGACGCATATCGATCATGTGGCCATGCGGCGAGATCTTCAGCCGGCGGGTCTTCACTTCATCCAGCGGCAGCACGAGTTGCTTGATCGCCTGCTTGGCCTCGGCGATCTCCGCCGCCGACATCTGCGCGAAGTCCTTCTTTTCCAGCACCTCGCGATCCGAGACCGTCAGGCGGGCGTCGATTTCGACGTCCTTCTTGTCCTGCGGCTGCTGCTTTTCGTTCTTGAACATCGCATCCAGCACGCGCTTGGCGGCGGGCGGCGGCGGCGCATTATCCGGCTGCTGCACGACTTGCGGCAGCATCATCGCCATGAGTTGATCGAAATAAGCGCGCTTGCGGAAGAATATCTGGAACGCTTGTTGGAAAAGGATCGAATGCTCATGCCGCTTCACGAACACGGCATGCAGTGTCCAATAAAAATCCTCGCGCGTATTGATGCCGGCAACACGCAGAGCTTCCAGCGCATCCATCACCGAACCGGGACCGACCGGAATCCCCGCCGCGCGCAACGCGCGCGCGAAGTACACGATATTTTCGGCAAGACGGCCGGGCGTTTCAGTCATGATTACTCCGCGGCGCGAAGCTGCGACCGCACATCGTCGAGAATTTCCTTCACCTTGGTGCCATCGAGCCGCGCAATGTCGTCCTGATACTTGAGAAGCACGCCGAGCGTATCCGACACCGTCACCGGATCGAGCGCGACCACGTCGAGTTCGGACAAGGCCGTCGCCCAATCCAGCGTCTCGGCGACGCCCGGCGCCTTGAACAATTCCTGCATGCGCAGCCGCTGCACGAAATGAACGATCTCGGCCGACAGCGCCTGCGCGATGCCCGGCACCTTGGTGCGCACGATCGACAATTCACGCTCGGCATCGGGATAGCCGACCCAGTGATAAAGGCAGCGCCGTTTCAGCGCGTCGTGGATTTCGCGCGTGCGGTTCGAGGTGATGATGACGATCGGCGGATGCTCCGCTTTCACCGTTCCCATTTCCGGGATCGTCACCTGATAATCGGCGAGCACTTCGAGCAGGAACGCTTCGAACGCTTCGTCGGTGCGGTCGAGTTCGTCGATCAGCAGCACCGGCGCACCAGATGGATCCGGCTCCAGCGCCTGTAGCAACGGCCGCTTGATCAGGAAACGCTCGGAGAACACGTCGCCTTCCAGCCGCTGGCGATCGGTATTGCCTTCGGCCTCGCCAAGACGAATAGCGATCATCTGCGCCGCGTAATTCCATTCATAGACGGCGGCCGAGACATCGAGGCCTTCATAGCATTGCAGGCGGATCAGCCTGCGGCCGAGCGTCTCGCTCAGCACTTTCGCGATCTCGGTCTTACCGACACCCGCCTCGCCTTCAAGAAAGAGCGGCCGCCCCATTTTCAGCGCCAGAAACAGCACCGTCGCCAGCGAGCGGTCGCCGACATAGTGGCCGGCGGTCAGAAGCTTCAGCGTGTCGTCGATTGAGGTCGGGACGGGACGTGGGGCGGATGTGGCCACTTGCGAACCTTCTCGTTGCTGGTCATTCCGGACCCGCGCCTGCGGCGCGTCCGCAATGACCAAGACCTATGCCAGCTTGCCGCCGGGAGCGTCCAGCTTACATAAGGCCTGAAACCCGCCTTTTGAACGCTACAGTCGAGGAATCAGCCATGTCCGAGAAGCCCGCCTCGCCGATCGATCCGGGCGTCCGGATTGGCCACGTCCACCTGAAGGTTGCCGATATCGGCCGGGCCTTGCCGTTTTATCGGGATGTCCTCGGCTTTGAGGAAACCTATCGCCGGCCCGGCGCGGTGTTCATGTCGGCGGGCGGCTACCACCACCATATCGCGCTCAACACCTGGGAGAGCCGGGGTGGGCAGCCGCCGGCTCTCGGCACCACCGGCCTCTATCACCTTGCCATCCTCTACCCGACGCGCCGGCTGCTGGCGGATGCATTGCAACGGCTGATCGATGCCGGCATCCAGCTCGATGGCGCGAGCGACCACGGCGTCAGCGAGGCCCTGTACCTGCGCGACTTCGACGACAACGGCATCGAGCTTTACTGGGACCGCCCGCGCGAGGAATGGCCGCGCGACGACAACGGCGGCATCAAGATGAAGACCGATCCGCTGAATTTGCGCGATCTGTTGGGCGAGTTGGAGAAAGCGGCGGCTTAGTCATAACGCACGCGGCTCTTGCGTTCCCTCCCCCTGAAAGGGGGAGGGTCAAGGAGGGGGTCGATTCAAAATATCGACTCGAAAGATGACCCCCACCCGTCCGTCTTCGTTTCACTCAGGCGTCCGACCTCCCCCTTTCAGGGGGAGGTAAAGAAAAGAGGATTACTCCTCGTCGTCCCCTTCACCACCGCGCTCATTCGCGGCGGCGACAGCGCGGCGCGCCATCACGCCGACGAGATGCGCGCGATATTCGGCGCTGCCGTGGATGTCGCTGTTCATGCCATCCGCTGACAGCGTGATGCCCTCAAGCGACTTCGGCGAAAAGCGCTTCTTCAACGCCTCCTCGAATTCCGGCACACGGAACACGCCGTTCGAGCCCGCGCCGGTTGCCGCCACGCGGATTTCCGACGACCGCTTCGACACGAACACGCCCACCAGCGCGAAGCCCGAGGCCGGGTGCTTGAACTTCTGATACGCCGCCTTCTTCACGATTGGGAATGTGATCTCGGTGATGATCTCGTCCGGCTCCAATGCGGTTGCGAACATGCCCTGGAAATATTCGTCGGCTGCGATCTTGCGCTTGTTGGTGACGATGGTCGCGCCGAGACCGAGACAGGCCGCTGGATAGTCCGCGTTCGGATCGTTATTGGCGACCGAACCACCGATGGTCCCGGCACCGCGCACATGCGGATCGCCGATGGAGTCCGGCACGCTGGCAAGCGCCGGCATCACTTCGAGCAATTCCTTCGAGTTGGCGACGTCACGATGCCTGGTCATCGCCTTGATGGTGACGGTGCGCGGCGTCACTTCAATGCCGGTGAGCCCTTCGATCTTCGACAGATCGATGATCATGTCGGGGCTTGCCAGCCGCTGCTTCATCACCGGGATCAGCGAATGACCGCCCGCGAGGAGCTTCGCTTCCTCGTTGGCAGCGAGCAAGGCCGCAGCCTGCTTCACCGTGGTCGGGCGTTCGTATTTGAATGCGTACATTGTTAGTCCCCTTTAATGTCAGGCCGCGCGCGCGGGCATGGATTTGCGAAGCGCGCGCCAGACCGCCGACGGTGTCGCCGGCATGTCGATCTGTTCGGTTCCGATGGCGTTGGTGATGGCGTTCATGACCGCGGCTGGCGCTGCGATCGCACCGGCTTCGCCGCAGCCTTTCATCCCGAGCGGATTGGACGGGCATTTGGTTTCGGTCATGCCGACGTGGAAGGTCGGGAAATTCTCGGCGCGCGGCATCGCATAATCCATGAACGAACCGCTCATGAGCTGTCCGTCCTTGTCATAGACCGCGTGCTCCAGCAGCGCCTGGCCGACGCCCTGGGCGATGCCGCCATGCACCTGCCCTTCGACGATCATCGGATTGATGACGGTGCCGAAGTCATCGACCGCAGTCCAGCTTGCGATGGTGGTCGCGCCGGTGTCGGGATCGACCTCGACCTCGCAGATGTGACAACCCGCCGGGAAGGTGAAATTGGTCGGATCGTAGAACGCGCCCTCTTTCAATCCCGGTTCGATCTCGTTGGTCGGGAATTTGTGCCCGACATAAGCCGCGAGCGCCAGTTCGCCAAAGGCAACAGCCTTGTCGGTGCCGGCGACCGTGAACTTGCCGTCTTTGAATTCGATGTCGCCTTCGGCGGCTTCGAGCAGATGCGCGGCAATCTTCTTCGCCTTGGCTTCGACCTTATCGAGCGCCTTCACGATCGCCGACATGCCGACCGCGCCGGAGCGCGAGCCGTACGTGCCCATGCCGAACTGCACCTTGTCGGTGTCGCCATGCACGATCGACACCTGATCGATCGAAATGCCGAGCCGGTCGGACACGAGTTGCGCGAATGTGGTTTCGTGCCCCTGCCCGTGCGCGTGTGAGCCGGTGAGCACCTCCACGGTGCCGGTCGGATTGACACGAACCTCGGCTGATTCCCAAAGGCCGACGCCGGCGCCGAGCGATCCGACCACCGCCGACGGCGCAACACCGCAAGCCTCAATGTAAGAGGAGTAGCCGATGCCGCGCAGCTTGCCTTTCTTGGCACTCTCCCGCTTGCGCTTGGAGAAGCCCTTCACGTCGTGGATCTCCATCGCCTTGGTGAGCGAGGCATTGTAGTCGCCTGCATCATACAGCGAGGCGACCACGGTCTGGTACGGGAAGGCCTTAACGAAATTCTTCTTGCGCAGATCGGCCGGGTCCAGCCCAAGTTCGCGCGCCGACACTTCCATCAGCCGCTCGACCACGAACGTCGCCTCGGGCCGCCCTGCTCCGCGATAGGCATCGACCGGCACGGTGTTGGTATAGACCGAATCCACCTCGCAATAGATCGAGGGGATGTCGTACTGGCCCGACAGCAATGTCGCATAGAGATAAGTCGGCACCGCCGAGGAGAAGGTCGACATATACGCGCCGAGATTGGCGATCGTCTTCACCCGCATGCCGACGATCTTATTGTTGGCGTCGAAACCAAGCTCCGCATGGGTGACGTGATCGCGGCCATGCGCATCAGTCACGAAGGCCTCGCTGCGGTCGGCGGTCCACTTCACCGGACGCGCAACCTTTTTCGAGGCCCAGAGGCACACCACCTCTTCCGGATAGATGAAGATCTTCGAGCCGAAGCCGCCGCCGACATCGGGCGCGATTACACGCAGCTTGTGTTCGGGTGCAACGCCGACAAAAGCTGAGATCACCAGACGCGCGACATGCGGGTTCTGGCTTGTTGTCCAGAGCGTGAAGTGCTCTGCGCCGGGATCATATTCGGCAACCGCCGCACGCGGCTCGAGTGCATTCGGCACGAGGCGATTGTTGATGAAATCGAGCCTGGTGATGTGCTTGGCCGACTTCATCGCATTGGCATTCGCATCGGCATCGCCGATGTGCCACTGATAGATCGTATTCTTCGGCGCAACATCGTGGATCTGCTGCGCGCCCTGCTTCTGCGCCTGCGCCGGATCGATGATCGCCGGCAACACCTCGAAATCGGTGACGATCTTTTCCGCGGCGTCCCTGGCCTGCGCCAGCGTTTCGGCGATCACGACAGCGTAAGCATCGCCGACATGATTGACCTTGCCGCTGGCGAGCGCCGGATGCGGCGCCATCAGCATCGGCGACCCGTCCTTGGAATGGATCATCCAGCCGCAGATGAGGCTGCCGAGCTTGTCGACGGCGAAATCATCGCCGGTATAGACGGCGATGACGCCCAGCATCTGCGCTGCCGCCGCGACGTCGATCTTTTTCAGCTTCGCATGCGCGTGCGGCGAGCGAACGAAATGCGCAAAGGTCTGGCCCGGCCGGGCATGATCGTCCGTGTAGTGGCCCCTGCCGGTAATGAACCGCTGGTCTTCCTTGCGGCGCACCGGGGCGCCGATTCCGGTCGCGTTCATGGCGCTCTCCCTTGACGGTTTTCCTTCCCGAAGCGGACAGCTTTTCTTGTTGTGTCGCCTTATGCCTTCATCGCTTTCGCGCCGGCTGCGATCGCCTTCACGATGTTATGGTAACCGGTGCAACGGCAGAGATTGCCGTCGAGTTCGTGACGGATGGTCTTGTCGTCGAGGTCATTGCCCTTGCGATTGACCATGTCGATCGCGGCCATGATCATGCCCGGCGTGCAGAAGCCGCATTGCAGACCGTGGTTCTCGCGGAACGCTTCCTGCATCGGATGCAGTTGCGCGCCATTGGCGATGCCTTCGATCGTGGTGATTTTCGCGCCATCTACCTGCCAGGCGAATGTGGTGCAGGACTTCCGCGCCACCCCGTCGACATGCACGACGCAGGCCCCGCATTGCGAGGTGTCGCAGCCGACATGGGTTCCGGTGAGGCGCAGGTTTTCGCGCAGGAATTGCACCAGCAGGGTGCGCTCATCGACGTCGGCGCTGGTCGCCTTACCATTCACGGTCATCGTGACGGATGCCATGAGGTCCTCCTAAAATTCAGAATCGAAGTGTTTTTGGCATGAAACCGGCCGGATGGCTCCCTCCGGAGCTAAAATCTCGCCGTTTTCCGCAAATTAGAACAGGAACAACTCTGAACCCGGCGCGCGCTCCGGTCAAGCGGAGGATCGGTGCCCACCCGCGGGGTTCTCACCTGCCCGGCGGAGGGCATCGCCCCCTGCCGTCCCCGGACGATTCGTTAGGGGGAAATTAGGCAAAAGCGCCGTACATAACCTTCCGTTTACGACGTCGCCTAAAACTTACCGTATTGCGTATCGAGTAAAGCGTATCATGAGACTCGCCCTGGGCCTTGCAGCGGCACTGATTGCCATGCCCGCTGCCGCGCAATCCCCCGTGAAGCCGACCGCGTTGCTGTTCAACGGGCTTGCCCAATATCAGCCCGGCGCCCTGACGCCGCTCGCCCCACTGGCCAACGATCTGCGCCGGCAAGGCTGGCGCGTTTTGATCGACACGCATCTCGGCCTATCGACCCGCGATGAAGAACCGGTGCTGCTCATCGGCCATTCGGCCGGCGGCGCCCGCGCCTACATGTTCGGAAAAAAGATGGTGGACGAGGTGAAATTTCATCCGACCATCATCACGCTCGATGCCGCGACGGTGTGGGGCGACGTGTATCGATGCCCGGTCGAGAGCTGCATCAACATCCACAGCGCGACTTATCCGAAAATCCCCGGATCTTATAATCTGCGCTCGAGCAAGGTGACGAACTCGTTCGTCACCCATGTTTCGATCCCGTTCAATTCGGATATTCGCAAAGCGATCCTTCGCCAGAGCGCCGAACTGCTGAAAGGCGCCTCGGAGCTCACCACACTAGTCTCCGCCTATAGCCCGGAGCCGCCGAATGCCGGCCGCTCCGCCGCCGCCAAGTGGCGTCAGGAGATCCGTCAGCCGCGTGTCGAATGATCAGCCGGCCTTCACCGCTTCGGCGAAACGGTTGAAGAAATCGTCCGCCATCTTCTTGGCGGCGCCGTTGATCAGACGCTGACCGAGTTGCGCCAGCTTGCCGCCGATCTGCGCTTCGACGTCATAGCTCAGGAGCGTGCCGCCTTCGTGGTCGGTGAGACGCACGGTCGCGCCGCCCTTGGCAAAGCCGGCGATGCCGCCGTCGCCCTGACCGGAGATCTTGTAGCCGTTCGGCGGATCGAGATCGGTCAGTTGCACCTTGCCTTTGAACTTGGCCTTGACCGGGCCGATCCGGTTGACCGCAACCGCCTCGAACTCGTTGTCCGAGAGCATGTTCAGCTCTTCGCAACCGGGAATGCAGGCCTTCAGCACCGCCGGATCGTTCAGCTTCGCCCAAACGTCCTCGCGCTTTGCAGCAAGCGGAACTTCACCGGTCATCGTCATCGCCATTGGCGCTCACTCCATAATATTAGTTGTTAGGCCGCAGCCACATAGTCATCGATCGGCCGGACGACCTTTCCGTCCACGATCGGGGTGCAATCAGGCGGGAAATCCTGGCGGATGCGCCCACCCGCTTCGCCCACCTTATCAAGAAAATGCTCAAGGTGCGTCTTCGCGCCCACCGGCAAGTCGTGCAGAACCACTAATGTCCAGGGCTGCGACAAGCAATGCTCCATTGCCCGATCGACCCAGCCGTCCTGATCGTTCCAGTCGCGCGGGATCGAATTCCACAACACGCATGTGTAGCCGCCGCGCTTGAGATAATCGACCACGGGCCCGGACATCAGCCGCCGGTCGAGATTGCCGCCGCCGCCGAACGGACGGAAAAAGCGATGCGGATGAATCAGCCCCTGCATCGCCGCCTGGGTCTGTCCGATCTCGAATTCGGCGATATCGGGCTCCTTGCGTTCGCCAAGCGGGATCGAATGCGTCCACGAATGGTTGCCGATCCAGTGGCCTTCGGCATGGGCGCGCTCGGCCAGCTTGCGGCCTTCCGGATTGCTCAGCTTCTGGCCAATAACGAAGAAGGTGGTCTTGATCGAACGGCGCGCGAGGATATCGAGCACGCCGGGTGTCACATCGGGCTCAGGTCCGTTGTCGAATGAGAGGGTCAGGTCAAACATGCGGGCCGTATCGCCGATTTTCCGGTTCCGATGCAAGCCTGCGGTTCGATCCCACCGCCTGGGCGGCTCTACATTTCCCGCATAAAGCGATTTGTCGGTGACGGAACACCTGTCAGGCGCAGAAAATATCCCCAGGCGCGCGACCTGCAACATGCGCCGATACAATTTGGTCAGGTGATGCTCTAGTGTGGCGGATCGGAAGTCCGCTTCATTGTAGCTGCACCCCCGCCAAGCGGACTTTCGATCCAAACCACACTAGAAATCAATACGTTGCTAGTGTCCTGTATCCGAAG
>JAFAFP010000137.1 GCA_023423415.1 Pseudomonadota bacterium | reverse complement strand
TGACGGGTTTCGGCATCAGCACTTCCCCCGGTGTCAGCAGATCGCTGATCGCCCGCGCTGACCTTTCTGGTCGGCAGGTCCTGGAAGGCAACAAAGCACGGCTTGGCGACCGAGTGCAAATTGCCAGGATGTGGGAATGACAGAGGGAGAGGTGACCGCTACTCGGCGGCCACCATCACCGGCGCGGGATCGGTCAGAACTTTACGCAGATCGGCTTCGCGTTGCTTGACCTTCTTGTAGTTGTCGAGCTTCACGTGGCCGAAGCCTTTGATGTCGAGCGGCAGTTCGGCGAGTGCAACGGCCGTCTTGTGGTTCGACTGATCGAGCCGCGCAATCATCTCGTCGAGCAGCGTTTCTTAATCCGTGATCATCTGCTTTTCGAGCCGCCGCTCGGCGCTGTAGCCGAAGATATCCCAGCGACCGCCGCGCAATGACTTGCCCTTGGCCAGAATGCGGAACACAGACAGCATCCAGCGGCCGACCTTGATCTTGCGCGGATGGCCCGTGACCTTGTCCTTGTAGAACGCCGACAGGATCGGCGGCGCCATGTGGAACTCGATCGTGCGCACGCCGTCGAACTGGGCGTCGATCTGCTTCTGGAATGTCTCGTCGGTGAACAGGCGCGCCACTTCGTATTCGTCCTTATAGGACAACAGCTTGTGGTAAGCCTGCGCAACCGCCAGCGCCAATCCGGTGCGGCCAGGCGCCTTTTCCTTCTCGATGCCGGCGATCCAGTTGATTTTGGAGCGATAGCGCGCGGCGAGCTGCTCGTCCTGGTAGGCTGCGAGATGCCTGGCGCGGAAGTCGATGATCTCGTCCAGCGTCTTGGGCGCTTCGGCCTGCGCTGGCTTTGGCTTCGCGATGCGATCGACCGCGGCGCGATCGTGCACGGCGAGGCGACCCATGCGGAACGCAGACGTATTCATGCCCACGGCAGCGCCATTGAGGGTGATGGCTTCCTCGATCGCTTCTGCGCCGATCGGCACGAAGCCGAGCTGATAGGCATAGCCGAGCAGGAACATGTTGGACGCAATCGAGTCGCCGAACAGCTTCACGGCGTAATCGTGAGCGTCGAAGGTATGCAGCGGGCCTTTGCGTACGCGGTCGGCGATCGACTGAAGCAGCCGGTTGCCGGGCACGATCAGGTTCGGATTGCGCGTAAAATCGCCCGTCGTCATCTCATAGGTCGAGACGATGACCGCGGTTTCGTCCGGCCGCATGGTTTCGAGGATCTTGTTGGAAGCGGTGACGACCAGATCGCCACCCATCACCAGATCGGCATTGGCAACGCCAACGCGGATGGCATGGATCTCGTCAGCCGTGCGCGCAACCCGCATATGGCAGGCCACCGCGCCACCCTTCTGGGCAAGTCCGGTCATGTCGATGGCGCCGAAGCCTTTGCCTTCGATATGCGCCGCCTGTCCCAGCACCGCACTGATGGTGACAACGCCAGTGCCGCCGACGCCGGTAACAAGCATCGAGTACGGCCCATTGCCGAGCACCGGTTGCGTCGGCTCCGGCATATTGGCGATGAGCTGATCGAGATCGCTGCTCTGGGCAGCCCCTTTCGACTTCTTCACCTTGGCGCCGTGCAGCGTCACGAAGCTCGGGCAGAAGCCCTCAAGGCACGAGAAGTCCTTGTTGCAGGCCGACTGGTCGATGGCGCGCTTGCGGCCAAGCTCGGTTTCCAGCGGCACCACCGCGACGCAGTTCGACTTCTTGCCGCAGTCTCCGCAGCCTTCGCAGACGGCCGGATTGATGAAGACGCGCTTGTCCGGATCGGGGAACTCGTTGCGCTTGCGGCGGCGGCGCTTCTCGGCCGCGCAGGTCTGGTCGTAGATCACCGCTGTGACGCCATCGATCTCGGCGAGCTGGCGCTGTACCGCCATCAGATCACGGCGGTGGTGGGCCTTGACGCCCGTGGGCAGGGTATCGTCGCCGGTGTACTTGTCCGGCTCGTCGGTGACGACCTCGACGCGCTTGACGCCCTCGGCGAGAAGCTGGGCGGCGACGCGCGGAACGCCAATGCCCTCTTCCAGCTTCTGGCCGCCGGTCATGGCGACAGCGTCGTTATAGAGGATCTTGTAGGTGATGTTGACGCCGGACGACATCGCGGCGCGGATGGCCAGACTGCCGGAGTGCAGGTAGGTGCCGTCGCCGAGGTTCTGGAACACGTGCTTGCGCTTGGAGAACGGTGCTTCGCCCATCCAGTTGGCGCCTTCGCCGCCCATGTGGGTGAAGCCTTCGGTCTGGCGGTCCATCCACTGCGACATGTAATGGCAGCCGATACCGGCGTAGGCGCGCATGCCCTCAGGCACGACGGTGGAGGAGTTATGCGGGCAGCCGGCGCAGAAATAGGGCGTGCGCAGAAATGCTTCCGGCTGAACCGGACGATTGCCCTTGAGCGCTTTCAGTGCGGCGACATTGGTCTGCACCGTTTCGCCGCCGAGGCCGCGACGCATCAGCCGCTCGCCGATCTCGATGGCGATATCGGTGGGTTCCAGCGCGCCCTTGGCATGGAACAGCCAGTTGTTGTTTTCGTCCTTTTTGCCGATGACGCTTGGCCGGGTCGGCGTATCGAAAAGCTGCTCCTTGACCTGCGTTTCGATCAGCGAGCGCTTTTCCTCCACCACCATGATGGTCTCAAGGCCTTCGGCGAACTTGGCGACGCCGGTCGGTTCCAGCGGCCATACCATGCCGACCTTGTACAGCCGGATGCCGAGTTCGTTGGCTTTGACCTCATCGATGCCCAGTTCATCCAGCGCCTGGCGGACGTCGAGGTAGCTTTTGCCAGTGGTGATGATGCCGAGCTTCGGTGCGGGGCCGCCGCTCAAGACGATGCGATCGAGCTTGTTGGCGCGAGCGAAGGCCAGCATCGCGCCGCGCTTGTAGTCGTGCAGCCGCGCTTCCTTGTCCAGCGCCTGATCGCCGAGGCGGATGTTCAGCC
>JAFAFP010000273.1 GCA_023423415.1 Pseudomonadota bacterium | reverse complement strand
GACCGAAGGCGCGTGCCAGGACCGCCGCATCACGCGCGATAATGTTTCGGTTGAGCTTTCCGTTCTGCCAGAGCGTATCGCGGACAGCCGTCTTCTCGTTTGCAGTGCAGAGGTATCCGCCGGCCTCCTTTAGCGCCGCGATCGCCTGGTCATAGATACTGTCGAGGATAACGACCGCGTTCTCGGACGAGCAGGACGTGGCATTGTCGAAGATCTTCGACGCGCAGATTTTGGTCGCCGCATCGGAGAGATCGGCGCTTTCATCGATGATCACCGGCACGTTGCCGGCGCCCACGCCAATTGCCGGTGTGCCGCTGGAATAGGCTCGTCGGACATTGTCCTGCGATCCGGTCACGACAATGAGATCGACGGCTTTCATCAGTGCTTCGGTCGAATCCTTGGTCACGGGAGCGGGTAAAATCTGGACGAGGTCAGCCGGCAGACCGATCCGGGTGAGTTCGGCGCGCATCAGGTTAACCGCGCGTTCCGTGGTTCGGTATCCGAGCGGGGAGGGTGCGATTACAATCGCATTGCGTCCCTTCAGTGCCATCATCGCCTTGTTAACCGGTGTAGCACCGGGGTTGGTGGATGGCGTTACTGCGCCGATTACGCCCATCGGCTTGGCATATTTCACAATTCCCTTGGCACGATCCTCTTCGATGATGCCGACCGATTTCTCGCGCAACAGATCGCGCAAGGTGCCAAAGGTCTTGCGCTGCTTCTTGCGGATCTTGTCCGCGACGTTGCCAAGGCCGGTATCAGCAACGGCGAGTTCAGCGAGCTCGCGGGCGTGCTCGGGTTTGTAGATGGACCAGGCCAATGCGCGCACCGCTTCGTCCGCACGCGCCTGACTCGCATTGGCGAAGGTTCGCTGCGCGGCTCTGGCCTTCTGCATGAGCTCGGCGACTTCGGCGAACGGCGTTGAAGCGCAGGCGATGGCGGTGGCCGTGGTGGCATGCATGAGAGGTCTCCTTTCAGGGCCCGGCGACAACGGCGGCCATGCGCCGAGCCAGAGCAGTCGAGGCGAGGCGTGCTTCGGCCGGGTCCGCACGCGAGGTCAGAACGATCGGCACAGTGGCACCAAGAACGACGCCGCCGGCGGTCGCGCCCATGAAATGCACCATCATCTTGAACAGTGCATTGCCGGTCTCGATGTTCGGCACGACGAGAATGTCGGCGTTGCCGGCGACAGGATGATCGATCCCTTTCAAGCGCGCAGCCGCAGGCGATACGGCGTTGTCAAATGCAAGTGGGCCATAGACGTCAAAGTCGTGACGTCCATTTTCGGTCAGCGATTTCATCACAGCGGCGGCTTCGAGCGAGGACGGGATGCCGTTTGAGGGCAACTCGGTCGCCGACAGCAGCGCCACCCGCGGCCGTTCTTGTCCAAGCGCTCGCGCCAGATCGGTGGCATTTCGAACGATATCGATCTTGGTCTGAAGATCGGGGGCCACATTCACTGCCGCATCCGTGATCATCAGCTCGCGCCGGCTGTAGGGAACGGACATGTGAAACACATGCGACACGCGTCGCCCCGTTCGCAGTCCGGCATAGCGGTCGAGTACCGCGCGCATCAGGACGTCGGTATGCAGATGTCCCTTCATGAGAAGGCGCGCCTCGCCGCGTCGGACCATAGACACGCCGGCGAGCGCCGCTTCTTCTTCCGAGGTGGTAGGGATGACCCTGATGCCGCCGAGATGCCACTGCATCTCTTCCGCGAGGCGGGTGATGATGGATGGAGATCCGATCAGGATCGGTTCAATCAGACCGCGGGCGCTGGCGTTCCGCGCGCTCTCCAAGACAACAGCAGAATTTGCAGCGACGATCGCCATCGGCTCGGCGGTATTCGGAAAACCGGAGAGCAGTGTGTCGGGACAAGAAAAGGGGCGCTCGCACAGCATTGTCGATGTCTTCACGTGTCGCTGCGTCGGATAAGGCTCGATGAGAAAGATCGAAGCGTGAATGCTGCTTGATTGATCATTTCGGATCTAAGCGTCGGACCTTGATCAAGGGAAATCTATTCTTTGCATTCTGATCATTCGCCGAATTTATCCTCGGCGGTACAGCGCAGTGTTTAGAAGGCGCGCCTTCTTTCAGGCAGAAAACGACACGATTACAGCTCACCTACGCCGGACCGCTCGAGACCGGGCTGTGAGATGGAGTTGGAATCTGTGTCGATGCGCTCGATGTTGCTGCTGGTCGTGCGTTACGCGCACGAAGCGCACTGAGGAAAGGCAGAAGTAGCGTTGCGGCGACGACGGCCATGATCGTTCCGGAGATCGGGCGCGTGAAGAACACCGTCCAATCGTTGCTGAAGCTGATCATCGAATTCATAAAGGCTTCTTCGGCCAACGGACCGAGAATGACGCCGAGAACCAGCGGGGCGATCGGAAACGACAGCCGCTCGAACATGTACCCGAGAAGACCGAAGCCGATCATTAGCCAAAGATCGGTGACATTGCTTCGTATCGCCAGCGCCCCGATGAAGCAGAACGCCATCACGAATGCTGAGACAACAGATTCCGGAAAATCGAGGATTTTGACGAGCGGCTTGATGGCAAAGTAGCCAAGCAGGCACATGACGACAATGCCGAGGAAAACCGATGCGAAAATGGTGTAGACCATCGTCGAAGACGTTAGTAACACCTGCGGTCCCGGCTGGATCCCGTGCAGCATAAAGGCGCCGAGGATTACTGCGGTTGCGCCGCTTCCCGGAATGCCGAGCGCAAGAAGTGGCACCAAGGCGCCGCCGACGGAGGCGGTCGCGGCGCTTTGTGGAGCAATAATGCCCTCTACCGTGCCGCTTCCCATTGCCGCACGATTCTTGCCGATCTGCGACTCGACACCGTAGCTGATGAATGACGCAATCGTTGCCCCGGCGCCCGGAATGATGCCGATAACGTTGCCGATAACGGTATTGCGCAGAAGCGTACCCTTGACTGCGCCGATTTCTCTCAGCGACGGCAGTTCGGTCTTGGTGGTGGCGACCGAGCCAATTGGTTTTGAGACGAAGCCGCGCTCCAATCGCGCGAGGACCTCCGCCACGCCATAAGCGCCGACCATCACGACAAGAAACTCAATGCCATCGGCCAGTATCGGCAGGCCGAAGGTGAAGCGGTGAGCTCCGTAGATCGAATCCGTTCCGACCGAGGCGATCAACAAGCCCAGTGCCAGGCTGATCAGCGCCTTGCTCATCGCGCCCTTGCCAAGCGAAATGACGCTCGCCAGACCGAAGAGCAGGATTGCGAAATATTCAGGACTGGAAAAGCTCAATGCGAAATCGGCCACCGGCTTGGTCAGGGCCACCATGATGACAGACGAGAGCAGGCCTCCCACGAGGGCGGCGATCAGAGTCCAGCCAAGGGCTTTCGCGGCGTGCCCTTTGCGCGCCATGGCGTAGCCGTCCCACAGGAGCGGCACATGGATCGGCTCGCCGGGAATCCGGAACAGGATCGACGTGAATGCTCCGCCATAAGTGCCGGAGACATACATAGCGGTCAGCAGCACGATCGACGCTGTCACGTCCATCTTATAGGTGAAAGGCAGGAACAGGACTACGCCCATAACAAGCGTCAACCCCGGCAAGACTCCGACCAACAGTCCAACAACGATGCCGGCGATCAGCGCGAACATGGTCATCGGATGGAAGCAGGCCGCAAATCCGGTGCCAAGATGTGAGATGATGTCGATCATGAGTCTGCGTCCCGGGGAGTGGTGTCAGGCGTCAGAACGAGCCGGTGAGAAGATCGGTGATGCGATCGAATGGAGCTGTGCCGCGGGGCAGCGACACATAAACGACCTTCATAAACAGCACCGTGAGCGATGCCGAACCGATGAGGCTGGCAAGCCAGATCGTGGCATGTGATCGGAACCCGCCCACATACATGAAGGCTACGAGATACAGGAACGTCGCAAGCGGAAAGCCGAGCTGGTTCACGAACGCCCCATAGGCGATCGTCATCCCGATTCCTGCAACGAGGAGCATCGGGCGCCGTGGTGCGTCATCCTCATCCGCCTCGCCTTGCTCAAGCTGCTCGGTGATGCCGACAGCCTCGACGCGGTTTTCTGTGATGAGCGCCCGGAGAAGCTCGAAGAGACAGACGATTGCAATCAGGCCGATAGCGAGCTTGGGCCAAAGATCCGGCCCGAATTGACCTGGTCGTGAAGCGTATTCGATCCGTAACGTCAGAAGATAGAAGCAGACGGTGCCGGCCAGGAGTACGGCATAAGGCAATGCGTTCTTGAAGCGAACCGCCATGATAATCCCCCGCGCAAGACGAACGACGATGTCAAGATTGCTTGACGGCGGCTCTCATGTCCTCGAGCTGCTGTTTCAAGAAGGCGGTTGCCGGCTCCGACGACAGGAAGCTCTTATCGTCCGCGAATTGTTCTTTCAGAAATTTGCGATACTCCGGCGTAGCCGCGATCTTGGCCAGTGCGTCGGAGAGGATTTTGACGCGCTCGGGTTGCGTTCCTCCGCGGAGGACGATCGAGCGGAATTGTGGAAGCGTGATATCAAACCCAAGTTCCTTCGAACTTGGTACGTCCTTGAATGCCTCTAAACGCTCATTTCCGAAGGTGATCAGCGGTCGCATCTGGCCGCTGTTGAGGAATTGTGCGACGTCCCCGGCTTGCTCGTAAAGTGCGTCGGCGTGTCCACCTAGGATCGAAATGTAGCGCTCGCTTGGCTTGGAGAAGGGAACTTGCACAACCTTGATGCCTCGTGCACCAAGGTAGGTGAGGGTGAAATCATCGACGCTGCCGAAGCCGAGCGTCGCGACTTTCAATTGGCCTGGCTTTCCTTTCGCTTCCGCGGCGAAATCCGACCAGGATTTGAAGCGGCTATTCTGGGGGACAAAGAGGAACGAAGGTGCCTGAATCATCACCGCGACTGGTGTGATGCTGTCCAAGGACCAGCGCGCGTCCTTGCCGACAAGCAATGCGTGACTGTCTGCGATGTAAATTGCCGCGGAATGACCATCGGCGGGCGCTGCCAGTAGTTTTGCCATTCCGGTTGCTCCGGTGCCGCCCGGGACGTTCACCACCGGCATGCTTTGGGCCAGAACAGGCTCGCTGAGTTTGCCTGTGAGCCGTGCAAGTTGGTCGGCTCCGCCACCAGGACCCCAAGGCACAATGAGCTCAATCGGGCGCTCCGGGAATTTCGTGGTTGCAGCGAATGCCGACGGTAACGCGCCTGTAACTATTGCTGCACTGCCCGCGCGCAAGATCTGACGCCGAGTGATGTTCATGTTCGTTTCCTCCTGCTTGACGATGCCGGGCGCCGGATTGAAATCCAGTCTTTATGATCACCGACCCGCGAAATTGATTGTCCCGATAGCATCTCCGTGTTGGGCGCATCCGCTTCGACACCGCGCGGGTGGCCTTGAGAAAAAATGTTACGCTTTACCTTTTACGAAGCGAAATTTATTGTGTGTATCGGGTCCATTCGCGTGCTTAATGTTGATGATCGCAGATATCGATATTGCTCTGCTACGAACCTTTGTGGCTATCGTAGAAACGAATGGATTGACGTCCGCCGGTAAAAAGGTCGGTCGCACACAGCCGGCGATTACGCACCAAATCAAACGACTGGAAGACAATCTCGGACGTCCCCTGTTCGGCCGCGACCGCCGTAATCTCACGCTTACCCGCGATGGCGAGATTTTCCTCGGATATGCTCGAAACCTTTTGCGTATCAACGACGAGATGCGAGCGCGCTTCTCAGCGCCAATGATCGAGGGACATGTCAAGCTGGGACTGCCGGATTTGTATGCGGCCTATCTTTTGCCGGGTATTCTAGGAAGTTTTGCGCGCGCGCATCCTGGTGTCCAGATTGAGCTCATGTGTACGCGAAGCGTTCACTTGCATGCTGCGCTGCAACGTGAAGAACTCGATATCGCACTGATGACCAACCAACCGGATTTCCGGGGGGGCGACACGGTGCGTCTCGAAAAGCTCGTCTGGGTAACTGGTCCTATGACCGAGTTGGAAATCGAGGAGCCTCTACCGCTGGCGCTCATGCCTCCGGGCAGTGTCCTGCGTCAACGCGCGCTGGAATCGCTCGATCGGCTTGGGCGCAAATGGCTCATCACGTCTGTTTGCGACAGCGTTGCTGGATTGCGAGCCGCGGTGCTAGCGGGATTGGCAATTTCCGTTTTTCCTGAATGCGCCGTCACGTCCGAGCTGCGTACTCTTGGCAAAGCCGAAGGATTTCCAAACTTGCCGTCGATTGAAATCGTCCTGCAGAGGTGCGCGAAACCGATATCGGCGGTCGCCGAACATCTTGCTCAATACATCGCTGCCGAATTCGCGCAGGTTGAGGTGTATCCGGGAATTGAACGGAGCGGGCGTTTTTTGAGTGGGAGGATTGAAGGTGCCTGATTTTGATACAACGCCGATGCAGGTGAAGCCGAAATCCCACATAACCGCTGGACAAGCGGCGCGCAATATTGCCTGGGAGATCTTTCGATCGTGCGCATCCGCATCTTCGGCAGTCTGCCAACGGTGCAGGGATATAAAGTAAACGTCTCGGACATCCAAAATCGACGCTAAGTGTCGGTTCGCGCTTCTTTTGTCTCTAACTGGCTGCAGTTTTCATTGTGCCCGTTATGCGTCTGCCAACTTTACGGCCGCCTTGCGATTACGATGCGTCGGAACGCGCCAGCGCAACCGGCGTTGATTGGCATGGGCCAAGTGATCGCATTCGGGGATTTTCGAAGAGAAAAGCTCAAAGCAAAGTTGTTCAGCTTTGCTGAAAGCCAGTACCCTGCAGTGGTGGAGACTCAAACGGCAGTCATTTCCGCTATGCGCATTTTTTGCCGAGACCATTTCGCCGTCCTCATTGACAAGTTCGGCTATCAGACCTCGATCGACTATGGATGTATTACAGATGTAAATCCGATGCTGCCCATAGCGGATATTGTCAGCCCGGCGAAATCCCAGATATTCGAGGAGGCGCCGAAGAGTGCGGCGCACGTGGTTGTGTCTTTCAAGGGGCCTTCAATTCGGTCCTGAGTTGGTTCGCATGCGAGAGTGCTGGATTTCATTTCCTGTGCGGGATTACATAGGGTGGCCTAGTTGTGGTTGAATGCAGTGCGCAGTTCTTCTTTCGCAGCTTCGAGTTTTTTGCGCCGAGCCGATGAGAGATTTTTCCCCGCTCGATTGATGTAGAATGTCAGCATCGACATCGCCGAACGGAAGGGGTTGGATTTACGGCGGTGGCTGCGTTCCGCCGACCGTTTTAAGGATCGGGCGATCTCCTTCGGCGTTCCCTTGAAGACATTCTTTGTCAGATCCAGAGCGTCGCTGTGTTTCGTGACCTCGGCCGACCATTTTTTGACACGTGCGTGATGCGTAATCATCACGTTTCTCCGCTCCCGCAGGAACCCTCACTACTCTCCAAGAATTGACCGGCGGTGCCAGTGGACGCTGCGCTTTTCGGACCGGCGAAACCGAGGCTGAGGATTTCATCGTCAGCCTCGATGTCGTCGAAGAAGGAGAGACCTGCGCGCGCGCGGATCATGCGCTGCTTTCGCAGGCGCCATGGCTTTGAATGTCCCGAGAGTCTGGTCATGGCTCAAGAACGTGCACGCCATCGGCTGCGTTCCCGGCCCAAAGGGAGATTTTGAAATGGCGAAGAAGCGCAAAGAAAAACGTAGATATTCGCCCAGCGCCAGCGATGATGTCGAAAAAGAAATGAGAGCCTATAAGCGCGGTACAGCCCGGAGCGGACCAGGCGGCAGGGGCGGCAAGGTCAGAAGCCGCAAACAGGCGATAGCCATCGGTCTTTCCAGGGCTCGGGCCGAAGGCAAGAAGGTCCCCAAGAAAAGCTCAGCGAAAAAACGATCGGCGAAGAAGCGCAAATAATGGCGACCTGATCGCGAGAAAAATTCGCAAAATGTGAGATTTTTGTCAGTTTTCTTTGACCTTCAACTGATGCTGTGATTTGCGTTTATGGGCGGAACGGTTTCGGCTGTGGGCCGCGGGGAAGTAGCGCAACAAGCGGCGGGGAATGAAAAGCGCCGGCAAAGTCCTGAGCGTATTGTCGCTCTATACCGCCAGCCGGAACGTCTGGTCGCCGGAGCGTGCAGCGCGGCAACTGGATGTGTCGCTTGCGACGAGCTATCGCTATTTCAATACGCTGGTGGCGTGTGGCCTGCTCGAGCGATTGCAGCGTAACCGCTATGTGCTGGGGCCGGCGATCGTCGAGCTGGATCGGCAGGTCCGCGCGGCGGACCCTGTCCTCGCGATCGCGCGGCCCATCATGATCAGGTTGCTCAAGCGTGTGCGCCAGCCGGCGACGGTTCTATTGTGTCGCTACTTCCGTGAACAGGTGATGTGCATCCATGAAGAGAGTAATCACCCTGCCGAACCGGTGAGTTCCTATGAGCGCGGAGCGCGACGGCCGCTATTTCGCGGCTCGACGTCCAAGGTGATTTTGGCTCACCTTCCTCCTCGGGCGTTGTCCGATCTCTGGCAAAGCCATCGCCGTGACATCGTCGCTGCCGGTCTCGGTAGCAGTTACGACGAATTCAAATCAGAGCTTCAGGTGATCCGAAAGGATGGCGTGCGTGTCAGCGCCGGTGAGGTGGATCCCGGCCGTATTGGAATCTCGGCGCCGCTGTTCGACGTCCATGGGCGCATCGTTGGAAGTCTCAGCATCGTGTTGATGTCGCCGAAGACGAACGATGCTGTGATCGCGCGGCTGCGTATCTCGGTGATCAACGCAGCTCGCGAGATTGAACGGATGCGCGACCGTAAAGGCAGTCGTGGCTCGTCGCCGATGAGCAAGGCAAGTAAACCGCTGAAAATTTTGGCATGACAGCAGAGCCGTTCGCGGTGCCCAGACCGTACTATCCGGTGGTGATCGTTGGCGCTGGCCCGACTGGCTTGACGCTCGCCAATCTGCTCGGCGTTTTTGACATCAAATGCCTTATCATCGAACGCAAGGCGGCGACGGTGCACGAGCCGCGCGCGGTATCGATCGACGATGAATCGCTTCGCACCATGCAGGCGGCGGGTATCGTGCAAGAGGTCTTTGCGCAAACGGTGGCCGGGTATGGATCGGACTATCACTCGGCAGGCGGCGGCTGCTTCGCACGTGTCCAGCCAACCGGACAGCCTTACGGTTATCCTCGCCGCAATGCATTCCGTCAGCCGATCCTGGAGCGACAGCTGCGCGAAGCGCTCGTACGCTTTCCCCATGTTGCATCTGCCTTCCAGAATGAATTGCTGTCGTTTGAGCAAGACTCAGAACGAGTTACGTTGCGTGTGCAGCGTCCCGATGGCCGTGAAATGGAAGTCGCCTGTGACTACTTGGTTGGCTGCGACGGAGCGAGTAGCGCATCCCGCCGCGCCATTGGCACGACGCTCGGCGGATCGAGTTTCGGCGAACGGTGGTTGATCGTCGATCTTGAAAACTCGCCGACGCGGTCGCGGCACACAAAGGTATTCTGCAATCCAGATCGACCCTGCATTGCGTTGCCGGGGCCAGGTCAGACGCGACGTTACGAATTCTACCTGCATCCGCATGAGCGTGATGAGGATCTGCTCAAATCGGAGATGGTCGAGCATCTGCTCAAAACGCACGATGCCGATCCCGGCAGTCGTATCGTCCGGCAGGTGATCTATACCTTTCATGCGCGCATCGCCGAACGCTGGTCGCTCGGTCGGGTGTTTCTTGCAGGTGACGCCGTGCATCTCACGCCGCCCTTTGCCGGACAGGGAATGAACAGCGGAATTCGCGACGCCTACAACCTTGCCTGGAAGCTCGCCGCGGTGGCGCGCAAAGAACTAGGTCCGCGTCTCCTCGATACTTACGAAATCGAGCGGCGTGATCATGTTGGAGCGATGATCGATATGGCGCTTCGCATGGGCCGCGTCATGGCGCCGCGCAGCCGGACCGAAGCCTTTCTTGTGCAGAATGCGTTCCGACTGCTCGGTCTTTATCCGCCGGCTCGTGATTACATCGCGCAAATGAGATTCAAGCCGTCGCCGCGCTTCGCCGATGGATTTCTGGTGCCAGATGGGCGCAGCGCTCGAAAGACTCTTGTTGGACGACTTTTTCCGCAACCTCAGGTGTTATTGCCGAACGGGCAAAGCGCTCTGCTGGACAGCGTCCTAGGACAAGGCTTCTCAGTCGTGATGCGCAGCGGCCACAGTGACATATTGTCCACCATACAAGCCGACCTGGCATCAATGAAGCCGAAGCTTGCCGTCGCAGCGACACTCGTCGTTAACGGCGATGACGAAGTAATGCGCGGTGCGAAGCTAGGTGTCGCGTCGGTCCGCGCAAAGAACGCGCAAGACTGGACGTCAATACCTCCCGGCCACGTTTTCCTGCTGCGTCCGGACCGCTATGTGATGGCCTGCATCCCTGCTGACCGCTGGCATGACGGCTCTTCCAAAATCGCATCGCTGCTTGCTGCGACATTTGGGCGCTGAGGTGTGTACCAGTCGCGAAATACAAAACCATCCAAATGAATGTATCTCCCGTTCGAGTATTTTCTCCGAGCGTTTCATTTGTGAGAATAATGCTTTGAAGATGAGCCGTTGCGCGGGATATTTTTTTATTGCGCGTCTGATTGTGGCGAATCGGTCTCAATCTGTCGTTCGACTTTTGTTGAAAATGCGTTTGTCGCAATGAGCGAACTACGTTCTTCTGGCACACGCATCACCACATCAATCACAGCCCGTTGATTGGCGATCCTGTAACCCGCGCTTAATTCTCCACGAACCAGGAGGCATGAACGCTCAATCATGAGGTTCACCTCTCAGGGTAAAAGGAGACTAGCATGTCGATCATCAAGACCGCTCTTGTTGCAGCCTCGTTTGTTGTCGTCGCTGCTGCCGCCAATGCGCAGGGCCGCGAAGACCTCAACAGTGGATTCCACGGCAACACCCCGGCCGTGCAATCGTATCAGGCTGCTCCTTACGCGGTTCACGCACGGGACGCGCGTGGTTCATATGCGCAGGTCCATAATCATCGCGCTCGTACGCATGTCCCGGTACAGCAATATTACGCTCCGGTGCCGGAGAACGATGCCAATCCGCTGGTCGATAACTTCCACGGGAATAGCTAAGGCCACGAGCATCGACAGCCTTCGGATTTTCGAACTCAAGCAGGACATCGATTATTCGTTGATAAAGCCGGTGGGATATGGTCCCGCCGGCTCCGCTGTCTTGAGGAAGGTGATTTCCCGGAATTTTTCCGAAAAATCATGATCACAGGTCGTTGATCGATCCCATATGTAACGCCGTTCACATTCGTCCCGAATGAGGAAGATTAGAACATGATCGTGGTTCAGAAACTCACCTCAAGGAGGAGGCCAATATGAAGATCATCAGAACAGTTCTCATTGCCGCATCTTTCGTCGTCGTTGCTGCAACTGCCAATGCACAGGTCCGCGAGGATATTGGCAGCAGTCTCCACGGCGATACGCCCGCCTGGATCAACTCCGGTCCGTCAATGTCGGGTGAGGCGCGCGGCGCATACGGCAAGGCCGGTGTCGTGAGGGGACGGGCCCAGATGCACGATCCCAATCCGCTGTTCGACAATTTCCATGGCAATTGATGCCACCGAAGCATCTTACGAATGCGGCAGCTATTGGGTGATCTGCTGATGAAAGCTGGCAGGATTCTTAAATCCTGCCAGCTTTGTCACGATAATTGATGTTGCTGTTGCAATTAAATCATCACGCCGGGGCGTTTGTCGCTTCTCCGACTTCCCATACGAAGGCAAGAAACTCTGCTGTTATGCTTCCATTCCGCAATAGCGTGATAACTTCAATGCCAGGTCGAGTAACGCTTCATCGCCACCGGCCCAACCGATGAAGGAAAGTCCGGCGGGACATCCTTCAACCGTTCCGATCGGGATCGAGACTTGCGGTAGGCCGGAGAGGCCGGCAATGCAGGTCATGCGCATGGCGCGAAGGCGGAAGGATTCGTGCACTTCAAGCGGTGCTTTGATCAGTGGCGCGATCGAGGGCGAGGTTGGAAGCACAAGAACAGTTCCGGGCGCGGCAATCGCGCGAATGCGATCTCGCGCGCGCTCCTGCATCACACGGGCCTTTGCTGCTTGCTCTTCCGTAATCTTCTCGGCGGCGGCAAAACGTTCGGCGACCCCTGGACCGAATTTTGGTTTGGTCAGACTCACGAACTCACCAAAGGAATTCCAGACTTCGCGGGATTGGATGATGCGGAACGCTTCGCGCCAAGCGTCGAGACTGTCTGGTGCAATGCGCTGATGTGAGGGTTTTGGCAGATCGTCCGTCATTGCGGTCAGCGCGTCGTTCATGAACGAAGCAATCTCCGCGTCGGCTTCTGCAAAAGCGTCATCCAGCACGATCAGTTTTGAGATGGGGGCGGTTGTGGACGTGCCACCAAGCAACACGTCGCCGACACGCTGGAAGACACCTGGGCCGTTCGCGAGCCAGCCCGCGACATCGAACGAGCCGGCCATGTGCATCGCACCGGTGAGATCGACACGGCCATGGGTGGTGCGGATGCCGTAGAGGCCGCAGAAGGAGGCGGGCACACGCACCGAGCCGCCGGTGTCGCTGCCGATCGCAAAGTCGCATGCACCGGAAGCCGCCGCGGAGGCCGAGCCGCTCGACGAGCCGCCGGGCAACCGGCCTTGCGCGCGGGGATTGGCCGGCGTTCCGTAATGCGCGTTCGCGCCGGCGAGGCTGTAGAAGAACTCATCGCAGACTGTCTTGCCAGTAATGGTGGCGCCGGCATCGAGCAGCTTCTGCACGACGCTCGCATTTCTCGTCGCCGGCTGCTGTGCCGCCAGCCAGTCTGGATTGCCGCCGCCAGAGCGCTCGCCGACGATGTCATACATGTCCTTGATTGCAACAGTCAGCCCGGCCAGCAGGCCGTCGGTTGCGCCTTTGATGGGCGCTTTCAAATCGTGTGGGACGAAGGCGGATCGGATACGAGGAGACATTACGAGGCTTTCTGCTGCTTGAGATACCAGTCGAGGATCTGTTCGCCGTTCCAGGAGACGACACCGGGCCGGCTCAGGATGTCGGCGAAGGTGCGTTCCACATGGGCGATACGATGTGGCACACCGGACAAATAGGGATGGCAGGCAATGGCCATGATCTTCGGCCGTTCCGCCGCTTCTTCATAGAGGCAGTTGAAGTGGTCCATGGCGCGATCATAGATCATCGATGAGGGATGATGCTGCGCGGTAAATAGTACGATATCGTGGATCTCGAAGTTGTAGGGCAGCGCGACAACGGGTTTATGCTTTGTTTTGAGCGCCACCGGCTCGTCGTCGAGCACCCAGTCGCCGATGTATTCAATACCTGCTTCGCTGAGATAATCCAGCGTGTCAAAGGTCTGGGTCAGGCCCGGCCCGAACCAGCCGCGTGGCCGGCGGCCCCAGAATTTCTCGATCGTGTGCATCGATTTGTTGATGCTGGCTCGCTGATCTTCAAGCTCTGTGT